>JAUWQN010000029.1 GCA_030611045.1 Methanosarcinales archaeon
GTCAAGGTTGATGTTACTCATACTTCCATTTCAAGCGTTACTACGGACAAGCTCACTTATAAGAATGGCGAGACGATTACCACAACATGGACTTCTGCTGATGGTTTTGGTTCTGGCGAGGACTACATTAATGTCGAATACTGGGATGAGACGACTGGCACTCAATTCAACCTCACAAGCCATGCTACGTCTGCAACTTCAAGCACATCCAAAGCACTCACAAGCAGTGAGGTCGGGCACAAAATTAATGTGTATGTGTACAGCACCTCAAGTTCAAGTGGTGACCGTTCAACCAATATCACAGAGGGAAACCCGTGGCCATATTCAGTTCCCCATGCCGTGATGAGTTGGGGGTCGTACAACGATACCGCACATAACAATCCGGATGAGACATTCAGCGGTGACGAGCATACCGTTTACATGCATGGGACTGGATTTATGCAAACCCACGACTATAAAGTAGCGTATTACGATACAGATGGCTGGAAGGCTCAGACCGAAGCCAATAGCTCTAATGAGACTGGAGCCCTGAGCAGTCAATATTATTTCCCAAGCAACACAAGCTCGGCTGCGGGAACATGGCATGCTGTGGTTTTTAACACTACCGGCTCTGCGCCAAATACCTATGGTGAAGCAGGGGAGGATGCAAATTATACCGTTGAGGACAACTTCACAGTGGAACAATCAGCCATTCCTGAGTTCCCGACAGTAATCGCAGCGATTGCGGTTTGTATGCTGTGCGCGGTTGCGTATGTGGTGATGAGGAGGAAGGTGGGGAAGAAGGGTTGATGGTTGATGGTTGGTGGTTAGTGGTTAGTTAGGAGGGAAGAGACGTGAAAATTACGCGGTTTGAAGATGTTGAAGCGTGGAAGGAAGCGAGGGTACTGGTCAGCATGGTTTATGAATCCACAGGTAAGGTGCCGTTCAAGAAGGATTGGGGGTTGAAGGATCAGATTCAGCGTGCTGCTGTATCTGTGATGTCTAACATTGCAGAGGGTTTTATGAGCCAGACGAACAGAGAGTTCATCGTCTTTCTTGTTGTATATAAAGTAACTGCTACCTATTTAAGACGCAGATTTACACTGATTTACACGGATTTGATTTCTTCTGCGTTAATCGGCGTTAATCTGTGTCAATAATTAATTTTAGTTGGATATTATGCTTTCTTGATCTTGATAGTGACACATTCAACTTGCTGATGGAGAGGTCCACGAAAGTGGCGAAACTGCTGCAAGGGTTCATCCGCTACCTGAAAACAACCAACAAACCATCAACCAAAAAACCATTAACCAGCATGCGCGGTTGCGTATGTGGTGATGAGGAGGAGGAGGGCGGCAAGAGGTGATGGGTTATAGGTTAAAGGTGATAGGAAGCCTAAAACCTTGATAAGGATGTAATCAGTTACACCAAACCAAGCCTTTTTAATAACAGATGTGTAGGAAATACATTAATTCCACGTTTTTCCATGGCTTTCTTCAATCCCGTATCATTAGACCAAATTCCTACCTCATATCCTCTGGACTTGAAGTGCATGGATAGCGCTACATACGGAAAATCATTTGCTGGAGAAATTTTCTTAGCCTTATGTAAGAATTCCATAAATTCGTCTGCGGGAATAAAATCTATCTGCAATTCTACCATTGTTAAAACTTCTTCAAATTCCGCTTTGCTTAACTTGGATTTCCGCAATACTTCTTCCAGATTATTTTCTATTTCCATGGATAAGTACTCGGGAGCCACAAACTCTAATCGGTTATTCAACTCGTTCCATACGAACAACTCAAACGTTTTGCCTTTCACAATTAATGCAGCAAATATTACATTTGCATCTACAATCAGCAGCATTTACAATCCTCTTTCTTCTAACAACTTATTGTATCGCTTAGCCAGACCTTCATTAACCTTTTTCCCTAATTCCAGAGCGTCTTCCTCAGTCAATTTGCTTTTGGATACAATGGATTTCAATAAAACTAATCTGGATACCTCACCTCTTATGAGCACCCTTGCTACACTTGACCAATCTACCTCTGGAAGTTCTTTCATTCTATGCTCCAAATCCTTAGGAATCTTAACCACTACTTCTGCCATATTAACCACCAATAATAATGTAGATGATAGCTATATAAATAACTTTTCCTTGATCTTCGTGAAAATTGCGCGGTTTGAAGAGGTTGAAGCGTGGAAGGAAGCGAGGGTACTGGTTAGCATGGTTTATGAATCCACAGGTAAAGAGCCGTTCAAGAAAGATTGGGGGTTGAAAAAACAGTTGATGGTTGACAGTTCAATGATTAAAGGCGAAGGAACGACCTAAAACCTTACACCGGCACTATATCTAAAAATATAGTGATTTATCACCGCGGAGAGCGCAGAGCACGCAGAGTTTTGAGGATTTGGAAGTGTATCAGAACAACCCTTTTCTTTTAGAAATAATCCCTTTACAGGGGCTTGCAGGGTCGTGTGGCGGAGCCCCATAAAAAGCGTTAACGAAAAAGAAAAACACCTTTAGATGTTTCTTTGGTAAAGCTTTCTTTTTAAAGAAAGGTTTATATTTGAAATATCGGCAAAGATATGAAGAATGTGCAAAAATGCTTAGAGGTTTGGAATCAGCACTTAGGAGGTGGAAAGCAAAGAAAAGTTAAAGGGGGTGATAGGTCATATAGGTTAAAGGTGATAGGGAAAACCTTACACCTAAATTAAATAATGCGGAGAAATAAAAATGGAAAAGCTTAAAATCGTATATGTCCTTTCACTTGTCATACTGGCGGTCCTTTTAGTCCTTGCTTTCTTCCATCCAATGGTTCGTGAGATGGAGTACAGCGAGGTGCAGCGAGCGCAGTTGCTGGAGAAAGAGAATGAGCGAATTATACAGTTCGACATCATCAATCACGAGCAGAAGGATATGAACTACTCCATCCTCGTGACCGTAGATGGAAAGAAGTACACCGAAGATGTATTAATCCGCAACGGCGGGAAGTTCACTTACATCCATCATATCTATCTGGAGAGGATTATTAAAGGAGAAGTATCATTTGTAGTTTACAAGGAGGGGGAGCTGCAGCCGATTGAAGAGGTGACCTATTACTTAAAGAATGAAGAAAAATAAATCTGCGTAAATCTGTGTAAATCAGTGTCTTAAATAGAAGGAAGTTATACTTTATATACAATGACAAATGGCACGCAGTAGGAGCATTTCTAAGTGGGAATGGCTGTTAATCATCGGCATATTTATCGCCATTTCCCTCACCGAATATATCTTTGCCTATCTGGATGTGCGTATTGGCATCGTCCTGGCGTTGTTTACCGCCCTTGGGATATATTTTGTGATTTCAGTAAAAGAGATGAGCGTGCAAGTAGTAGACTCTGCTGAATGTCTCGCACTCGTGCCAATATATATTCTCTTTACCTCTTCGCTGCCCTGGTTCTTCTTAAATCAAGCGTATTTGCTCCCTTGTGTTTATGCCGCTATTATAGGTCTCTGTTTCTATTATATTTACGAGAAGAAGCTCAGTTTTGAAGAACTGGGCTTTAAAAAGGAGAAGTTTTTGAAATATGCACTTCTTGGCATTGTTATAGCAGTCCCTTTTGGAACGATAGAATACTTCATCTTGGGAATAGCACCTGCATTCCCTACATTTTCGTTCGGACATCTTTTTAGGGACTTTGTCTACATGATTTTTTTTGTGGCTCTCGGTGAGGAACTACTGTTCAGGGCTTTGATCCAGCGAAGCCTGTCACACGCTTTTGGCACAACGATTGGGCTTGTGTCCGCAAGTTTCATGTTCGCCGTGATGCATCTCACGTGGCGCTCGACTCCGGAGCTCGTCTTCGTATTTTTCGGTGGTCTGGTACTTGGTTATCTGTATTACAAAACAGGAAGCCTAACGGCTCCCATCGTAGTTCATGGGATTGGCAATACAGTGCTGGTAGGTGTACTCCCGTACACTTTTTCTTTTTAGAACAAAAGAAAAAATAATAGTTTCTCTTCGTAAACGCTTCCTTTTCTAAAGAAAGGTTTCTTTTAATTTTAAGAAAGAAAGTCATGTCTAACAAAGAATTGAGAAGTCTGGTTGAAAGAGCAGCGCTTTGTTTTGCCATATGTTTTACCATATCCTTTGTATTCTTCCATCAATCTTTGGAGAGCATCGCCTCAATGCTTTCATTTGGCTACGTCTTTGGACTGCACCACGCCGCTCCGTGGGGTGTTCTCTTGCTGTGTGGTATCTGGCTGTGGCTAAAGAGAGAGGGCATATTGCAGGGAATGAAGGCGGAATCATATAACCCTGTCTTCATCGCTCTTGGTTTGGTTCTCCTGACAGCCTCGCTACTTATGCCGGCTATTGCGGATTTTCTCGTCTTCCAGTTACTCTTAGCCTGGCTTGCCGTTTTCATTATCTTCTTTGGTAAAGGAATGCTTATCCCGTCAATCCTGCTGGGAATATATGGCTTTTCCATCTTATTCCCGCTGATTATTGAGAGATTTGCCGAGCTCCCCTATTCAAAAACCATCATTTTACCTGCGATGTGGATATTGACATGGCTTGGCTATCCGCTGGAGAGTCAAGGGCAGTGGATCAGTTTTTTAAGCTCTACCGGCGAGCCAATCTCGGTTCTCATCACTGCCGCCTGTGCGGGACCTGCAACGATGGGCGTCTTTATCGCAATCTTCGCGTTGATGATGCTGGATATTCCTCTCCCTCCGAGGAAGGCAGGTTACGTATTCATTTTTGGCGTAGTCGGAACATGGGTTCAGAGTTTTATAAGACTTATAATCCTGCTGTTAGTCGGCTATTACCGTGGCGACGCTGCACTCTGGACTGCTCACTACTGGACTATTTATATCCTGTTTCCTTTATGGTATCTTATCTTCCTTTACGTCTATTTTTATGTTCACAAGAAAATAAATTATTGACACAGATTAACACAACACTTTTTCTTTTTTAGAAAAAGAAAACCTGTGCTAAAAGAAAAACAAATAAGTTCTTTTGGTAAAGCTTTTCTTTCTAAGAAAATGTTTCTCGTGAAAATCAGTGTAATCTTGTGGTTACAAAAAGAAATTAAAAATGAAATACGCAGGACTCAGGGTTGACATTGATTGTGTCCGAGATGCAGAATCGCTGCCAGTTCTCTTAGACATGCTAAACCGGCATGGAATAAAGGCGACTTTTTTCGTTGCTACTGGTCCGGACAACATAGTCAGGAATATAAAGAATTGCCTCAATCTCAGTCCGTTGAACTTCATCAGAAAAAAAGCATTCAAACGGTATGGGCTAACCATATTTAATGGTTTGCTCTTTAAAAGGCAGGTTCAGGAATCCAAAAACATTGGCTTGATCCTGAATGCTGGACACGAACTCGGACTGCACGGATACGACCACTACAACTGGATGAACCACCTTGACTCGAAAAGCGTGGAAGAGATAAGTGCTTTGATTTTACGTGGCTGTGAGCTGTTCGAGCAGGCATTTGGGTTTTACCCAAAATCGTTTGCATCCCCCGGGTTTACGGTGAACTCAAGGTTTCTAAGTGTGCTGGATGATTTTGGATTCAGTTATTCAAGTGACTTTATTGGTGAGTGCGCATTCTATCCTGAGATTGAGATCGAGGGCAAGGTTTGCAGAACCTTACAAATACCGGTTAGCATGCGATCCTTCGGAGAGCTGAACGATGATGGGCTCAGCGATAATCAAATACTGGAGAGTGTCATGGACAAGCTAAGCCGCTCTTCGCCTTTCGTTCTCTACTGCCACCCGTCATACGAACCCGTTTTCAAACCCGCATTTCTCGAGCATGTTTTGAAGTGTATGGAAGAAACCTCAAAAATAGTTACCCTAAGGAAGATAGCATCAGGATTAAAGGATAAGATAAAGATAAGCTAAAAGATAAGTAAAGATGAAAATACTGCATATTTACGAGTTGGGACCCCTAAGCAGTGACACAATGGGCGGGATAGAGCTTGCCATTTTAGAACTTTGCAAGGAGCTTGTTGCACTTGGCAATGATGTAACCGTCCTGACAGGTGCACGGAATTCGTGTTCTGAGCGCTACATTGATGGTGTGCGTATCTTACCCGTTGATTGCTTAAACACCATGAGGCTGACATGGAGCAATAGCAACCTCAAGCTGTCCAGACAAGCTTTGTTCCCGCTCGCCGTGCTTGGACGACGGCTAAAAGGCTATGATATCTACCATGGACACATCTATATGAGCGGGCTCATAGCAAGTTACCTCGCAAGGATGAACCACGCAGTCGCAGTAAACACTCTGCACGGCTCTTACTACCCTGTCTGGAATGTGATAGCAAATCCCATAGCTGCTGGTTTTTACCGTTCTTGTGAACGGTTTTTGGCACCTATGCTCGCCAAGCGCGTCCGCCTTCAGATTCATACTGCTAAGTATTTCGCCGAGCAAGTGCTTGCCTGGGGAGCACCAGCAGATAGGCTGAAAGTAATTCATAATGGCGTCAATCTCAACCATTTTCATCCAGGCACTGAGCCAATAGAGCAGGATCATTCGTTACCGGTTTTATTAACCGCAAGGAGGCTGGTAAAGAAGAACGGACTTGAATACTTGCTCCGCACAATGAAACGTGTCCTCCGCGAGGAGCGATGCAAGCTGATAATCGCGGGCGATGGACCTGAGAGACCGAGGTTGGAATCACTCTCTGCTGATATAGGCGTTTCAGAGCATGTTGAATTTGTTGGTGCTGTCCCCCACAGCCTCATGCCAAAGTATCTCGCCGCTGCCGACATCGCAGTGCTGCCAAGCTTGATCGAAGCCACCAGCCTGTTCGCACTGGAAGCGATGGCAATGGCTAAGCCTGTCGTTGCAACCAACGTTGGGGGATTGCCAGAGATACTCGACAATGCAGCTCTATTGGTTGAGTCAAGGAACGAGCGAGAGCTGGGCGATGCAATTATTCAGCTATTACGGGACACTGAGGGAAGAGATAAAATGGGTAAAAATGGCAGACGATTTGCGGAAAAACATTCATGGAAAACGGTTGCAGAGCAAACGGATGCCGAGTATCGGCGAGCTCTGTCCTATCCGCAGGAGGTTAAAAAAGAGTGAATACGATTGTGAAAATGATGAGAATCGCAATCATTATGGGAACACGCCCGGAGATAATTAAGATGAGCCCGGTGATAAGGGCATGCGAAGAACTGGAGTTGGATTATTTCATCTTGCATACGGGGCAGCATTATACGTATGAGATGGACAAAATCTTCTTTGAAGAACTGGATCTACTGGGGGCGAGGTATAATTTGGACGTTGGATCAAGCAGTCACGGAAAACAAACTGGCAAGATGTTGATTGGAATCGAGAAGGTTCTACAAGAGGAGCTACCATCCCTTGCTCTGGTTGCTGGAGATACAAACACTGTTTTGGCAGGGGCACTGGCTGCCGCAAAGCTGCACATCAAGCTGGGTCATGTGGAAGCTGGATTGCGGAGCTATGACAGAAGCATGCCTGAGGAAATAAACAGAATCGTGGCAGACCATGTCTCAGACTATCTGTTTGCACCGACTGAGAACGCAAAGAGGATACTACTGGGAGAAGGAATGCCTGAAGGAAAGATTTACGTCACTGGTAACACAATTGTTGATGCGGTTTGGCAAAACCTGGAAATCGCAAATAGAAAGAAGGATGTGCTGAGCAAGCTGGAACTAAAGAAAGAAGGATACATCCTTGTTACTACACACAGGCAAGAAAACGTTGACAGAAAGGAAAGACTGAGGAGCATACTAAGAGGTCTGGAACGAGTGCACAAAGAGTTTGACCTACCAATATTATTCCCGATCCATCCGAGAACAAAGAAAAGAATAGAGGAGTTTGGACTGAAAGCATCCAAAATTAGGCTAATCGAACCCCTTGGATTTCTGGAGTTTCTGCAGCTCGAAGCAAACACTGCACTTGTTCTAACAGATTCCGGTGGGATTCAAGAAGAGGCGTGCATCCTTCAGGTACCATGCGTAACCCTGCGGGACAATACTGAGCGACCGGAAACAGTTGAAGTTGGAAGTAACATGCTCGCGGGAACAAAACCAGAGAAGATTTTATGGTGTGCGAAAGAGATGATCGGTAAACGTAATTGGGAGAATCCATTTGGTGACGGAAAATCCGGGGATAGGATTATGAAAACAATCCGAGAAGTATAGAGGAACATAATGGAGGACATTTCCGGCAAGCCAATCTCTGCCCTCATCATCGCCGCCTGTGCCGGACCTGCATGCCCGCAAAAGATTTATTTCAATGCTAATATTCTCCTTGCCACGCGCAAATCAGCATCGGTATTAATATTTATAGCAAGCAGGGGATCATCAAATATAAACGGTATCGAATCCTTTGAATTCGTGACCACGTTGATACCGCAAGAAACGAGCTCTTTTCCGCCGTACTCGAACGAGTGACTTGGCGTTATGCTTTCGCTTTCTGGTAACATATCCAGAGGAATAGCGCCAGTAACGCTGACACGATGCGAGTGATAAGCGTCTATTATCGCGTTAATGTGCTCGCTTCTTAAAAAAGGGATGTCGCAGGCAACGGATACAAACTCAGGGTATCGAGGGAGCAGATACCATAAATCTTCGTGGTAACCTTCCCCCGGTGTCTCTACGGTTTTATAATTGGCAAATTTGCAATATTCTTTCGTTTTCGGCGTGCTTTTCGTGACAGCCACGAAAAAATCTTCTACGTTTGATGCTCGTACGGTTTCTACAACTAAATCTAAGAGTCGTTTCTGGTTGCCGCGTTTACCTATCCGTATAAGCGCCTTCTCGCTCGCCGTGTAGGTTCCTCTGTTCATCCTGCTGCCTTTTCCGCCTGCGAGAATTATTGCTATCATTGAACCCTTTTCTTTTTATTAAAACGAAAAGCGTTCTCGGAAAAGAAAAATTTATAGTGTTGTAATACTATATTCATATATAAAAACTAAGATGGGGATACAGTCTTCTGCGGATATAACACGGGCATTAAAAGAGAAATGGGATAAGAGCAAGGACAGGGCAGATTGGAGAGTGTTAACTGGACTGAATCATAAAGGGCGGTACGACATGTTCATCTCCAGCCCGGAGAGTATGTGGCAGCTAAAGTTTGAGCAGACCGGGAGTAATGAAGCAATAGGATTTGGTTTGGACGTAGGGAAAATAGACGCTGAGATAAAAAAGATTATGGGGGTGGGCGCGCCAATCCCGTTTGGTCTGATCTCTCCTCAGAAAGCCGATTTAGCTATTATAATGGCTGGTGTTCAGCAATACTCCTCTGATTCCACTCATACGTTGTGCAAGGAATATATCTCAGGAGAGCAGGAGAAGCTGGACGAGAAATTGGATAGAGAGATAGAGCGAATGAGCAGTGACTCGGTGTTCAGAAGGAGATATAAAGAGCAAAAAGAGCGGGATAGAATCCCTTATTTGTAATGGTGCTGCATGTAAATAAAAAGGGGATACGAGTACTGGGTATTGCAGAGAGCTTCAGGAGAGACTATGAAAAGTCAGTGCTTGCAGGCATCGTTATGCGTTCTGATTTTATTATTGACGGTGTCGGTTTCGCGCAAATAACCGTAGGAGGAATGGATGCGACCGAGGGGATATTGCGTCTTTGCGATTCACTGCAGCGCGAGGATATAAACGTGATGATGTTAAATGGCTGTGTCATCAGTTGGTTCAACATAATAGATATAATGGAAGTTTACAAACGGCTGCAGATTCCACTCATCTGTGTGACGTACGAAGAATCCGAAGGTTTGGAGGAACACATAGCCCAGCATTTTGAAGCAGACGAGCGGGATTCACGGATAGAAGCGTATAAGCGGCTTGGAGATCGTGCTCCTGTGGAGTTACAAGACCAATTTGAGGTTTTGATACGGTTTTTAGGTACAGAAAAAGCCGAAGCTGGTGCTATACTTAAGAAATTCACCACGCATGGGAAAGTGCCCGAACCATTAAGAGTTGCGAAGATAGTGGCAAGGGCACTACTAAGAAGTTGTTTAGAGGTTTAGAGGTTTAGAGGTTCAGAGATTTAGCGGGGTTAGCAGATTAGATGACCAAAAGACTAAGCCGCTAAAAAGACAAGTTTATAGATAACCTACTGATAAAGAAGGAGTAACGATGAAGAGCTTTAAGGAATTAAAAGTGTGGCAAAAAGGGATAGAACTTGTAGCAATGGTCTACGAGATTACTGCCTCATTTCCTGGAGAAGAGAAATATGGTTTGAGTGCACAGATGAGAAGGGCTGCGGTTTCTATTCCATCGAATATTGCTGAAGGGCATTTGCGAAAAACATCAAAAGATTTTAAGCAATTTCTAGCCATTGCACGTGGTTCTTGTGCAGAGTTAGAGACACAAATAATTATCGCACATAAGTTGGGTTTTATTCAAGAAGACAACTTCAATAACCTGTCTCCAAAGATAGAAGAACTTTCAAAAATGCTCTCCTCCTTTTACTCCAAAATAAATTCTAACCCGCTATAGAAGCACGTCTATATCTAACTGCTCTGATAATTCTTTATACCTGTTCCGTATCGTAACTTCAGTCACACCTGTAACATCAGATACTTCCTTCTGTGTACGATGCTCACCGCCTAAAATTGCTGCGATGTAAATAGCCGCGGCTGCTATCCCTATTGGGCCTCGCCCGTTGGTTAATTCCCTCTCCGCTGCGCGTTTTATTATCTCTACTGCCTTTGACCGTATATCGCCGCTCAAATCGAGTAAGGAGCAGAAACGAGGCACGAAATCAACAGGAGACGCAGGAGTAACTTTCAAGCCAAGCTCCCGTAAAAGAAAGCGGTATGCCCGGCTTATTTCCTTCTGCCCAACCCTTGAGATATCCTTTACCTCTTCCAGCGTTCGCGGCACCCCGTACTGTCTACACGTAATGTATAATATCGCAGTGGCTATACCTTCTATGCTCCGTCCGCGAATCAAACGTTGCTTCATTGCTTTCCGGTATAACATAGAAGATGCTTCCCTGATATTCATCGGCAGTTTAAGCGCACACGCCATCCGATCTATCTCAGAAAGAGCGAAAATAAAGCTCCTTTCGGTTGTGTTCGCAATGTGTGTCCGCTGTTGCCATCTCTTGAGCTTATATTGTCCTTGACCTGTCGGAGACCACGTGACCAGTGTGCTCAGACCTTTATCGTGTATCCGATATGTCATCGGTGCTCCAACTCTCGCCCTTTTCGACACCTGTTCGAAATCAAAGGCACGCCATTCAGGTCCAAGGTCCACAATATTCTCAGCTACTACCAATCCGCATTCCGAACAAAAAAGCTCTGCTCTTCCATAATCTCTTACCAGGTTCTTAGCGCCACATTCAGGACATTCCTTTACCGTCTCACCATAATCTGCTTCGTCTTTATCTCCCCTACACTCTTTATGCTTCCCCTCTTCCTTATCCTTCTTAGGGGTCACCATTTTTCATTCATTTGTAGCCCTTAGTTATATATAAATCAACTGTCTTCCAAGATTTCCGCACGTAGAACGGAATATCCTCCAAATCCGTTTCGTTGAGCAGCTCTTTCAGGAATTTAATGGTTTTCGGGTCCGCAGGATAGCCACTTCCAATCTCAGCTCCCATCTTCACCGCAAGCGCCCGTATGGATCTATCTCGGTGCACCTTTGCAACGATTGATGCTGCGCTGACCAAAGGGTAACGGTCATCTGCTTTGCTTTCAGAAATGATTTCAATCTCCGAATCTACTTCCTTCTCGTAGTTCGCTCTAAGATTAGCAGCGAACCGCTCTGGTTTTACATCTGCAGCATCTACAATCGCTCTATCAGGCTGAAAATACTTCATCACGTCTGAAAACCGCTCAACCATGATCTCATTCATCGTATGCCCCTTTCTACCTTCATCTATCTCGCTCGCGGTCATCTCGACCAAATAAACATCAGTCGTTTCTTCTATGCGTTCCGCCAGATATTCCCGCTTTGCAGGGCTCAATCGTTTCGAATCTTTCACACCCAGCTCTTCCAAGCCCTCAAAATTCAAGACCCCGGCAACAAACATTGAGCCTATCACAGGACCTTTACCCGCTTCGTCAATTCCTATCTCCCTCATCTTTCTTTCTTCCTTTGCGCTTTCAATTCAATCAATATCTCTGTTCTCTTCCGGGTTTTGCACCTTAACTTGTTAAATCTTCATATGCAGAAGTAGCAGCGATAGCACCTTCTGCACACGCCACGACAATTTGTCTCACGCCCCCGGTTATGTCTCCCGCGGCGTATACTCGCTCTTGGTTCGTCCGCTGGCCTTTATCAGTGATTATGTATCCATCTTCGTCAAGCGTCACATCCATTTGCGTTGCTAATGCATTTACCGGCTCCTCGCCGACATATACAAACACGCCATCTATCGGGAGTTCATCCTCAAACCCTCTCTCTTTATCGTATCTAACTACACTTCCCACTGCTTTATCCCCTTTTATCTCCTTCACCACGGAATTCCACAAGATATGCACACCAGCCTTTTCCAGTTTTTTCTGTAAATACCGCTCCGCCCTGAGTTCATCTCTTCTATGGATTAACGTTGTTACCGCACAGCCGACGTTTTTTAGATACAACGCGCCTCTAACTGCTGAGTTCCCCCCGCCTACCACTATTACCGACTTATCTTTGAAGAAGAATCCATCACATGTAGCACAATACGATACACCCCGTCCAAGAAACTCATCTTCTCCTTTAACGCCCAGTTTCCGTTTTTTAGTTCCTGTGCACAGAACCACCGCATTTGAGAGATACGAGTCTTTCTCTGTGAAAATAAGCATTTTTCTCTCTTTTTCCTTTATTTCTATTTTGCTAACGCCTTCCAGCTCTTCAATCTCCGCATATTCTGTCGTTTGCGCTTTCATCTTTTCTGCCAGTTCCATGCCCCCTATCCTTCCGAAGCCAGGATAGTTGTCTATATCTGTTGCCTCATTTGATAACCCGCCGCATATTCCCTTATCAAGCACCAGCGTTTTCAACCCGCTTCTCGCACCGAATATTCCCGCGGTCATCCCTGCAGGACCCGCCCCAACAACAATTAAATCGTACTCTTTTTCTCTGTTCATAAGCTCGAATACTCTGATACTCTGATACGTATGTATGATACAATTAATTTTATAAGCACGTGTATATGATATAAAAGCGGCAATGCCACAGATTCAGGGGCCCGTGGTCTAGTTGGAATGACGTCGCCTTTACGAGGCGAAGGTCATGCGTTCGAATCGCATCGGGCCCATTCCCTACAGCGGATGGAACCATCAAAAATAGGGGTTTTATATTGGCTTGTGCCATTTTGTTTCATGATTGAAAATGGCTACAGACACGCCTAAGATATTTGGCACGTTTGACCTGCATGAGCCACACAAGCTACGAGCTTGGGAAACCTACTTTGGGATAGAGGATAGAGTTGGTACGAAAGCCGGGAAATCAAAGTACCACTCGATACCGGAATCTACTGCGCCATCTCAGAAGATTTACGCAGAGCACAAGCACGCACGAGGAGCGTTTACCTGAGAATACTTTACCAGTTCTGTAAACATACAGGATATGATCCTGATGAGCGGGTAAAACTATCTCCTAAAAAGCGGAAGAACTCATCATGGATTACTGAAGGCGTACGCGTACAAGGATACGATTATTTATAGGGCTGTGTGTGCAAGAACATTTGAGGAAATAGTAGAAAAGGGATTCTGGATAAGTCCGGAAATCATAAATATCTTTCACAAGCGTTTAGGGGGAATATAATAGAATGAAAGCAGTTGTGACCGGTGGAGCGGGATTCATTGGCTCGAATTTATCGGACGGGTGGGCAAATAGGAATGCAGAAGTCATTACCCCTATGATCTATCAGTGGACTCGATGGAGTTGAATTACCTGTCTGAATGAAGTAAGAATGTATATTTTAGAAAAAGGTTTAAAAGAAATGATCCGGTATTTTTAGGAATGGAGAGGATAAGATTGCTGGTGCTAAAACGCTTCCCAAAAGACCTCGGACTGGTGGTCCTACTTACATTTATATGCATACCCTTTGTCCTCATTCAACCGTTAAATGAGACACCTGTGCGAATAATCCTTGGACTGCCCTTAGTGCTCTTCCTACCGGGATATTCGTTGATTGCCGCATTATTCCCGAGAAAAGATGATTTGGATGGGATTGAGCGGATCGCTTTGAGTTTTGGGTTGAGCATTGCAGTTGTGCCACTGCTCGGCCTGGCATTGAACTACACACCGCTTGGGATTCGATTATCGCCTGTTCTTATTGTTCTGTCAGTATTTACGATTGTACTTGCCGCCGTGGCGTATGTAAGGAGGAGCAGGATTCTCGAAGTGGAGCGGTTTATGGTTGATTTTGGGAGTGCCTTCACGGCGGTCAAGGAATCATTCAAAGCAAAAGATACAAAGATTGATAGGATTTTATCCGTTATACTCGTTATAGCCATCGTGCTTTCAATCTCCATGGTCGTTTATGTAATCGTAACGCCAAAAGAAGGCGAAAAGTTCACGGAATTTTACATACTCGGTCCTGAGGGGAACGCGGAAAATTATCCAACGAATTTGGGCGTAGGAGAAGAAGGGGAGGTAATCATCGGCGTGGTGAATCACGAATATGCTCAGGTCACCTATCAGTTAGGGGTGCGACTGGATGGAGCGGTTATCGGTGAAGAGTACATTGCACTCGAGCATAATGAGACGTGGGAGTGCCCGTTTACCTTTAGGGCAACGAAGGCAGGCGAGGACCAGAAATTAGAATTCTTATTGTTTAAAACCCCTTTTAGAAAAAGCATTTACGGAAAAGAAGATGAGGAAGAGGTATATCGTTCACTTCATTTGTGGGTGGATGTTGAATGAATGAATCTCGCAATACTAACGGGCAGAAAGGAATTGAATCAGCACGTGAACGACCCATAGAGGCCGTCCAACAATTACCCGCAATCAATAGAATACACCTCAGCCATAAATAGATTGTTTTCATTCCCGCTTTATAAATAAAATCGTATTATAGATAAAACATGGTATCCGAAATAGAGAAGAGGGAAGTAGGTAAACTTGCATCGTTACTTGGCGTGAATAAAGAGGAAGCTCTGCGTCTCGCTCTCAAAGAAGGTATCCATGAACTTCGTATCAGAAAAGCGACCGAGCTTTACGTTTCAGGAAAGGCGAGTGTGAAGCAGGCAGCAAGATTTGCAGGGCTGGCCCTCGCTGATTGGTTTGCCATTGCCAGAGAGAAGAATCTAATCGTGCAAATTCGTCCAGAAGAGCTTGAGGAGGACGTTGAAGCTTTGCAGGAATTAAAATGAGTTCGTCAACCTCACGTCTTGTCCTTGAATCCACGGTCATTATCGCATTGAGCACTGTTAAGCGGGTCGAACTCCTACGATGGCGAGTGTTAATCCCTGAAAGGGTGGTAGCTGAACTGAGGAGCGAACTCGCAAGGAGCACCCTTGCATATATATCTCTTGAGAGAGGGCAAAGCGGAAATCATGAAACCCGCGGATGATCTGCGTAAGAAAGCCCTTTTAAATCTGGGGGATAAAGAAGAGACGGGGGATTCTGATGTCATAGCCACAGTTTTGGGACTGAAGGATGTGGTGATTGCAACAGATGACAGAAGGTTGAGAAATGTCTGCAAAATCCTGGGTGCCAGGGTTACAGGAACAATTGGCATCATCGTGGATGCCGTGCGAGAAAGCTACCTTACAGAGGAAGAAGGAAAAGAACTCTTTAAAAAGCTCTCGCTCTCATGGGGAGAGCTAAAAGCTGAGTATGGATCTTATTTATTCACGCGGAATGATGTGGAACGGTAAAAACCACGCATCTTTTTATTTCATGCGCCCTACAACAATAACTAACTGTACTTCCTGACCGGATATAACTGTAGGTAATGTAGAGAAAAAGCATGTATCCATCTGATCTGGCATCGAGAATAAGCAAATGGATAAGAGAACGAGTGAATGAGGCAGGTGCTCAAGGCGTGGTCCTGGGAATGAGTGGCGGCCTCGACTCATCCGTCGCAGCGGTGTTATGTAAAAAAGCGTTTCCCGATACCACGCTTGGTTTGATAATGCCGTGCGGTTCACGTAAAGAAGATGTAAAGCATGCGAAGATGGTCGCCGCTCAGTTTGGAATAGAGACGAAGGAGATAGACCTTTCTCAGATTTTCACAGTCTTGTTAAAGCTATTAGAAGTAGGAGAAGAGCGCGAGAACGATGTAGATGCGAAAGGAGCAATAGATAAAGATATAAATGTAAATATTGCAGTTGCTAACCTCAAACCGCGTCTCAGGATGATTTGCCTTTATTACTTCGCCAATAAACGTAACTATCTGGTAGTAGGTACAGGGAACAAGAGCGAACTCTCTATAGGGTATTTTACCAAATACGGCGATGGTGCTGCGGATATACTTCCGCTGGGCGACGTGCTGAAAACCGAAGAACGGAAATTGGCGGAGAAACTTGGCATTCCCGGAGTTATCATCGAGAAGGCACCAAGTGCAGGTCTGTGGGAGGGTCAAACAGACGAGGATGAGATAGGAATGGGTTATGATGCGCTGGATAAAATCTTCTTAGCGTTAGAAAGTGGAGATCTTAGCGGTTGCGACCCCGAATTAGTGGACCGAGTAAAACGGATGATGGACGCTTCGCAGCATAAGCGGGAAACAATACCGGTGTTTAAGCAGTTACGGTAAACATCTATCAATTATAACCGTGGCCAGTTCATCTCTGCTCTCTTCTACAACTTCCAGTATCTCGAACGTGCTCCTTATGTGCCTCACCAACTCGTGTGCTGACCGCTGATGAACTGAGACAATTAGATGCTTATCACTATCACTATTCATTGCTTTTTCTACCGCTTCTATGAATCGTCGGGACTTCAATTCCATCGGTCCGATTTCATCTATGATGATTATACGTGGTTCGGAACGTGTGAGCGCATTATTTATCGAGTGCGCACCTATGGCATCCAAATCGGTTAGATTAACAGTATATTGCCCCACTTTTGGGCCGCTCTGGTGGAGCTGCACGTGAGCCAAAATACCCTTCTCTCCGGTGCTTATGTCCTCTATAGAGAATCCAACTCTTCTCCCTCCTTCATGGATGTCGGACGTAAGCATACCACCCACAGCCATTCCTTCAGCTTTCAATCGCCTTATCACTTCCTTTATGATTGTTGACTTCCCTATCCTCGGCTTCCCGGTTATTCCTAATCTGAGGTTCACAGCTATACCCTCCATAACTTACTTAAGGCGTTCTCCGTGACATAATTTGATTATATCCTACATAACGATTGGCGCGTGTACAGAAAAAGTGCTAAGGTCAGGATAAAGAAGATGACAGTGGGTATGAAGGAATATGAGATGTCAAATAGGTAAACGACGAGCGACGAACCGACAGGCCCTAACATTAATCCTAAGGTCTTCACAAATTCAAATATACCGGAATAAGCGCCATATCTTTCCCGCGGCACAATATCCGTAATTCGTGCCTCTATTAACGGATCTACGAGGGTCGTGCCAAGCGATATAATAAATATCGTTGCTAAGAGGCAGGGGAGTGACTGCAGAAATCCTAAGGGTATGATAAAGATAGTGGAAATTACGAAACCAAGACAGATCAATTTGGTTTTACCAATCTTATCACCTAACTTACCAAGCGGTATTTGGAAAAGCAGGTAAGGAGCGGAAGAGATAGCTATCCAGAGTCCTATTATGAAGGGGCTGTAGCCCAAGTAGTGAAGGAACAACGGACCGAAAATCCATTTCACAGCATACCAGAAGTAAAGCGAGAGGGTGCCGAGCGCCAAAACTTTGAGTTCTCTCTGCCGCAAGAACTCTGTCAGTAATGCAAAAAATTCGTTCTCCTCCACTGCTACTTCTCTCTCAGAATTTCTATTTTCATTCCAGTGATCATCTTTCAATTCGAGTGCCAGGATCACCGGTACGAAGAACAGAATAGCGGCAAAAAAGTAGGGGGTTCTCATTCCAAATTGCTCTGCCAGAAACCCACCGATTAAAGGACCTATAAGCCAACCTGCACTTGCAAATGTGCCGAAAATAGACCTGAACTCGCCTCTCCTACCCACCGGGGAAATATCTTTAATAAACGCCTCACCGGCAATCCAAGCAGGGGCCATGGCAACACCAAATGCTATTTGCAATCCGATTAAAGCATAAAGGCTGGTATTCAGGAAGAATACGAAAAGCACGGCTGATAGGAGGAGGAACGAAGCGATTAACAATCGTTTCCTTCCGCTTTTATCAGCAAGGACACCAGCGTGGAGGCTGAAGGCCATTCCGGCAAGAGAGGGCAACGCAGCAACGAGCCCCACCAATTCCGCTTTTTCGAGAAAAAGCTTCAGGTACAGAGGATGGATGGTGATGACCGCGCCTATAAATGCGCTGAAGAGGAGGAAGATCGTGGAAAATAGGAGTAACTGTAGAGGGAGCTGTGCGTTCGGCTGTCGGTCTAATTTTGGCTTGAGCATAAACATAAAACACCTTTTCAGCTAAAGAGAATTTATTATAGTGCAGTAAAAAATCCACGTTCCAGGTACAAGCTGCTATGACTATGAATGCAGAAGAAATTGACGAGTGGGTGGAGCAAGCGTTTAAAGCGGATGTAGAAGAATTCTCCGCATTGATTGCAGAAGCGAAGGAACTGTTGGCGGAGGAGCACCGATTCCGAAACGGTAGCGGATTGGTGCGCATCGATCCTTACACCGTGAGGAGTGTGGTTGTTAACGGCGATATTCACGGTGACCTTGAAAGCCTGGTTCATATATTAAAGCAGCGAGAGGTGGCAACAGCTAATAGAATTATCTTTCTTGGCGATTACGGCGATCGGGGCGAGGAAAGCGTTGAGGTGTACTCTGTGATTTTAACGTTGAAGGTATTAGCAGGGCGGGGAGAGCGCGTCATACTGCTACGGGGTAATCACGAAGGCCCACCGGACATGCCATTCAGACCACATGAGCTGCCCATGTTCTTTGTAAGGAAATATGGTGAGCGGGGGAAGGCATTATACAGGGCCGTAAAGGAGCTGTGGGAGTATTTGCCGTACGCCGTGCTGGTTACGGGTCGCTACTTGATGGTGCACGGTGGTGTGCCTTGCAATATAACCTCGCTTGATGATGTTGCGCATGCACATGAAACGCATCCATCATCGAGCACCTTTAAGGAGCTATTGTGGAGTGATCCGATTGAGGCTAACGGCTGTTTCGAGTCGGTACGCGGTGCCGGCAAGCTGTTTGGTGAGAATATTACCGATGAAGTACTTCGTATTTCAGGCGTGAAGACCATTATAAGGAGTCACGAGCCGTGCGAGGGTGTAAAAGTGCAACAAGGAGGTAAGATTCTCACTTTGTTTTCACGAAAAGGTGATTCCAACAACCAGGCCGCATATTTGCTGTTAGACGGGAGCATGCTGCGAGAGGAAAAAGATGCTAACGAGTTGGCTAGAAACGCTGCGAGAATATGGTAATCATGATGCAAGATGCAGGATCCAAGATACAAGATACAAGTTCAGGGATGCATCTGCATCTGCATCTTGTATCCTCAGAATCTCCCGCGGAATACAAATATCCAAACTACGAAGCTTGAACCGAAACGGAACGTTTACGATCAACAAACCTCGCAGCGATTAGACCTATCTCATAGAAGATCACCAACGGAAAAGCGACGATGAGCTGACTCACGACATCCGGCGGTGTAAAAAAAGCAGCGAGGACGAACATTACCACGTATATGTATCGCCGATATTCCTTTAGCGTAGCGATAGGGACGAGTCCGGAATGAACGGCAAAGACGAGAACGATAGGAACTTCAAACGCTATCCCCAGTATGAGCGTTATTATGATGACGAACGATACAAATTCGTATATGGAGTACGTGGCAACAACTCCTGTTGCTGATGACATATAGTAGAGATACTTTAGAACAAAACGCAACATAAGGAAGTAAGAATAGCTTACCCCAATAATAAACAGAGAAACGGCAGAACCCAGCAATAGAATAAGGTGTGATGTTTTCATTGGATTCTTTATTCCCAATCGCACCTTCAGGGTCTTGTAGATATAATAGCATACAAGAGGAACAGCAAGTATTACGCCGATGACCAGAGCTATCTTCAACTTCAGCATGATCACCTCCACGGGAGAGATATAGATGAGCGTTGCACCTTCAGGGAGGAGGTCTTGCTTTATCTTCTCTAACACGGGATCTAAAAGTTGAAAGGAAACAAAGAATCCCGCAAGCATAACGGCAAAAACGAGTATGAGTTTTTTCTTTATTGCCTCTACTATATATCCTAACTCCTCAAAAATACCTGCCATCTTCAATTGCCTGCCCCTATTACTATGAGTGAAGAGATGATAAAAGCTAAAACTGCGGTGAACGCGAAAGAGAAAATGCAGAGAACTGACGATGAGGCTCTGAGTGTAGATGGTCCGGTAGGAGATGAGGAGATTCCGATATTAGAGCATCTTGTAGAACTACGAAAAAGACTCACCGTTGTTTTAATCCCCTTCTGTATTGCCACTATGGTCATATATCCCTTTTCAAACATTTCGCTTCGCTACTTATTATTCCATAATCTCTTTCCTGAAGAAATGGCTATGTTTGTTTATAGCCCGATGGAATGGATAAGTGTGCGGCTTTTGTTCTCCTTTTTATTTGCTTTTTCTGTTACGATGCCCTTGCTATTATATGAGATTTTCGCTTTCATGCGGCCCGGTTTATATCCTTCAGAGCGCAAATTTTGCCTGATGGTTGTTCTCCCTTCGCTCTGTTGTTATGGCATCGGTGCGGTCTTCGCCTTTTACTTCGTCCTTCCCCTGATCTTCGGTTATCTCATCAACTACTCCGGTGATGTAGCACAGGTTGCACTTTCCGCAAAAAAAATCTTTTCTATCATTCTTTATACTGCGGTGGGATTCGGACTGATTTTTCAAATCCCTTTCGTAATGATCTTAGCGGTAAAGCTGAAGATAGTCACGCATTCATGGCTTAAGGATAAGCGGGTGATAATCTACGGGCTGATACTGGGCATTGCTTTCTTCGTCTTCGCGGATCCCACGGGCATTTCAATGATCATGGCGCTGGTGTCAATAGCACTGTTTGAGTTCGGATTGTTGATAACACGATATATCGGACGTAGCCGTAGATAAAATAAAATCACGGCAAAACTTTTCGATAAACTTTATATATACTTGCATATTATTATATACAAGAAGTTAAGGTAGGTGGTGCAAAAAGCGATGCTTGGTCCAACCGAGATGATGGTAATAGCAGTAGTGGCAATTGTTTTGTTATTCGGCGCAGCGAAGGTGCCGCAGCTTGCCAAGTCTTTTGGGTCGGCAATGGGGGAGTTCAAGAAAGCGAAACGTGAATCGGAACTAAACCTCAAGAAATTCGAAGATTCCATAACCGGCGACGAAGAAGCAACACCGAAGACGACGGCAAAAGCGGAGACGAAGCCTGAAGCTGTTGACATAAAAGAAGTAGCTGCGTATATGGGTATAGATACCGAGGGGAAGACCGAAGAGGAGTTAAAAGAGGAAGTTCAGGCAAAGATGAAAGCCTCTAAGTAGGAAAAGGAATAGATTGACTATTAAATAAACTCCTTTGATCTGATCGATCTGTGTTTGTTACGCGGAGCGCAATGCGAAAAGGGCTGTTTTTAGCAGCTTCACCACGGCTGGCATAAGTAGGAAATCCGGCTGATATTTTCTTTTCATTGTAGCGATAAGAAGTCCTGTATTCACTGGCTCAACCGCTTCTTTAACGATCCTTTTTATCGTTTCCTTATCTGGAAAAACGATGAATTACTAAAATATTTCTTTCGGAAGTTTTATATTTAAGCTAAGCGGAGAATACTGCCACAGATGGGAATGGATAATAGGTAAATGCTCAAAATCTTGTGGGTGGAAATCCTAAACAAATCCAGATGATAAAAATTACAAATTCAAAACCAACCCCTTTACAGGGTCTTACATGCTCGTGGGGCCGTATGGCAGTTTTGATATTTGGATTTTGAATTT
>JAUWQN010000028.1 GCA_030611045.1 Methanosarcinales archaeon
ACACGGCCTTAACCAAATCGCTCTCTCGTGGGTCAATGTTGAGCTCTCTCAATAGTCCATCGTCATCTATAACCTCTCGCTGTTTCAAAATTCCAACCAACTCTTTATCGTACGTTCTCACTCCCTCGAATCCTTCCTCTAAAAAGACCTCTGATCTATATCTCCTCAATTCGTTTTCTAATCGATCAATTACTACTTTTTTCTGTCGATTGTCCGATTTCAGGTCCTTTAATTCGTCTTTTAACTTGCTAAGCTCGTTTACTAATTCGCCACGTGAGCTGTAGGACGGATCTTCTTCTTGTTGCAACGAATTTTCGACGTGCTCGATAACGAACTTCGAGATGGACGCCCCTCGCTTCTTCGCGCGCTTTTTCCAGTCCTTAACCATCTCTTGAGAGGGGAGATAAACGTAAATAGCTCGCTCTTTGATGGTTTCAGTCTTCTTCTTGAGCTCGACTTCTTCTTTTCGCTCCATACACTATTGTAGTGCGTTAGTATATATAAATTTACTGGTAAAATCATGCGGAGGGGGAGATTCGAACTCCCGAACCCCTGCAGGATGAGGCCCTGAACCTCACGCCTTTGTCCACTCGGCAACCTCCGCAACACTTTTTCTTTTTTAAAAAAGAAAACCTGTGTTAAAGAAAAAACCTTTTGCTTTGTAAGGATATACTACTATGGTCAAAACGATGAAACTACTGGATCGAGTAGCAGCTCTGAAAGGAGACTTTCTTCGTTTGATCAAGTTCTCCATTGTCGGTGCTATTGGTGCAGGAATTAACACTTTTTTTCTTTGGGTCTTTACAGACGTTGCGGGGATTTTCTATCTGTATTCTTCCGCGATTGCAATTGAAATCGCCATCATCCTGCAATTTCTGATGAATGACCGATGGACTTTCAAGGAACAAAAAACCACGCATGTCGAACAGTTCATGAAGCGCATTCTCAAAAGCAATTTATGGCGTTCTGGAGGATTAGCGCTAAATATCGGTGTTCTTTACTTCCTAACAGAGTATGTGGGCGTGTACTATCTGCTCTCAAATATTGTGGGGATTATTTGCGCGTTTTTGTTGAATTATCTCTTTGAAAGCAGATTGACGTGGGGCATCGAGTAATCCCAGTGCATCACTGTAAAGTAAAATGTTTTATTTAAATCTAACGCATCTTTTATAATACAGGGATAATGGAAGAAGGAAGCTACAGCGCGAAGGATATACAGGTTTTAAAAGACTTAACAGCGGTGCGAAAAAGACCTGCCATGTACATTGGTGATACGGGCACCCGAGGGCTTCATCATTTAGTAAACGAAGTGTTAGACAACAGCGTGGATGAAGCCATAATAGGGTTTTGCACCGCTATTGACGTGATAATCCACACTGATAACTCCGTGACGGTAAGTGATAATGGAAGGGGGATTCCTGTAGACATTCATAAAGAATATAACCTTCCTGCGGTGGAAGTAGTGATGACAAAGCTGCATGCCGGTGGTAAATTTGATGACAAGGTTTATAAAGTGGCCGGCGGGCTGCACGGCGTGGGGATTTCGGTGGTAAATGCACTTTCAGAGTGGCTGGAGGTGGAAGTGTGCAGGAATGGGCAGAGCTATTCTCAAAGATACGAGCGGGGCAAGCCGGTATGTGAATTAAAAGCGGTGAGCTGCTCGGAAGAGAATAACGGAGCATGTGGGACGAAGGTGCGATTTAAACCTGATAGCAGGATTTTTGGCTCGTATGAAATTGACGCGAATATTTTAACAATTCGACTGAGAGAGCTGGCCTTTTTGAATAAAGGGCTTTCTATTTCCTTGGAAGATGAAAGAACAGGAGAAGGGAAAACATTCAGGTATGAGGGGGGCATTGCTTCATTCCTGGAATATATAAACAGGGATAAGCGCGTGCTGCACGGACACATACTTTTTGAAGACGATAAGGATGACGTTAAAGTTGAAATCGGTATACAGTATAACGACAGCTATTCGGAGAACATCTTCACGTTCGTGAATAATGTTAAGACCATAGAAGGTGGTAAGCATCTCAGTGGATTCAAAGCAGCGTTAACGAGGGCGCTTAATGAATACGGCAGAGCGAATAACCTGCTAAAAAAAATGAGTTTGGATGGCGATGACGTGCGAGAAGGGCTCACGGCAGTAATAAGTTTGCAGCTAAAGGATCCGCAATTCGAGGGGCAGACAAAGACAAAACTCGGAAATAGCGAAGTCAAGGGCATTGTAGAATCGATTGTGCGGGAACACCTGTGGGATTTCCTGGAAGAGCATCCAACGGATGCAACTGCGATAATTAAGAAAGCAGTGGATGCTGCGAGGGCACGAGAAGCAGCAAGACATGCGCGTGAAATAGTGAGGAAGAAAGATTTTATCACGGATTCACTGCCCGGGAAGCTTGCGGACTGCTCTGAGAGAGACCCAGCGAAAAAGGAGATTTATATCGTAGAGGGTGATTCTGCCGGTGGCTCTGCGAAACAGGCACGAGATAAGAACTTCCAGGCGATTCTGCCTATAAGAGGAAAGATTCTGAACGTGGAGAAGGCGCGGCTGGACAAGATATTGAAGAGTACCGAAATCCGCGCGCTTGTCACTGCTCTGGGTGCGGGAATAGGAGAGGATTTCGATGTGGAAAAAACGCGCTATCATAGGGTAATCCTCATGAGCGATGCAGATATTGACGGTGCGCATATCCGAACGCTCTTGCTCACTTTCTTCTATCGTTACATGCAGGAGTTAGTAAGCATGAACCACGTGTATATAGCGATGCCACCGTTATATATGGTGAAGAAGGGCAAAGAGGTGCGATATGCCTTTACCGATGACGAATACGCAAGGATTCTGGAGGAGTTAAACGTGAAGGACGGGGATGCCGGTGTGAAGATACAGCGGTACAAAGGTTTGGGCGAGATGAATCCCGAGCAGTTATGGGAGACAACCATGAACCCGCTTACACGGTGCATAAAGCGGGTGAATTTAGCGGATGCCGCAGAAGCAGACTGGCTCTTTACGGTGCTGATGGGCGAGGAGGTAGAACCGAGAAGAAAGTTTATACACGACCATGCAAAGGAAGTGATGAATCTGGATGTTTAGAAAGTGTTACAAAAACTTAATAATTATTTGGTAATGGGGGGTGGGGTGGTTACGAGACATGGGAATGTTTGATACCGTTTACTTTGACAAAGCGCGTACATGCCCACTGTGTCAGGTAAGGGCAAGATCTATTCCGTCCAGACGAAGGCATTTGAGAATATGCTGGAGGATTTCCACGTGAAGGATTGCATTGGTCATGCAGAGGAGGCAAGGATCAGTATCTGCTGAGGATTTAATAGGTAGAGTGAAAGAAAAGAATCAAAATCCCACCGAATTTTGAGTGGCTACCTTCACCCTTCCACATAAATCGCAGGTTTAAGCGGAAGCGCAAACTTCTTCTTACCCTTTGGATCGTAGTCCTCGTTTAGTCCTATTTCACAGCCAAACTCCTTCGTTAAATACTCTTTCTCGCGTGCCAGAATCGCCTTCTCGTTCAGCTCAAAATAATCTAAGTTGCTTTTCATCACCTGCTTTACGAAATCCACGGTGCTCTTATCCTTTCGTATCTGCATCGCCTCTTTTATCTTATCCTTATCGGGCACATTCTTGAGCGCTTTGAAGAGCGCCCACTTCCATTGCTCCGTCTCCGCATCTGCAGTATAAAGGTAAATTTTGCGGGGCTTGAGCCGCGCAATCTTCAGTATCTCCTGTACATCTCCAACTAGGGAGACCACATAGTCCTCTTCTTTCTCTACTAAGTCGTCAATAAACTCCTCTTTTATCGCTGGCAGCGTTTGCAGCGAAATAAACGTATCGTGCCGTTTGTGCCAGAGCTCTTCGCAGATATGCGGAATGAGTGGCGAAAGAATTATTAGCCAGTCATCCAGAATGTTCCTGACAATCCTCCTCCTCCGTTCCACGCTCGCACGTTTCTCATAATATCTTATGTCATTCATCAGGTTGAATACCACATTTATGCCAGCTTCACGTATTCTAAAGCCTTCAAACCGCTCGATTGATTCCTGCAACCTTCGATAAACCTTCGAGAGCAGCCATCTATCAGTATGCGTAAACTCCTCTTCTTGTAATGCATCAGCCCATGTGCTCTCCTCGAATACTGTTACCAGAGCATTAAACCGTTTCCGCAACGCATCAGTGTCCTGCTCCCGCCAATTGACGACACTGGCGAAATCAGCATTAAGCGCGCAATAAAGCCGGTATAAATCCACGCCATAAAGCTCTGAGACGTGTGCCAGCGGAATGACATTTCCCTTGCTCTTTGAGATCTTATGCCCTTCCCGAATCATCAGCTCGTTCAAGGTTATCGCTTTCGGCCAGTGACGTTCGGGAAATATCGCTGCATGGTGCATCAAGAAGAAAACCAGATGGTTCGAGAGGTGCGGTGGCGCAGTGTGTCGCTGATCATTAGGATACCAGTATTCAAACTCTTCTTTAAGTCTTTTCAAAACGTCCACATCAATATGAAGCTCCTTTGCCACTTCTTCCGTATTGCCGATTCCCAGAAATACGTAATCAAAAAACTTCTCTTCCAATGCATCAACCGACACGTTCCTGAGCAGGTGTGCTATGGTGTACATCGCCATGTAAATGGTGGAATCACTCAGCGATTCGATTATCCATTCCTTTTCAAACGGAAACTGTGTGCCTAAGCCCCGTTTCCTCGCGCAGGGTCTAAACGCCAACCAATCAATAATGTCCTGCATATACGTCTTATACTTGTCCGGATAGAACAGCATGTTGTCAACGAGTTTATGCCCCTCATCCTTCCACCATTGCGGTGTGTAATCGATGAACCACTGATCTTGCAGGACTGCAACGATTACCTTCCCTCCGCCTCTCGTTACTGCCTTCCGTGAAGTCTCGTAAAATACATCGGCTATATTTTCGCCCTTTAACCAATCCTTAACCTCATCCTTAATCGCGGCGATTTTTATACCTGCAAAATCCTTACACCGCTCATTCAACACACCGCGATAAAACTCATCTTTATAAATTATCTGCGTGGCTTCCTCCAAACGCT
Organism: Methanosarcinales archaeon; assembly: GCA_030611045.1. Lineage (GTDB taxonomy): Archaea > Halobacteriota > Syntropharchaeia > Alkanophagales > Methanospirareceae > JACGMN01. Next base: position 5,076 of record JAUWQN010000028.1, read on the forward strand.
CATCCTCCTGGCTTTCGATTTCCATCTTTTCACAGATCTCTTTCGCCGGTAGGTCGTACCCTTCAATGTCTATGATCTTTATGGGTTTGATTTCGATTCCTTCAGCCTTTCTCAGGTCTTCTACGCCCATGTAATCATACGGGGCATGTGCGGGCACCGAATAAACCACTCCTGTGCCAACATCTTCATCAACGAGGCTTGCCGGGAAAATCGGGATTTCTCTATCCTCCACAGGCTCCTTAGCCTGCTTCCACAGCAAATCCCCCCCCTTTATTTCCTCTAAAACCGCAACGTCTTCACGCTGGTAACCCAATTTATCCGCAGCTTCCTTAGACACAATCCAGCATTCATCTCCGGCCTTAACTTTAACATACGTTGCATCAGGTTTTATCCAGAGATTAGTGATGCCAAAAATGGTTTCAGGACGCAGCGTTGCAGCAACTAAGTAAGCATCATCGCCACACAGTTTGAATTTTAAAGTTGTATATTCAATGATTGATACTTTATCTGTGTCACCCTCGCCGATATCGTCCTCTCCAACCGCACAACCCTCTTCACAGGAATACGTAATTGGATACTTCCCTTTTTTTATTACGCCCTTGTCATAAAGCTTTTTAAACTGCCACTCGATGAACTTGTTGTACATCGGCTCGGTGGTGTTGAACCTTCTTCGCCAATCTATGGAATACCCCATCCTCTTAAAGTCCTCTGAGATTCGTTCGGCGAAGAAATCCGCAACAATTTCCGGCTTATCAAACGTCTTGACAATTTCTTCAACCCGCGCTGCATCCTCGTAAATCGAGACATAATCATTATATCGTTCTACAACCGCTTCTTCTCCTTTCGCAATGCTGTCTGCGATCGCTAAGATCGGCGTGCCCGTAACATGAAACGCCATTGGAAAGAGGACATTATAGCCTTGCAATCGCTTAAATCGCGCAATTATATCCGCTATGGTGTACGTTCTTCCATGGCCGATGTGCAGCGGCCCAGAGGTGTACGGATAAGGGGCTGTCAAAAAGAACTTCTCTTTTTGTTCGATTTCAGCATCAAATATCTTCTCTTCTTCCCAGCTACGCTGCCATTTCTCTTCTATTTCCTTGAACTTGATGTTCTGCGCCGCTGAATTCATTTTAGCTTGTTCCTATTGTTGTAAGGTGTAACAATTAAAAAGGTGCGTGGTTTTTACCGTCCCACCTCAGTTCCAAGTATCGACGCCCGTCCAAAACCCGAGCTCATAGATCGAATGTGAGATCAATTTTCTTACCGGCAATTCCTTCCAAAGTATCTAACAAAGGCCGCTCCTTCTCTCTCAGCTCCTCTTCCAACGAAACTATGTGTCTTTTTGATCGTGTTATTCCTTCTTGTAATTGAGTGAGTTTCCCCTTCGCCGAAACAACTGATTGCTCGATCTCCTCTTTATCTTTAAGTATCTTCATATCCAAAAGCTTGCATTTGATCTCTGCAATTCGTGCTTGCAGCCGATCACGTTTTCCCTTTATCGAGGATAGATCAGCATTTAACAGATTGTCTATCCATTTCAGTGTTGTGTCTCGCTTTCGATCCTTGAGGACCGAGGGGTCTCCTTCTATAATATTCCTTATAGCGAGGAGAAATCCGTTAATATCTTCATCTAGCGCTTGAATTGGCGATGACAAGATTGAAGCTATAGCTCTTCTCTCTTCCGGAGTAAGGGTATGCCGCCCAGTCTCATCCTGCTTCTTCAAGAGACTGAGTGCTTTGTTAAGTGGCGAGAACAATTTGCGAACGTTCGATTCAAGCGCGTTTAAATCCTCTCCTAACGAAACTAATTCGTTTTCAAGTGCGTTGAACCGCATCCATTCTTCCTCTTCTTTTATCTTGTTTAATTTACCCTCTTCTGCTTCGATTCGCCTTTCGAGTGCAGAACATTCTTCTTCTTGATCAACAACGTTCTCTTTCTCCTTTTCTATCCCGGATTTCAGTTCCGTTATATCTTGCACTATTACCGGCACTTCTTCTAAATGTGCAATCTGTTTTTCTTTCCCCTTTATGGGTATGATAAGCTGGTTAAGAAGGTCCCTCAATCGCGTGAGATCTGAGATGACTTCCTCAATCTCATCGGGGAAGAGTGAACGAACACAGTAGATGTTCTTCTGCGATTTGCCGAAAGGAAATTCCAGGTTGGATGTCGTTGCGCTATAAAAAGATAAAACCGTTTTATAATCGGTCTGGGTTGGAATCGCAATTTTTTCGGTCATCGAATAAAGATCTTTTACCATTTTTTTCCGACTTACCAATCCTATTTTTGAGATAGAATCTGGCACTTCCTCATTTGGTTCAGCGTCCTGAAGCTCGTGGATGTTTTGCTTAAGTTGCTCACGTATATCTCTTATCCCGTCGTATAACTGATTGGCATTTGTATCCAGACCACGGAATAGCGATTTCGATACCATCTCCAACCACGTATCTATTTCATCTATGGAGACTGCAGACGGTATTTCCTCTTCCTCCTTGCCCAGTATTCTATTTAGCCACTTCACATATTTAAGTAGGTGATAGTCAGGTTTTATAGTTTTGCTTCGGTGCACGTACAGCATTAGACATAGTGCTCATTTTGGAGATAGTGGTGAATGTGTGAACGTGCAAGAATGATAATTTGGACCTCACTTATGATCTTCTACGAAGGTTAATTATATAATATATAAGGTATATTTTAATTTTGACCCTTAGAGAAGGGAGTGTAGAGATGGTGGAGAAATTCAATGAAAAGGCAAATGCATTAGCTCATGAATATTGGCGATTGCAAGAAATAACCGCCGAAAGTGCCGGCGGAAATAGGCTGGAAGAGATAGAGAAGCTATTGGAGAAGGGCATTGGGGGAAAGCTAAAGGACCAATTAGAGGTAGAAGCGAAGCGGCTACGAAAAGAGGTGGACGACATAAGCGGTGCCTTTATGAAGTTAGAGGAAATCGAAAAAGAAATATTGGAGATGACAGCGGAATTAGCCCCAAATTTAGACCTCTTTGAAGATGACTTCTTCCCTTACGATAGCGAACACGAGCCGATTTCTGAAGAGTTTTTCTTCGCTCTTACAAACCTCTTTTTTGGCGCGCCATCTCCAAGTATTCAGTTCAAAGTAGCTACCTTCTCTAAGGAAGGAATAAAGGTTAATTTAGCTGACGAGCGGTCATCTTTGGAAGTCTTGGGATACGTAATAATGATGATTCAGGAGACTGCGAAGCAGATGCTCGGCATGGAGAATACCATAGATAAGTGTTGTGAGCTGCTCAAGCAAAATGAATACGCTTTTATTGTGTTAGGGACACTGCTCAAAGAAGGGAGGAGACTGGGGATGAAGGAGATAAAAGAGATTTCTCACAGGGAAGATAAGGAGTATAAGGAGCTGGTGAGAGATATTTATGATAAAGAGCTGGTTAATGGTGTAGCGTATTTAGTGGGCGATGGATGGGAATATAGCTTGATGAAGGAATATGATGATAAATACGAAGCGACGGACTTTGGTGAAATGGTATGGAGAATCTGTAATGCCAAAACAAGCGAAGATGAAGGGAAGATGAAAAAGGTCGGTATTTCAAATTCGAGCTTGAACATTCATAAGATATTAAAGTTTTTTAAAAAGTGAAGTCCTTCATTAAAACAAAAGAGAAGAGAAGAGATGTGGTGGAAGAAGAAAGGGAAAGAAGAGAAGGAAAAAGTAGTTGCTTACTTGAGGTCAAAATTGTTCCCGTGGAATTTCATCTTTGAAGACATTGCGGAAGATGCGGTAGAACATTTTGTTCCGTACGCAATCCAGATGTGTGAAGCGAAGGGAATAGAGAAGGGTTCGATAGGTGTCGAGGCGGTAAAAGCGGTGATTACGCGTGAAGTTCGAGAAGCCGTGGACGATTACCTGTTTGACCCTGAGGATAAAGAGATGATACGGATGCATGGTAAGTTTGCAGCTATCTATCCGTTCGCGTTCTCGCAGTGTTTAGCATATGTTATTTTATACCGACTTGGTCTCAAGCTGGAAGACGTCGTGGATATAAAGGCGATTAGTGACTTATTGGGACAGGATGTAATGGAGATTAGAAAGAGCGGAATCTTTATCATGGACTTTATACCGAGAGACAGGGGTAAGGCGATGAAGATGTTTGCTAAATCTATCCTGGATAAAAAAGTTATAACGGCAGGGGGCGATTGTATAGGTAGCGTGGAGGATATTATTTTTGCTGACGAGACAGGGAAGGTGGAGGAATTAGTAGTAAATCACAACAGAGGCACTGGTTTGAAAAAAAGCCGGATATCTATGGGTGACGTGCGTTTAAATATGTATAGCAAGAACATCGTTTTAAAATCTTCAAATTACCATAAATGAATATAATACTATAAACAAATGAAAAAGAGAAGGATAAGAAGAAAGCGAAAATGAAGGTAAAGCTATATGACAAACCGAAAGTTTTATATACTCTCGCTTACTGTTGGAGAAGTATAATACGAGAGTTGTTGGCATTAATAGGTGGTAAAGAAGAAAGGGGGGAAATAAAATGCGGGTATTCGTGATAGGTTATGGACAGGCAGGAGGGCGAGTTGCGGATGCATTTTTAGAGCTTGCTAAGAAGACAGGGCAGAATTTCGTGATTCGCGCATTGGCTATCAATACAGCACGGTCAGATTTGATGGGGATAAAGAATATACCCATGGATGATAGAGTGCTTGTAGGAGAGTCACTCACGAAAGGGCATGGAATCGGTGCGGATAATGAATTAGGCGCGCAGGTTGCTACCGATGAGGTTTTTACGATACAGAGCGAGATAGATAAACGAGGAACACATCAGGTTGATGCTTTTCTGATAGTAGCGGGTTTAGGGGGCGGGACCGGGTCTGGCGGTGCACCTGTATTAGCAAGAAGATTGAAGAAGCTATACGAGGAACCGGTTTACGGGCTTGGGATATTACCGTCGAAAGATGAGGGGAGCCTGTATTCGTTAAATGCTGCAAGAAGCCTGGTGACGTTTGTGAATGAGGTAGACAATCTTTTCCTTTTTGATAATGATGCATGGAAGAAGGGCGGGGAGAGCGTAAAGGAAGCATTTGAGGACATAAATGAAGAAATTGTGAGGCGATTCGGGATTTTGTTCGGTGCAGGAGAGGCGAATGAAGTGGGGCAGATGGTCGTAGATGCGGCAGAGGTGATGAACACACTGAAAGGAGGCGGGATATCGACGATTGGATATGCATCGGAAGAAATATCGAGTGAAGGATTATTTAAGAAGTTATTTGGTAAAAAGAAGGCCATGGAGAATCTGGATACGGTTACAAGGATTACCTCTTTGGTGCGGAGAGCAGTAGCAGGTAGATTAACGATACCATGTGATGTTTCAACTGCGGAGAAGGCATTGATAATCGCAGCAGGGCCACCGAAGGAGTTAAGCAGGAAGGGTATAGAGAAGTCAAAGATGCGAATAGAAGAGATGATAAGAGGGAAAGAAGTGAGGGGCGGTGATTATCCACTGGTAAAGGGGCGGCATGTATCTACGGTCGTTCTGTTTTCAGGCGTGTCGGATATCCCGCGGATAAAAGAGTTACAAGAGATTGGTGCCGAAGCACAAGAGCAGATAAAAGAAGTATCAAGCGAGAAAGAGAAAGAATACAAAGAGCTCTTGGATACAAACGATACTATAAAGCCTTTGTTCTGAGGTACGCGAGAAAAGAAAGGTGATACCATTGAAAAATAACTCCCGCCATATATTGACCTTACTTGTCGTCATAGGTGCGTTTTGTTTGATGCCGCTCAGCATGAGCGTATGCGTTGCAGAAGAGAATCCGCAGTTTGTGGAGGTCTCACAACCATCTGTAAACTATGAAGCTATATCCGGGATGGTAAAGAACGGCAGTGAAGTTACCATAAGCGTTGCATTAACCAACTTCAGCAAGGAGATAGAAGGGGACGAATCCGAACTACTTTTCCATTCTAATCTGAAAGAGCTGGTATGGGGCATAAGTATAGATGGCACGCCCAAGGAATGCAAAAGCCCTTTCACGATAGACCACAGAAAAGTGACAGAAGCAAGAATAACGTTAACGGGGCAAGCACCGGAAGTAAATAAGAGGACGGAAGAAGAAATCGCACTGTTGAACATAACGCAGAAGATAAAGGAAGAATATCCAGTAATATGCGTAAAGGAGTATGTAACATCTGAGATAATAGAAGATGCCCTTAGCATGTGGCACGAAGCAAACGAGACGATAACAAAAGCGAATGAGGAAATTACTAACGCTGAAGAGGCTGGCCTTAACGTAGCTGGTGCGAAGGAGAGCCTTGTATTGGCTAAGGAATATCTGAACAATTCTCAGCAGTTATATAATGAAGGCAGGTCTGAGGATGCATTAGAAGAAGCTAATAAGGCAGTGGATTCCGCGAAAGAGGCAGAAGCTAAAGCAGGGTCCGCAGTTGGAGGCAGAACGCTCAGGAATTATGCTATTATCGCCGTTGTGGTCGTGATTGCAATTGTAGCATTTGTATTGTTACTTCAACAAAGGCAAAGGAAACGAGGAGTCTATTAAGTAAGCCTTTTAGACTTCGAAATTTAGATGAAAATACCTTTGAATGGATGCAAAGAAAAAAGTATCACCCCAATGCATATTTAGAGCGTAAGAGAAATGTTATAAGAGGGTTAAAAGCGAGAACGAAGATACTTGAGGTGATGGGCAGGGCGAACGCACTCACCATAACAGAAGTCTCGAGTTTAGCTGTTTTGAGTTATTCCACTTCACGTCATCACTTACGTTTGTTGAAGGACGAACAAATAGTGAAGCGGAAGGGAAAGAGACCTTATAAATGGGAAATAACGGGAAAAGGTCAGAAACGTCTGAATCAATTAAGTTAAACCAAAATTTATATTATACGCAGAGGAGGGATAAGTAAACTAAGCAATCACGGATGTCGGGATAGCCAAGAGGTCTAAGGCGGTAGGTTGCTAACCTACTTCCCCTTACGGGGAGCGAGGGTTCGAATCCCTCTCCCGGCGCTTATGCTACGCCCCATCTCGTTCCTATATGAGGGACTATTACGGAGAGGAATAATGAAATCGCCCATACCGGTGAATCATATTCTTCTTGTCCTGGATGAAACGGACCTTCTCGCAGATGAGCGGGGAATGGAAAAGCTCAAGCACTTCATACGGTGGTGCCATGCACTGGACATAGATATTATAAGTGTTTACATCAGCGTTATCCACGAGGGGATGGATAGACAGTTATTGGAAGACGCATGTTCCCATCTCGAAGAAGGGCTAACAAAGACGTTGAGTAAAGAAAATGCTTCCTTAGTTATATATGGCGGCGAATCAGAACGCGAACCACTGTATACAAAGTTCGTAGAAGCTACGGGTGCTAACAAAAGGAGAATAACGATTTCATTAGGGTTTGGTGGTAGAAGCGAGCTGACAGAGGCGGTAAAAGAGATAGTAAAGAAGGTGGAAGCAGGGGAGATAGAGCCTGAAGAGATTGATGAGAAGGTGATAGAATCGGAGTTGCTCTTCAAATCGGAGCCTGACCTCGTCATCAGGTCTGGTGCCACACGATTAATGGATTTTTTGATATGGCAATCGGTGTATACTGAGTTTTACTTTACCGATATGAATTGGGCAAAATTCAGGAAGATGGACCTCTTGAGGGCAGTTAGAGATTTCAAAATGCGTGAGCGACGATTTGGAGGTTAAAAAATCACAAGTCGAAGAAGTGCATCTTCCTCATCCATACGTTTACCGCCCTTCTCGCCTGTTCTGGATTTGCAAAATTCTTTTCGACCTCTGCATCTTTAGGCGTTCCTATGAACGGATTTACTGCTCTCTTCTCCACATCGGCGACCCAGATCATTACTCCGCCGGCCTCGTGCTCCCTGACGAACGAGATAAAAGGAGCAGGCGTTTTCTCTGTTGGAACCACGATTACTTTTTCCTCCGTTTCGGTTTTTTCTAATGCTGCATGATGCTCCTCTATGAACAGGGAAACGAACTTTATGGAGGAAAAAATGAAGAGGTGGAGGTCTCTGTGTGTGGTTTTGTTCTTTTTCACAGCTATCAGCTCACAATGCTCATTTTCACACACGCTTGTCTCGTCTTTTACCTCGTATTTACACCGTTCCAGGAAATCCGTTAGCACGTCCTTCAACGCACTTAATGGGCTTCTTAGCTTCGCCCAGCGTAAAAATGCGGCCTCCAAATCCTCAGCCAGGTAGCCATGCGTTGGCAAGCAGTAAAATACCTCGCCTTGATAATTTATCTTAGTGTGCATATCAGGCGAGAAAACTGATATTTTCTCGGTGCTCGTTACGCTTTTGAAGATTAACGCTTTTACATTACCCCCTATTTTTTTTTCTAATTCCGCTCGTTCAGCGTCGCTGAGCGCTTGTAAGCACTCCCGTATCCTCACAGAGAGTTCGCCTTCTGAAAGCACCTTATACTCCTGACAATAATCGGAGAGGCGTTCGAAAATCTGTAACAACGGTTCTTTTTTCATCGTTCGGTGCGGATAAAAATGCAACAGGTTTTATTCACCGTGTAGCCCAAAAATACACCCACAGGTATTAATTTTAGCCTCTCTTGATCTTTCTCCACTTACCCATTTTAGCGATTTTTTCGACAACTGAATTAGGAATAGGTGGCATTACCTTTTCACAACTATTTCCAACAGAATGTCATCAACGGTTTTGATTTTCTTCTCGTTAAAAATCTCACATGCTTTCATAGCTTTCTTCGTCAGTCCCTTTCCGTCGAACTTGTTCAACTTGAACCGGAACCTCTTCCCCCCGTCTAATATCTCCAAGTCCCCATAGTGGTTTACGAACTGCCTGAGCATCATCACCACACCCAGTTTTCCCTCAAAGAAGACTTCTTTTGCATAAAGCAGGGAGTTCTCATAGAGGATCTTGAAGTTTGTCATTATATGGTCCATTTCGGTATCCAGTTCATAAAAAGGAGTGTTTTCGAGCTTCCTTCTCCACTTAGCCACTTCCTCACGATTGCTTTCCAATGAATTCAGTATTTGGCTCTTCCTCTTCTCAAGTTCTATTTCCTTCTCTTTTAGAACCCTTATCTTATCCTGATATTTTGCTTCTTCCGTCTCCAGTTCTCTCTCTCTTTTTTCAAGCCTCATCCTCAATTTGCTCTCATCACCCCCCCGCTCGCTGATCTTAATTTCAATTGTTTCGATCTGGCACTCCAGCTTCTCTCTGGTTTTTTCCCTCTGTGCCATTCGCTTCTCCATTTGTCTTTTTACGCCCTCTTGCTTCTCTTGCAAGTTATCGCGCCTCCTGATCTCGTAGTTAAGAGATCTTTCAGCACTCTTCAGCTTCTTCGCTGCCATCCTGTTGAATACCTCCTCCTTCTTGAACCCGTGATTAACCTTTAGATTGCAGTTCCTGGTCATCTCCTTGAACTTGGCTTCCTGACAGGGCCACCTGGTATAATAGAGGTTTGCAAGCTCTGTCCCTGAACTAATCTCCCGGAAGGGCATTGTCGTAACGATTGCTGTAAGCTTCTTGTTTTCCTTTTTCACCAGTGCACACCTCATTGGATACTGCTCTTTCTCTTTCTGTCGCCTGTTCGCATTGCTCAGATAATCGAATTCCACTAACGCCACTCTGCTCACCACCTTCCCGCGCTTGTTCCTTTTGAGAACCTCAAAATCACTATCTTCTACCACTCTCGTCCCTTTTCCATCCAGAACTTTGAAATCCTCCCAGCGATACTGGTTTGAGTCCAGAACGGTCACTGGATAAATCCTCTTTTCTCTGACCTCATTGAGTCCGTCAAAAGCCCTGAAAACATCAATGCTGCATCCTTCCCCATCAAAGACCACTGCATTCACAATTTCCTCTCCAATTGCCTGCTCAAAATCTTCAACAATTGGCAGGAGTTCTTTTGTCAGGTGTCTGTCGCCAGGGCAGGTCTTGTGAAGGAGGGGGTGACCTTTATTGCCATTGAGAAATATCTGCTTCAGACCAGGCATTACCCGGTCCATCATCCCGTGTTTCCCCTTAGGAATGTTTTTCAGCGTCCATACAGCCTTGAAATGCCCATCAACGTATACTGGCATCCTTTCAGTGCCGTAGAAGGCTTTGTAGTAGCATCCCGCAAGTGCAAGGCTGAGTTCAGTCCCTGCTTTAAGAGCAGTTAAATCCCTCAGAAATCGGTCTGTTGTCCTGTATCTGGCATGTTGACCACTTGGGGACGTAATTGCACCGAGGGTCCTTCCGTCATAGTTGTCTAGTTCTATTGGTCTTTCCATGCCAAGGGCAGGCAGTAGGAAGAGAGTTCTTATAAATCGCAGGAGAGTGCGTTTCTTGTGGAAACAAATCCGCTTTCCGGCTATATGGCTATCTTTCATACGACTCTTGACAACTATAAGGATTGCTTTTTCGCCGGCAATTACGTTCAGGGCACCAAAGGAAAATCCAACGCCTGCAACAATGTTCTTAATTACCTGCTTTTTTTTATATGTTTGCCGGGTTTTCGGCCAGGAGGGTCGTTGAGCCCGATTGCTTCAAGAATCCGTCGGATATGTCGGTCAGAAAGACTTTTTTTGAATCTCCTTTCCACAAGGATGCAAATATCAGATGCGCTTTTTGAAGGATCCTTTACCTTAACGTCTTGGATATATTGCTTTACCTCCTCTGTGACCTTATGCGACCTGCCCTGCCGTTTGTCCACCAGCCCTTTTAGCCCTTCTTGACGGAATCTATCCTGCCAGTAGTAGAACTTGCTTGTATGAATACCCTCTCTCCCGCAAAAATCTCTAACCGGAATGTCTGATTTCTCAAATCGTTCAAAAATCTCTGCCATGAAATGCGCCTTTTCTAACTGCTTGTTCGTAAATCCTCTCATGAATGTATTACTGGCACTATGCTTTATATTTGTTCCTATTTGAAATGTCCAATTGAATTTTGAGCTCCCAAAACCGCTAATTGTGTGCTATTTCCTAAAAACCGAAAGTGAAATGCTTAAATACAAAGGGAGATTAAAAATTATGGGGGAAGATCAAGCCTCTGGGTTATTTATTGTATATATAAGCGGGGGTTCCTTTATTTTTTCTTTTTCTAACCTTCTATTATCCTAATCTGAGAAAACATAAGAAATTAAATTAGCATAAAGCACCACTTACAAATGCAATTAAGCCAATACCAATCGCTAATAATGTCTCTTTCCTTAGAGTGTTATAGTTTATATCCTCTCTTCCGAGAGGAATAGTTTTTGGATTGAGTCCAAAACATGTATGCACAAACAACGCATCGGCTGCCATAACTGGGAGTATATACGCGAGATTATGAAAGTACGAAGTATTGACAAGGAAAAAAGGAACCACACTCAGTATAACTGCGAGCGAATAAGAAAAAAACACGACGTTTCTCGCTTTATCCGCCCCATATATCCGTGCAATGCTCTTTACATCTCGCAGCGCATCTCCTTTTACATCTGCTATATCTTTCATCACTTCTCTTCCGAAGCCCGCGAGGAACGCAATAGAAGCAAGGATAAGCAGCGCCAAGTCTATTTTTTCGGGTTCTGCGATTAACCCGCCAAAGATAAATGGTATTGCCATCGTAAATGCGATATAAAGATTACTTACTGCGAGGAGTTCCTTTATCTTTACGTCGTAAAGAATGCCCAACACCGCCAATATAAGCGCCAGGAGGAAAACAATAGGGCTCAAAAACGATGCACATATAATGCCAAAGGCCGTGGCGAGAATAGCAATGAGCAAGGCTTCTTCTTTTCTCATATCTCCTCTCACCAGAGGTCTATCCCTCCTCTGATTAGCAATATCCGATTCCAGGTCATAATAATCATTCAATGCAAAGGTACCTGCTTCGAGTAGAAGAGCAGTAAAGAACCCAAATATGGGGAGTTTAGTGAAGAGCACTGTTTTATCTACGATGATTATCCCTATTATCACCCCAAATCCATACATTAATCCGTGTTCTAATCTTGTCAATTCCCAGATCGCTTTTATTTTTCGTATCATAACCCTTATCTAAGAATGAAAAGCGTTACCAACAACCTTTCTTTGGAAAAGAAAGCGTGACCAAAGAAACTATTATTTCTTAATAAAACTTTCCTTAAAAGGTTTAAAGAAAAAGTGTTGGATAAATCTTGTGTTATCTCGTGGATTCTATACAAATCAAATGAAGAAAGTTTTAAACGGAGTCGCTGGGATTCGAACCCAGGTCGTCAGGTCCGGAACCTGACAGGATATCCTCTACCCTACGACCCCTCCATCATTCTCATGGTATTTCTAATTCAAACCAAAAGATGATAAAATTATTTCTTTATCTTTAACACCTCTATCCCCGGCAGTGGCTCCCCTAAGAGATACCGCAGGAATGCACCCCCTGCAAGGCTGATATGGGCATTAGCCATCTTTCTTTTATCTATGCCCACCTCGCTGATCGCCGCTGATGTATGCCCACCACCGAGTAGAGAGAATGCATCTGAATCCGAAATTGCTTTAAAAAGCTCTCGTGTGCCTTCTGCAAAGCCTTCCTTTTCATAGAACCCTGCAGGGCCCTTCATTATCACCGTTCGCGCATTTTTTATTATCTCTGAATATTTCGCAATCGTTTTATGCCCTATATCGTATATCGGTTGGTTGGGCTTTATCTGATCTACCGGAATTTCTTCCCTCTCACCGTCCACCTCAACTGCGAGATCCCAGGGATACTTTATTTTGTTGCCTGCTCGTTCCTGTATACGCTTTGCTCTACCCACGCTCTCTAAAAGGTGCTTATCTACTTTCATCGGGATCATGCCGTTCGCGCACATGAAAAGATTCCCAATGCCGCCCGTTGTGAGTATATAGTCCACTCCTCCGGATTCCAATGCAAAATCTATTATATCAAATACCTCTTCGGGTTTCACACCGCCAAGAACATATACACACGGTCGTTCTATGTAGTGCACCGCTCGTTCCAATGCGCTCAGCTCGCTCTCCATCAGCCGTCCTACGCCGGCATCCAACACCGTTGGAAAGCCAACTACTGATGCATGTGCCCGGTGAGCCACCGAGAATGCATCATTTATGTAAATATCTGCGAGCGGAGCAAGTCTTTGTACAAAAACTGATTTTGAATGCTCCTCTGGCGTTTTATCAAGTGTCTCCTCTGCAAGCAGTCTCACATTGTCAAGCAATAATACTTCACCATTGTCAAGCTTTTTTATCGCCTCTTGCGCAGCAGGTCCTATTATGTCGTTGATATACGTTAAGTCCAGGAGTTTACTGAACAATTGCGCATGCTGCTCAAGAGGTAGGAACTCCTTGCCGCCTGCACGACCCTGATGTGCGAGGATAACCACCTTTGCTTTCTTCTCTGAAAGTTCGCGTATCGTTTTCGCATTCTCCACTATCCGCTCCTTCATCTGCACCTTGCCATCTATAACTACTGAGTTTACATCAGCTCTGAAAAGCACTGTTTTCCCCGCTACATCGAAGTCTTCCAGGGTCAAGAAATCTTTTAACGCTTCATTCATCCCCATTGGCTTACCCTTAATCCCTATAACTTACTCACATCACAATCCCAGCTCTGCTATCCGCTTTATCATGTCTACCACTCGACACGAGTAGCCCCATTCATTGTCATACCATGAGAGCACTTTCACGAAATTGCCTTTGCCACCGATCACGTTTGTGTATTCCGCATCAACTACGGATGAATAGTTTGTGCCGATATAATCTATGGAGACAAGAGGCTCATGAGAAACGGCGAGAATTCCGCTCAAAGAGGATCTCGACGCTTCCTCAAAAGCACCGTTCACCTCTTCCCGTGTAACTTCGTTCCCTAACTCTGCCACGAGGTCAACTATGGAGACATTAGCGGTCGGCACTCGCAACGCTATCCCATCCAGTTTCCCTGCTAACGAAGGCAACACAATCCCTACTGCTGCCGCCGCTCCGGTTGTCGTTGGTATTATGGACATTGCCGCCGCACGAGCTCTTCTCAAGTCCTTATGCCGTCCATCAAGAATCTTCTGGTCATTTGTGTACGAATGCACAGTGGTCATAAAGCCCCTATTTATGCCGAACTCGTCGTTCAGTACCTTCGCCACCGGCGCCAGGCAATTGGTGGTACAGGAGGCAATAGATATTATGTTATGTTTAGCATGGTCATACATCTCATCGTTGACTCCTGGAACAATAGTTACATCAGGTTCCTTCCCCGGCGCGGTTATTATTACCTTTTTACTCCCCGCATCAAGATGTCTCAATGCGTTCTTCCTATCTCTGAACGCACCCGTAGATTCTACCACCAAATCCACACCTAAATCACCCCAGGGCAACTTCCCAATGTCACTTTCCGCCAATATCTTTATCTCTCTGCCATTCACCACTAACGTGTTCTTGTCTTTTCCCGCTCTTACTTCTGCATCGAAGATACCGTGCACGGAATCGTACTTCAATAGATGAGCAACCCAAGAAGCCTCTGCAGCTCGGCTGTTTAGTGCCACAACATCTATAGCCGAATTTTCTCGTAGCGCTGCTCTGAACAGAATTCGACCAATTCTACCCCACCCATTTATCGCTACCTTTATCATATGAATCCATTCGTGCTCTCTCGTATATAATACTTCCTATTTTAGAGTTGCCACAGCATCACGATTATCGGTAATAATAATACGCCCATGCAGTTACTCCGCCTTACGCCGAAATGTATCGGAATAAGCCCTATACATGTGCCTACAAGAAGAACCAGCAAGCCTAAAGCACCAGTAAAAAGGAAAACGAGCACCGCGAGGAAAATCGCAATACCGCTCAGCATCTTCCGATACGGTAGTCGTGTGAAGTGCAAAGCGAATTGCTTTCCGATGTATTTGGTAATGAAGAACGAAAATGGAGCTGCGATTAACACTGCTATGAGCAAATAAACCAATGCAGAAGGAGGGATAATGAGTTCTTCCCATGGTTGAACGTCTAAGAGGCGGCTTATCGCTATCGTTGCACCGCTTCGCGCACGTGAAATAAGAAATAGCGTCCCGATGCAAAAAAATACGTTAGCAGTGTTAACACCGCTCAGGGTCATAATTACCTGTTCGGGCTCTCTGTTTCTTCTGGCGAGCATTGCCATTACGGTTGCATGTGCAGAAGTGATTCCAGGTAGGAAGCTAACTAAGGAGCCAAAAGCAGACCCCGATATAACGGATTTCATAATGCTTCCTTTCTCTATTACCGGCTCTTCTATACTTTGCTCCGGTATCTCAGGCGTGTAAAGCAGCGAAAATAAGATGGTTGAGAGTCCAAATAACCCGGTAAGTGCAGGAAAGAGCATAGTAGAGCGAAATAAGAATGGCGCATGCACCGGCATGTTCAGTATGACATAACCAAACAGGCCAGAGAGGATAAAGACGAGGGAAGAAAGGAAGATAGCCTGGTATGCTTCCATCCGTTCGCTGAAACTCTCCGTGAAAATGAGCAATGTAGATATTCCAATTAGTATGTAAAGCATCAGGCTTTGAAGTATCTCGTAGAAATGAAGAGAGGCAAAGATGAAATAGAACGGGATAAAGAAGAGGAAGGAGAATATAACCGCGCCAAAACTGCCTATTACCGAAAGGACCGTTGCTTCATAAGCACGACCTTCAAGCAATAAGCGGTGTGCAGGCAGCAAAACGAGTGCGGTATCTCCTTCTGGCGCGCCGATGAATGCTGCGGGTATAAAACTCAAGAACGTGTGCGCTACGGAAGCGGCGAGGATAGTGGCCGCAACCAGGACAAGTAACGTATCAGAAGGAACAAAAGCATGTAAAAAATGTGGCGCTGCTATGATTACAGGGGCGATGGAGAGGAGAATAAACGCAACATTATTGGGATGGAAGCCCGGAACAAGCCCTGTTAGTGTGCCTAACAGCACGCCGAGCATCGAGAATGCAAAGAGTAACACTAGCAACAAAAATGTGTCCATCATCTTTCAGTTCATCGCATCTCGTATTTACGAGGGGTGTTTAAGCATTATTTATCTTTAAGATAACTTATAGGTTTACGCTAAAAGGAAAACGGATAAATAAATTATTGACACGGATTAACGCAGATTATTAAACAGTTGACTGTCCGATTTATAGTTCACATCGCTCTGCTTCTTCTATCGCTTCGCCTTCCCACCAACCGCTTCATCTCTTTCTTACCTTCACCGACAAAGGGCAGGTTCACTTGAAGAAGTAAGGCAGAACACACACACTCATCAACTTTAACGATGTTTTAGAAGCCAAAAAACCGAAAAGCTTATATACTCCCCCATTACTTAATCATAGTGATAAAAATGGCTGAACTACCAATAGCACCTGTAACCAGGTTGATTAAGAACGCAGGAGCGGAGCGAGTAAGCGAAGACGCCACTGCGGAATTGGCGGAACTGATAGCGGCAGAAGGCGCTAAAATAGCGAAAAAAGCTGTAGCACTTGCTAAACATGCCGGAAGGAAGACCGTGAAAGTTGAAGACATCCTTGAAGCTGCGAAATAAGAAAGTTAGGTAAAGGGGAAAAAGCAAACTTACCCCTCTTTTATTTTTTTGGGGTCTCGCTACTATTATTTTTGTTGGAAATTTATAGATAGTGCAAATAAAACTATAAAAAGAAGCTTTGTCCTTAGTCATTCCAGCCGTATCGCGGGTATCCAGTCGTTATATTCTTTACCATTGGCATCGGTGAATTTAGTGCAGTTTATCCAGCCATTCTTTGTCGGTAGTGCATCTGTATGATGTGTCTGCGAATAGAAGTCCGTGCGTATTCCTTCTTCTTGACTCACCGTACAACCCACCGTGTAACATAAACCAAAGGTTTAACCAATCCCTCTCTTACGACTGTTCTCAAACCTTCGTTCTCGCGTATCACATCTGCAATTGGTGGGCTCGTCCCGTAATACGCCTTCACGAATTCCTTTCCTACTGGATTCGTCATCAAGTATTCGTCTCTGAAGTCACGCAGAACGTCTATATCTT
>JAUWQN010000057.1 GCA_030611045.1 Methanosarcinales archaeon
CACTGTGAACGGATATTCTGGCTATCCATCCTTATAGATGCAAAGATTTTTCGTATTAGGTGGAAAAGGAGAGATGTTAATAGCTCATGCCAAGGAACTATCTTATTAAAATTGATGTTTTAATTTGACATTGTCAAATTAATATGGTTTTATATCGTAATTCTCCTTTTAAGAGTTCATGATCATTTTTTCAGGCGGTACGGGAACGCCAAAGCTGTTAGTGGGACTGGAGAAGGTATTCAAGGAGGAAGAGCTGAATATAATAGTAAATACTGCGGAAGACATCTGGATTTCGGGGAATTTGCTGTGCCCTGATGTTGATTCTGTATTGTATACCTTAGCAGGCATAATGGACAAGAAGACCTGGTGGGGCGTTAAAGATGACCGCTTTACTACGCATAACACCTTAGAGCGGTTGCAGTGTCAGGAGCACCTGATGATTGGTGATAAAGATAGAGCAACGCATATCATGAGGTCTGAGCTGCTGCAGCAAGGGAAAAGCCTGACCGAAGCGACTGCGGCGCTTGCACGAAGCTTTGGCATCCCCGATCGTATAAAGATACTGCCGATGGCTGATGAGCCTGCAACGGTACGCACGAAGATTCTTACGCCGGAAGGCGAACTCCATTTTCAGGAGTTCTGGGTAGCACGCAAGGGTGAGCCGGAGGTTTTAGATGTCTACTTTGAGGGCATAGATGAAGTAAAACCGTCAGAGGCAGTTGTAGAGGTGTTGGAGAAAGAATCCGAAGCTCTGGTGCTAATAGGGCCGAGCAATCCGATAACAAGCGTTGGACCTATTCTCGGTTTGCAGGGATTAAGAGAACTTCTCAAGTGGAAGATCGTGATGGCGATTTCACCTATCGTTGGCACTGAAGCGGTGAGTGGTCCCGCAGGCAAACTCATGCGTGCAAAAGGGTTTGACGTTTCTCCGTACGGGGTGTACATGTGTTACAAGGATTTCTTAGATGTGCTGGTCATCAATAAGAAAGACGAATGCTCTGTAGATACTGGGGTGGACGTGCTCAAAACGGATATTATGCTAAAAAAAGATAAGGATAGCAAAAGATTGGCGACGTTCTTGAAAAAATATTCGATGCGATAACGCGGGGCTGAAGGAATTCAGGAAAGGATATAAAGGCACGCTAAGTCTTCAAATGATGTTCGTTACGGAGAATAAGGAATCGAGTGCAGAAATGGCATCATAGCCCCAGAAATAAAGCCAGAAGAGGTGCAACTCAATACGCCGCTAAGACCATGTGTCGTAAAGCCGCTTTCGCAAGAGGTGGTGGAGCGGATAAAAGAGCACTTTAAAGGATTCAGGGTTAGTTCGGTCTACTCTACGAGAAGATGAAGCCGGAATTGATGGTGATTGATAAAACGGAAGTGATAAGGAGAAGGGGTGAGGGGAGTAATCTTTATTTTACACTTACGCCACTTCTTCCTCTCCCTCTTCTTCTCCTTTACATTTGTCACAGACGAAATAAAGCATCGTCTCATCTTCAGTGCCACAAACGCCAGCGGCTACATCATGCAAAGTCACTTCTTTAATTTGTTCGACTATGTCATCGGGCAAATCTCCTTTTCCGCATTCAAAACATTTGTACAGTGAACCAGTAACCTCAACGTTATCTAAGTTGCCTAGAATGTATTTGAACTCTCTGAATTCTCTTGGTATTCTCAAGCCCAGTGTTTCGGCGATTAGTATGCCCCGCTTGATTATCTCTTTGCACTCGTTTAAGTTAGCATCTGCATAATCCGGTTGCATTGCTACAAGCTTGTTAAATTCTTTTTCTGATATATCCTGCTCTCCGAAGCAATCTTTTAGCCCCATCTTCCACTCGTCTACCAGGACGAAGATGAATTGAAGTTTCCCATTTTCCTTCTCCCTTGCGACCACAATGCTTCTGCTGCCTTTTGGAGTTGTCATCAAGACTCTGTATAAAGGCCATTCGCCCGCTTTTTTCTTCTCTGTCACACTAAAAAGATATGAGCAATCGTTGGGGCATAGTTGTGGGTCTCTGATTATTCCACAGCATTTAGAACAGACGAAATCGTCCTCCTTAACGCAAAACCTCTTACCTTTGCGAATATTACAAATTACGCAGTTCTTCGTTTTCATACCTCACTTCATATCGGCAGCACACCGTAAGCCACGAACAGTGACGAGAACAGGATAGCAACCATATTCATTGCCTTGATTAACGGATTAATCGCAGGCCCTGCTGTGTCTTTGAACGGATCACCGACCGTATCGCCAACGACTGCAGCCTTATGTGCATCGCTTCCCATCGAGAAGATAAGCCTGCTTAAACTGCTAACATGACAAAGAGTGGTGCAAAAATCACAGCTATCTTACCTACCAGCTTTATTAGTATGTTCAGTGAAGGACCAGCGGTATCTTTAAAAGGATCACCTATGGTATCACCAATCACTGCTGCTTTATGAGCTTCACTTCCCTTGCCACCGAATTTGCCCGACTCAATATACTTCTTTGCATTATCCCAGGCGCCACCTGCATTTGCCATCATCACCGCCATCAAAAAACCGGTAACCAGAGCACCGGCAAGCAAGCCTCCAACCGCTTCCACTCCCAAAGTTATACCGACAACGAGGGGAACGATTATCACCAGAATTCCCGGGAGTAACATTCCGGATATAGCACCTCGTGTGGTTATATCCACGCATTTCACATAGTCCGCTGATGCTTTACCCTCACGCAGCCCGGGGATTTCTCTCCACTGCCGCCTTACTTCCTCCACCACATTAAAAGCACCCTTGCTCACCGCTCGCATCGTCAACGCGCAAAACAAAAAGGTTAGCATACCACCAAGCATCAAGCCGGCAATTACCTCTACGGAGATGAGATTAGCTCCTGTTTCCATAATCCCAGCAACTTGGAAATAGGTAGCTAACCAGGCTAAAGCTGCTAAAGCAGCCGAAGAAATGGCAAAGCCTTTGCCTATGGCTGCAGTGGTGTTGCCCACGGAATCCAAAGCCTCAGTCCGCTCTCGCACCTCCGTGCCCAGCCCAGCCATTTCAGCTATGCCCGCTGCATTATCGGCTATGGGACCGTAGCAATCCGTAGCTAAAGTCATTCCTAAAATGGCCAGCATGCCCACCGCAGCGATAGCTATACCAAACAATCCAGCAAAGTAGTTGGAGATCAACGTGGCAATGCAGATAGTGATCAAAGGTATTACAGTGCTTAACATACCTACCGAGAAACCTTCGATGATGGTGATTCCGGCTCCACTCTGAGCTGATTTAGCTATACCTGCTGTCGGTCTACGCTCTGAAGCAGTAAAGTACACAGTAACCCAACCAACGATAAGACCACAAATAAGCCCTGTGAGCATAGCAATGAAAACCCCGGTTCCCTCAGCTAAAAACCGGGTGATAACAGGGTAGCCGATGATTATCATCAATAGGCAGCTCACATATGTCCCCCGGTTCATGGTAGCTCGTGCTTGAGCTGTTTGCAGCTCGAAACCGCCAGTAACTTCTTTAGGTCGGACAAAAAATATTCCAATCATGGATGCTACAATGCCTACTGCTCCAATGACCAATGGCAAGGTCACGCCCACACCTCCTTCAGGATAAACAATCATACCTAAAACCATGGCAGCCGCTATGGCTGAAACATAGGACTCGAAAAGGTCGGAGCCCATGCCAGTAACGTCACCAACATTATCGCCGACCAGATCAGCAATAACAGCGGGATTTCTTGGATCATCCTCCGGAATGTCCGCTTCTACTTTTCCCACCAAATCGGCACCGACATCTGCGCTCTTGGTGAAAATGCCACCTCCCACTCGCAGGAAAAGAGCGACAAGGGAGGATCCAAAGGCATAAGCTAACCAAACGTGAGAATCCGGGAAGAGCATAACCGTAATAACCAGCCCGATTATTCCCAGACCAACAACACATAGCCCCATTACCGCACCAGCGGAAAAAGAAATCTGTAATGCTTTGGCATAGCTGTTGATGGCGGCATTGGCAGTCCTACCATTAGACCTGGTGGCAATGCTCATCCCTAAAAATCCGGCTAATGATGACATTACCGTGCCCAGGAGATAAGCCAAAGCACTGCTGGGAGCTATAACAAAAGCCAAGATTAACGCCATAACTATGGTAAAGATGAGCAGTACAATGAATTCTCGGCGTAGAAAAGTCATAGCTCCGCGGTTAATAGCTACAGAAAGCTCTTTTACCTTCTCGCTACCCTCGCTTTCTCTTAAAATGCCAAAAGCTAAGTACGCGGCAAAGCAAAGACAAGCAATACCTACGGCCAATACCATCATCATTATCAATAACATGTTCATCCCCTTGTTCTGTATACACAGAGCTATATTTAAAGCTTTTGATATTGTTGAGTAAAGTTAAAAAGGTTACACATCGAGACATTCGTTTTTATGAGTCCTCTTATCTCTCTTTTGTCGTAAATACGCACATCCGTACTACCCCCAGGATAAAGGGATTAACGCAATCCCCGTATCACTTTATATCGGGTAGTTCCAAAGTGTACTTAACAGGTTTTTGCTCGATCACTTTTAAAATGAAGAAAAAGGAGCTGGCAATCTGGTTAGAACGTGTGGAGGACATAAAGGAACCCGATGCAGACCGGGAGCAATACTCAACGCCCGCTACAGTAGCTTCCGAATTACTCTATTTCGCGTTTATGAACGGAGATATAAAAGACCGGGTAGTCTACGATCTCGGATGTGGTAACGGAATACTGGGGATCGGTGCGAAAGTATTGGGTGCAAGAGAAGTTGTAGGGATAGATAGCGATAAGAAGGCGATAGAAGTTGCTCTTCTGAATTGTAAGAAGCTGGACGTGGAAGTAGAATTCAGAAGGTGTGATGTGCGATTAGTGGAAGGAAAAGGGGATACCGTCGTGATGAATCCACCGTTTGGCGCACAACGTAAGAACAGGCATGCGGATAGAATCTTTTTGGAAAAAGCTTTTGAAATCGCACCCGTTGTTTATTCTATACTTAATACCGGCAGTGAATCCTTTTTAAGAAGTTTTATGCCCACTGCGGCAATTCATCGTTTTCAGGTCGCTTTTCCACTAAAAAGGCGGTTCTGGTTCCACAAAAAGGATAAGAAAGACATACCTGTAGATATATACCGGGTGGAGAGAACGTGAGATAAAGCCCAAGATGCTAATTCACAACTCAAGCGTCTTTTGACTTTGGCTTCAAAAACTAAATATTCTCTGATTGGTAGATCCCCTTATACCCGGTACTTACGACTTTAGAGAGCTTGATAAAAACCAACTGAAGAATACGTGCATTTCTCTTCACATAGAACCCCTTTTCATTTAATACCACTAACAATGACTCGCTTCTACCCTCGTAGCCGGCATCCCAAAATCCCGTTTCAATCGTAACGCCACAGCGTATAAGACTTGTTCGTGGCGCTCCGATTGCCATAATATCCTTTGGTAGATGAATGACTTCATTAAACAGTACTTTATACGCTCCTGGTGATAAAAATACCGGATCACCGTCAAAATCAAGTTTCTCGGTCTCCGAAAGCTTCCGGTCCTTATTGCTGAAATCTACGCAACCAGCACTCACGATTTTTTCTATATGTTGTGCCGTTAAATCCACGCCGTTTGGTTGCAGTTGCGTATTAAGGTCAATCAGGTTCTCGATTAAGGGTGGCTTAGTACGTAAAAGTGCTCTAATTTGAGCTTTTGAAAGCACCGAGTGGTGAACGTCCGAAATCTCTCTTTCGATTCTACTTACCTGCTCCTTCTTCATCCTTATAGCCTCAAGCCTCCGATTCTTAACTGATAGTAGTTAGTAACTTTTTATCTCCACCGCATAAAATCTTACATATATATCAATACGATACAATACTGTTTCAAAACTTTATCAGAGATAATGAACGAGGATGACGTTGCGAGAAGTGCGCAATTGGCTTTGCTCCTGGAAGTATCCGCATATCCGAAACCCGGTAATGTTGACCGAACACACGATTTTAAAGATACGAGCTACGAGCATTTTCTCGCTTCTTCGGTTGCCGTGTACCCGGTATTGAGAGCAGCGGCAGCACGTGGTAGCCGCAAAGAACCGGGTCTGGGCAAGTTGATAGGAAGAGGAGTAGAAGCAAGTACTGCGTGGCAAAGCGGTGGAAATACTCATTTCGGCGCACTACTTTTGTTAATTCCTTTAACGATGGCAGCGGGCGCTTGCGAGCGCTATGATATGGAAAAGATAAAGCGAAAAGCAACAGAAATCATGTTGAACACCACTACGGACGATGCAATAGAAGTTTACAGGGCATTTCCAAAGGCAAAAGTGAAAGTGAGAAGAGATGTGCCAGAACTTGATCTGACGGACGAAGGTGTGATACAAGAGATAAGAAAAAAGCGGTTCTCTCTTTACGAAATCCTTACCATTTCTGCATCGTATGATTTGATTTCACGAGAATTGGTGGGTGGTTTTGAGCTAACCTTCAGGTATGCGACGGTAATAAATGATTTTACCAAAGAGGAGCGCATCAATGATGCTATAACGCGTGCTTATCTGAAGTTGCTATCGGAAGAAGAGGATACCTTTATTGCAATGAAGTTCGGCTCTGAAAAGAGCAGATACGTGAAGGAGCGGGCAAAACGGATTGTAAATCGGGGATACGAGCGTGAAGATATAGAGGAACTCGATGCGGAACTCATAAAGGAAGGGCTAAATCCTGGCTCCACCGCAGACATAATCTCAGCAGCGTTGTTTATCAGTATTCTCGGTGGTTTGAGGTTTTAGCGTGCAAGTCGGAGCTTCTTTGTCTTTTTTTATAAACTGCTTCCTCCCTAAATCCTCCATTCATCATTATTAGCTTCAGACCACCCGGTTTTATCCTCCGTATAGTTGCACCATCACCGACATCAGTATCCACGGGTGTAAATACGACTGCCTTTTCGCGTTCGTAATCTATTTCTCTTAATATTCCAAGCCCCCGAATTTCCACATATTCATCTTCTCCTTCACCATTACCTTTACCTTCGCATATTCTGTCGAAAAGACCCACTATTGTGCCTTCTTCCGGAAGCCACGCTAAAGTAGAGAGTTCAAAAACACTGTCCTTAGCTGCTCTAAAATATATATTATACGCCTCTTCACGCAGTGCTCTTCGCTCTTCCCTCGTTCTACTCCTTGTCTCACTCGAGATTCGTAGCTTAATGACCTCTTTATTTAAATGCTGTAGGATATGTCCCAATTCATCCTCTCGCTCTATCGCAATGACAATGGAGGGATATATCGCTTTTATTTCGGACAGCTTAAACCTCTCCGCATCTTCTCCTTCTATCCATCCGGTTGAGTCCACAATTATAATATCTGCTTTGAGCTTTTTTGCTTTCTTCGCAGCGGCTGCTGTCCCGTTCACGCACTCACGCATACAACCGTTAGGCGATGTATTTCCAACGAAATAGAGGCTGTGAAGAGGCACTTCTGAAATCATTTGTATTTTCCTTTCCACAATACCCATTCCTATACAGCACGGGGGCCCTATATCACTTTGGCCCACATCAGCATCCACAACAGCCACTTTGAGCCCGTGCTCATGACATCTGTTTGCAAGAGCAGTAGCGGTGTAAGTCTTTCCTACATCTACCCCGCCGAGCAGGAACAGGATTAACGGCTTTTGATCATACCTTAGATAATCTTGCATAGCCTCTTCAATAGCTCGCAGGTCGTTCAACATTACATAATTACTTTTATTGTAGCGTAAAATATATTTAATGTGTAATCCTTTTAGACTTTTACAGGTCTCCTTTTGTTTTGCTTTACTTTACACGGGATATAGAGGGGGTGGGGGATAAGAGCGAATGAAGGTTGCTGATAAAGAAGAAATCGTGAAGAAATGCACCGAGATGCTTGAAGAGCTGATGGGCGATATTACGGTTCCGAGAAACATAAGGAGATCAACGAGTGCAGTAAAAAATAAGCTGCTGAATTGCGATGACCCACTGGCAGTGCGAGTGGCAACCGTGATTTCTGATTTGGATGAACTAACCGCCAATCCTAACGTTCCTTCCCGTACAAGGGCGCTGATGTGGAGCATAGTAAGTCAGTTAGAAACGATTGCGGTTGATGAGATGAATGAGTGAGAAGAAATGATAACAATAGCGATAGCCGGGAAGCCAAATTCCGGAAAATCCTCCTTTTTCAAGGCTTCTACACTCGCAGATGTTGAAATAGCCGCGTATCCATTCACAACTATCGCACCCAACACAGGGATTGCATACGTGAAAGTGAAATGCCCGTGTAAAGAAGAAGCGATTCAGCAGGAGATAGGAGGAGAAGGGTGTGGAAATTGCATTGATGGGGATCGTTTCGTACCTGTGGAGCTCCTCGATGTTGCGGGTCTGGTCAGGGGTGCACATGAAGGAAGGGGTTTAGGGAACGAATTTTTAGACGAACTCAGGCAGGCAGAAGCGATAATACATGTTGTAGACGCATCAGGAGGAACGGATGCGGATGGCAATGTGGTGGACATCGGGAGTCATAACCCACTCGAAGATGTTAATTTCTTCAAAACTGAGTTGAATCTGTGGGTGTACGGGATAATAAAGCGGAATTGGAGGAAACTGGAGCGAAAGGCGGAATTGGAAGGAACGAAGATAGAGCGATTGCTATCTGAACAATTAGCTGGTGTTGGAGTAACGGAAGAGCAAATAAAGCTGGTACTATTAGAATCCGGCAGTTTAGACAGGGCTAACTATAGATCATGGACTGATGAGGACCTAAAAAATTTAGCTTATGCCATAATAAAGCGGAGTAAAAGAATGCTTATTGCGGCTAACAAAGCTGATATTGCGCCTGAAGAGAACATAAAGAAACTGAAAGACAAAAGCGAAAGAGAGGATGAAGAGCTGGTGATTCCCTGCTCTGCGGAGGCAGAACTTGCTTTGAGAACTGCCGCAAAGAACAAGATTATAACCTATCTGCCCGGCGATACAGATTTTGAGATTTCTCGTGAAGTCACGGAAAAGCAGAGAAAAGGACTGGAACGGATAAGAGAGTTTATTCATGCGTATGGCGGCGGCACAGGTGTTCAGAATATCATAAATCATGTGGTGTTTGATTTGTTAGATTACGTAGTTGCGTATCCTGTGGAGGACGAGCACAAGTTCAGTGATTCTGTAGGAAGAATCCTGCCAGATGCGTTTCTTTTGAAAAGAGGCAGCACCGCCAGAGACTTAGCTTTCTCGGTTCATTCTGACATCGGGGAGAGTTTTCTTTATGCTGTAAATGCGAGGACAAAACTCCGACTGGGTGAAAAACACGCATTGGAAGACAACGATATAATAAAGGTGGTTTATACGAGGTGATGTAGTTGTATAGTCCCTATAACAACCATTAACGGTTGGACACATCAAAAAACTTCTCAGATCAGCTAAAGACTCTTTTTAACCTCTACAAGCCTTTTCTCCATTAATTTCCACGAACCCATGTGCTATTCAGATTCATCGATTTCTCCCTCTTAA
>JAUWQN010000019.1 GCA_030611045.1 Methanosarcinales archaeon
AACTGGGTCGGGTGAAGTATGTTGTAGTCACTAATCCAGATGGGGGCATCACAACATCGAAATTGTCCATTCCCTCACGGGAACAAAGGCAAATTAAGGATGTGCTGGGGGTCGAGTATATAAAGTCTGAAACTTAGGTATCTACCTATTCCTGTTTATCCGTCAAAAGAATTGCCGCAACTCCTTCGTACGCAAGGGAAAGATATTAGCAGTGATACGGTTAACTCTGTAGATGTTGGAGGTATAGTTTGCACTGTACTTGAGGAGAACAAGGAAGTACTTATTGTTTCATTGACCCATCTCCGAATAAAGCCAGCCCATCCTTTAAATGATAAAATAATGGCTTATCAAAAACAAAGACCGGAAAATATTTTGGGAGATAACATGAGTTTTTCAACATCTGACGTAGAGCCTGTGGGAAAGAAGAAGCTCAACATATTCAACAGGGATATAATGCCATTCCCGTTCTCACATGAGAAATGGCTTAAAGACCATAAAGGGCGGCAGCTCAGTGAAGAAGAGATAGACAAAGTGATAGAAGAGCATGGAGGGTGGCCGATAAAGTAAGAAACAAGAGTTTTAAAATAGGACGGCGTGTGAAATGGAAGAACCAGAAACTTACGATAATTTCCCTATACGAATAGCTCTTTTATCTAATCTCATTGCACTCGCGATCTACGCACTCGGCGCTTATCTTATATCCTGGCTGGATTTGGTATCGTATTCGCTGTACTCTACCTGCTTTATTGTCTCTGGATTGAACTGGGCGTACTGAGACGAAGTTGTGTTGACTGTTATTATTATGGTAAAGTCTGCGGATTGGGTAAGGGCAAGTTATGCGCTTTGCTCTTCAAAAAGGGCGATCCGCAAAGATTCGCTGAGAAGGAAATCTCGCCCTCTAAACTACTGCCAGATTTTATGGTTTGTAATCAAACCCTCAAAATCTCTACTTCTATCTTATCCTTTATGTTTAAGACGCCGTAGGCTTTGTATCTTGCCGGGAAAGCTCCGGTTGCACTGCCGGGATTGAGATAAATAGTGCGGCCTTCTCGCTCATTCGCCGGTTTATGCGTGTGCCCGTAGATAATCAGATCTGGATCTTCGCCTAACTTCGATTTTACCCTGCTTTTTAAGCCTATGGGGCTCCCGCCTTCTGAAGGATGAGTTATGCCAATTCTAAAGCCCATGAGTTCAAAAATATCCTTATCCGGCAGTTCACTCTTTATCTCGTTCGGATCCATATTACCGTGAACACCCTTAAAATTACCCAAATCTCTCAATTGGTCGAGAAACATTTTACTTGTATAGTCCCCGACATGAATGATCAAATCCGCCTTTTTTATGTCTTCCAGAATTCTCTCGGGCAAATCCGCCAGATCCTTTGCATGCGTATCCGAGAGCACCACTACCTTCATCATTTCTGTTTCTTGTTCAAACTTTGATTTAAATGTTAGTTGCTGTTTCTTAAGCGTTTATACCACGCGTATAAATCGGCCGTAAATAACGATTTTCATAACGGCTCGGGTTAGTAAAGAGTAACTATTTATCGAAAGAACGTGCTAAGAACTTAAGAGGAGATAGGGCATGTCACAAGTAGGAGAAGAAGAAAACGAGCATTTGATTTTCGGCGGCGTGGACGTAGTAGATCTGGCAGAGAGGTACGGAACACCGCTTTACATCACCGATGAGAACAAGATAAGAGCTAATTTCAGGAGCTATAAAAAAGCGTTTGAAACGGTGGATAATGACATTTATTTCGCGGTAAAAGCGAATGGCAATCTCGCGATATTACGGATATTAGCGCAAGAAGGTGCGGGCGCTGACGTGTTTTCCGGTGGTGAACTCCGCCTTGTGAAGTTAGCAGGCATACCCATGGATAAGGTCTTGTTCAACGGCAACTCAAAGAGTGAGGAAGAGCTACGAGCAGCGGTAGAATCGCAAGTAAAGATCTCTGTGGATTCACGGGAGGAATTGCAAACCTTATCAGCAGTAGCAGTGAAAATGGGCGAGGAGGCGGAAATTGCTATACGGGTGAACCCTGACGTCTCGCCCAAGGTAAATCCAAAGATCGCTACCGGGCTGCGTACATCACAATTCGGGATTCCCTATGATGAAATACTCCAAACATATGAGGAAGCCGCAAGGCTGCCGAACATCGCTCTTACCGGCATACATTGTCATATCGGGTCGCAAATACTAGACATAAGCGTCTTTCGAGAAGCGACCGAGAAGATGATGCAGCTCGCTGAAGAATTACACGATCGGGGAATCGAGCTTGAGTTTGTGGACCTCGGTGGCGGGCTTGGCATATCATACCAGAAAGAGAAAGAGATAGCACCGACGCCAAAAGACCTTGCGGAGATGATACTACCCACATTTGAAGCGAAGATGAGATCGCTGGGCGTCAATCTTAAACTGGTGCTGGAGCCGGGCAGGTCCATCGTTGGCCCTGCTTCAATACTGCTGAGTAAGGTGAACAGCGTCAAGCATGCGTATAAAAATTTCGTGGCAATAGATGCGGGCTTCAACCTCTTCTTACGACCCGTGATGTACGATGCGTATCATGAAGTCATGGTCGCGAACAAGCTCAACGAGCCAGCTTCGGTGTTATCCACTATGGTTGGCCCGGTATGCGAGTCAGGGGATATAATCGCGAAGGATCGGATGCTACCCCCCGTGAAGAGAGGTGATTTGGTTACGATATTAGATACCGGTGCGTACGGGTTCTCGATGAGTTCGCAGTACAATGGACGTCCAAGATGTGCTGAAGTTTTAGTGCGTGATGGTGCAGTAGTGGACTTAATCCGATCGAAAGAAAGCATTGAGGATGTGATAAGAAATCAGGTGATTCCGCAGCGGTTGCGGTGATAGATATGCCCCTTTAAAAAACACGTAAAAATCAATGGATGCTTGTGTTAATCGCTTATTTGTTTCTCTTCATACATTTAGAGGCAGTAATTTCATATAACGGTTATTATCCTCCAATATCTAAGCGATAATAACTCCCCAGACATTGAACTTTTTCAATGTTTTTATATACCCTACTTACAGCTTCTTGCTTATTTTTAGCAAGAGATGCCACTTCCGCAATTCGATGACCGCAGGTATATAATCCATTGTCTGTTTTATCTACCTCATTCCACCACAAATCACAATCCAAAGTGGCAGTAAGTGAAACAGGTAATTTGGGTGGTTTTACTGACAATGGATATGGATACCCGTAACCTGCAAGTGTAAGTGAACAACCCCATTTTTTGCGGTAATCCCAAGATGGCTTAATTTCTCCGCCAGTTGCAACAGCAATGATAACCTCTGCCGGATTTTTTAGAATTTGTAAAATAAATGCATTAATCGTTACGCCGATTCGCACATTGTATTCAATTACCTGCCATCTTTTGTTTTTTTTAACCGCGCTTACAGATAGTATTCCGCAAAAATTAGTTTTCTCTAGCCACGGCTGAAGCGGCAATATGAATTCGCGCATCAAGCCATATTTATCATTTAGATCTTGTTCCACCAGACTGCCCAGTGGTGCGCCAGCAAGAGGCCCCATATCTCCTGTAAACGCGCGTTTATATTCCCAGTGCGTCATAATGCTTTGAATATTCCCATTGCTAACAAAAGCAAAATGGGCAATCTCTTCCGTACCCAGATATTCTTGTAAAAATACTCCTTCCGAAAAATCAACCCAATTCAACCACTCATGAGTATCATCCACTGATTTACAAACAATGGCCTGAATCGGACTTTTAGGAGAACAAATGGGATTTTTGATTACATATGGTCGCGGATCATTTTTAAGAATTTCTAAAGCCTCCGATTTATTTTTTGCTAAATAAGTACGAGGATAAGCAATGTTAAATTCTTCGCATAACGCACGGGCAAAATCACGATCACGTTCAATTTTTATTGCTTCTCCAAAAGGCGAAAAAATAGGTGTTTTTAGCTCTCTCACCCACGGTTCATTATGCCAATCAATGGACATGGGAATTATTGCATCTGGTTTCCATTTTCGAATAATGGGAATAGGTGAAGGATGTTCTCTTTGTATCCAAGTTTTTCCAACTAAAGAAGCTCCAAAATTACCATTATCGCGGGTAAGATAACAGCTTACTTCTGCTCCGCTATCACGAAGGATTTGCATGGTGGAATGTGCAAACGCACCATTACCGAAAAGCATAATTCGTGGCTTCACATTAGAAGATCAAATTCTCCCTTGATAAAGCCCATCAACAAAAAATCGGAATTTTAAAAAATGTAGTTTGGATAACGTCAGTATATCCAAACTTGAGTTCATATTTCTGTCGTTCTGCTGCTTCTATTCTATGACTCGGTAGTTCTTGGATATAATAGATTTTATATCCACACCGCTCTACAGAAGAAGGGGCGATACAAGCAAAGCAAGCAGTAAATCAAAATCCGCTCTAACAGAATGCGTAAACCTCAAAGAAGCGGACACACCAGCCTTAGCAGATTATGATCTGATCGGATTGGGTTCTGGTATCTATTGGGGCAAAAATGACAGAAGGTTGTTATATCTTGTGAGTAATTTGCCGCAGGTAAACGCTAAAAAGGCATTCGTTTTTTCGACAAGCGGGATAAGAGCGGGTCGTGTTTTAAACGAGTTTAATAAGCGATTAAAGCGGAAATTAGAGGAGAAAGGTTTTTCGATTATTGGCGAATTTTCGTGTCGATGATTTGATACTGTCGAACCATTAAAACTAATTGGCCGCATACAAAAGGGCAAGACCGGAGTCGTCGCGGTATTATCATTATCAGTAGACAATTCCGCACAATATTGCATGTAGCGGTGACCATCAGCTGCGGATGATAACGCGGAGATATCCTGGCCGTTTGTGACCTCCGGGCAGTAGGGCTGTAATTTCTTTATTCCTCGTAGAACGTTCCATTTTCTCCAGATTTAGCATCACCACCAGTTTGTTTTACCTGGATCTCCTCCAGAACGCTCATAATTTGCCCCCGCAGCATCCAAATTTCCGCCATAAAATACTTTTATTCTCCCACCGGCACCTCCCTCCCCCAGCCTCATTTTCATTCTTAGTTGCACCATCACCGCCTATTTCCATATCGTATCTTTACTTTCTTTATTTTTATTACAAACCTTCTCAAATATCTCCTTCACCGCAATCACCGCCTTCGAATCCTCTGGAAGGTTAATGATTGGCTTTCCCACTAAATCATACGCGCGTATGTTCGCATCATCAGGCACAATTCCCACGAGTTCGAGCCCACTGTTCTTCACTAGTCCCGGCAAAATGTGTTGCACGTCCTCATCCTCTGTAACCTTGTTCACTACCAGATAGATCTGACGAACGTTTATCTGCAACTTCTCCGCAAGATTCTTTATTGCCGCTGCAGTGTCAATGCCCCGTTTCGTGGGGTCGCTAACCACCAACAAAGTATCAACGTCCCGTGTCGTTCTGCGACTGAGATGCTCCAACCCCGCTTCGCAATCTATAAGAATTGTAGAAAATCGCGAGGATAGCTTATCAATAAAATACCGTAGCATATCGTTAATCAGGCAATAGCAGCCCGGACCTTCTGAATGCCCCATGGCTAATAACGAGAACAGAGGTGTGTTTACCATTATCTCCTCTATCTTGTATTCAATCAGCATATCAGTGGGCATGTCTTCAGAGAAAAAGACCTGTGACGGCGATGCGATCTCCTCCCTGACGTCTCCTATCGTCTTCTTTACGGTCACACCTAACGTGCTTGGCAGGCATGTTGCAGGATCAGCATCTATCGCGAGTGCTCGTCCTTTACCGTTCTCTGTCAGGAATTTCAATAAGAGCGAAGCTATTACAGTTTTGCCCGTGCCTCCTTTTCCCGCTACGGCAATGATCGCACCCCGCTTTGTCATTTTTACCGATTTCTCTTTTCCTTTCCCTTTATCCTTCTCTTTTGTCACCAAAAATCTTATTACGATATTGTTACTTCTTGTAAATGAAAAGACCCATGCCCGCACCGGTTTATCTTGAAACGTACGAGCGCGGTGAGCTTGAGGAACGGATAGAGCAGCTCATGGCTATACTAAACGAGTGCAACCTGTGTCCGCGAGCTTGTGGTGTTAACAGAAACAGAGGCGAGAAGGGCTATTGCAAGTCGGATAACCAGTTGGTTGTGTCCAGTGTGCAGCCGCATTATGGAGAAGAGGACGTGTTAGTTGGCACGTACGGCTCTGGAACGATATTCCTTACCAACTGTAACTTAGGCTGCTTATACTGTCAAAACTATGATATAAGTCACCTGGGATATGGGCAAAGGATGACGGAGGAGGAACTCGCACTGAGCATGCTCAGTCTGCAAAAGAGAGGTTGTCATAACATCAATTTCGTCACGCCTACTCATTTTACACCGCAAATCGTGAAAGCGCTGAAAATAGCAATTGAAAACGGTCTTCACATCCCTCTCGTTTACAATTGCGGCGGCTACGAATCGAAAAGCACCATAGAGTTACTGGACGGCATCGTGGACATCTACATGCCGGATATAAAATATGGTGATGCGGAACATGCGGAGAAATACTCCAATGCGCCTGACTACTTCGAGGTGTGTAAAGAAGCGGTGAAGGAGATGCATCGTCAGGTTGGTGATTTAATTGTGGATAATCGGGGAATAGCCGTGAGGGGGTTGCTGATACGGCATTTGGTGCTGCCGAATGGATTAGCCGGCTCTGCGAAAGTCTTCGAGTTTGTTGCTACAGAATTATCGAAAGAATCATACGTAAATATAATGTTGCAGTATAGACCTATGTACAAGGCATATGAGTATAAGGAACTGAACAGGGGGCTAAAAATGAGCGAATACAAAGAAGCGCTCGATAGTGCGAAGGCGTGGGGGTTGCACAGAGGGTTTGAATACTGAAAATGCAGAGAAAAAATCAGGATGAAATAAGGTTTTTGGGAACCGCAGGTGCGAGATTTGTCATGATAACGCAGTTTCGCTCGTCTGCTGGTGCCGTTCTGAGCTTAAAAGACACAAATATCCTTATAGACCCTGGTCCAGGCACGCTAGTGAAATTTGCGTCAAGCAGGCCGAAGCTCAACCCTGCCAAATTGCATGCTATTATTCTCACGCATAAGCATTTAGACCACTCTAACGACGTTAATGTGATGATAGAAGCAATGACTGAGGGCGGTTTCAAGCCTAGGGGAGTACTGCTCTGCCCGAACGATGCCTTGACAAATGAGGGCGATGCTGTTGTTTTAAACTATTATAAAGGGCTTTTAGATAGAATAGAAGTGTTTGAAGAAGGTGGTAGCTATGCGGTTGGTAACCTCGAGATACAGACACCGAAACGGCATGTGCATGGTATCGTTGAGACGTATGGTATAAACATAAAGGTACAAGGTGAAAATACAACCGCCGTTTCTTTTATTGCCGATACGCTCTATTTTGATGGACTGGAGCAGTGTTACGATGGAGACGTGCTCGTGATGAACGTAGCGATGTATAACTTGCGGGAAGGGGTAGATCATCTGTGCGCGAAGGATGCAAAAAGGATTATAGAATCGAGGAGACCAAAGGTTGCGATACTCACGCATTTCGGGATGACCATGCTTAGAAATAAGCCGTGGGAGATAGCAAAGCAGCTCAGCGAAGAGACGGGTATAGAAGTGATAGCAGCACGAGACGGCATGAGATTTGACCTTAGTCCGTTTATTTAACGTTTCGTCTTCAAAAGAATCCAATTGCACCTTTAATAAAGAAGAAAACACCTAAAACGATCACGAAGAAGGTTATGACGAGCATTATTAATTCATATCGCTTACCAACAAAGAAATTCTTACCCTTAGAGAACGAGTAGGAGATGAAAGAATACCAGGCCAAATCAGAAAGAAAATGCCCTATAGTAACTAAAACTATTCCAGTCAGGGCGAGCCACTCAAATCCTTGTAACACGAGCGGGTAGCCTATGGTCACCCACCAGGGAATAAAAGAGGGATTAAAAGCAGTGAATAGAACACCGCCAAAAATTGAACTGTTATACGTATACTTCGCTCCTCGCAATCGCACTTCCAGATACATATCTGTCTCTTCTCGTGTTGACCATGATTTTGCACCATTTGCCCCCTTAATAATCAATAAAGACATTACAATGAGTGCAATGCCACCTATTACGTATATCAGGGATTTGAACTGGAGGAAATAGCTTGTCAATCCGAGCCCTAAAACGAAAGCTGCGATTAGTAGTATCTCCACTGAGATGTGCCCAAGCACGGTAAGGGGTCCGGATAAAGCTCCTTTCTTTAAAGTATCTGATACGACGTAAGCAAGCATTGGTCCTGGTATCAAAGCTCCGCTCAATCCTGTCAAAAATCCTATTCCTACAAGAGACGCTCCAATAATAATCGGTGAAGATATAACTTCCATTGATACTCAAGCTCCTTAAACCTGCGAAAACAATTGGTTATTTATTGTTCTCTTGTTGTTATTAAATACCATGGAGAAAAGAGGCGGCGGGGGCTCGTAGCTCAGTGGAAGAGTGCCTCCTTCGCGAGGAGGAAGCCACGGGTTCAAATCCCGTCGAGTCCATGGGTATGATAAGGAACAAAAAGGTGATGTAAATGCAAATGATGCCACAAAATATGGGTTATGATAGGGCAATAACAGTCTTCAGTCCTGATGGAAGGCTATTTCAGGTAGAATATGCACGAGAAGCGGTGAAAAGAGGTACCACCGCTATAGGGATAAAAGCACAAAATGGCGTTGCACTGTTAGTGGACAAGAGGTTAACTTCCAGGTTATTGGAAGGCGGCTCTGTGGAAAAGATTTTTCGAATAGATGATCATATTGGTGCTGCAACTTCAGGCTTGGTCGCAGATGCACGGATGCTGATAGATAGAGGCAGGGTAGAGGCGCAAATAAACAAGATTGTATATGACGAACCGATAGGTGTGGAAACCTTAGCGAAGAAGATATGCGATTTTAAACAGGCATATACACAACTTGGTGGGCTTCGACCATTTGGCACTGCGTTGTTAATCGGAGGCGTGTATAATGGTAATAGTTATCTCTTTGAGACCGATCCAAGCGGTGCATTACTGGAATATAAAGCAACTGCGATAGGTTCTGGAAGAAGTGTGGCAACCGAGCTATTTGAGCAGCAGTATAAAGAGGACATCTTACTTGAGGATGCCATCGTGCTTGGTTTGGAAGCATTGTACAAAGTGACGGAAGGAAAGCTTGACATAACAACGGTGGATGCAGGTCTTGCGGAGTTGGAAAAGAAGAGTTTCAGGATTTTGAAGGCAGAAGAGCTGGAGCCATATATAACGGGAGTGAAGGAGAAGGCAGAGGCAGATGCAGAGGGCGAGAGCGAAGGTGAGAGCGAGGCCGAGACCGAGGGTGAAGGATAAGCGAAATGGTAAGTCTAGACAAGGCAGTAATAGCGCGGTATAAGCATGGGAAGAAGATTTTTGAAATCCTTGTAGATCCTGAAGGGGCAGACCGGATCAGAAGCGGTACTAAAGAGGAAATCGAAGATGTCTTAGCAGCAGATGAGATATTTGTAGATGCTGCGAAAGGCAAAAAAGCAACAGAAGAGGATTTGATGGAGGTCTTCTCTACCGCGGATGTAAGAGAAATAGCGAGGAGGATAATAAAAGAGGGAGAGTTGCAACTTACCACAGATCAGAGGCGAAAAAAGATCGAGGAGAAGAAGAAGATGGTCATAGAGCGGATTGCTCAGATCTCTATAAATCCTCAGACAAATACTCCTCATCCCCCCACAAGAATAGAGATCGCGATGAACGAGGCCAAGGTGCATATTGACCCGTTTAAGAGTATAGACGAGCTGGTAAGTGAGACCGTGAAGGCACTACGGCCGATCATTCCGATAAAGATCGAGGAGACGGAGATAGCGATAAAGATCCCTGCGATGTATACTGGGCAAGTATATGAGTTAAAACGGAATTTCGAGGTAATGAAAGAAGAGTGGCAAAAAGATGGTTCATTTATAGCAGTGGTGAAAGTACCAGCAGGGATGAGAGATGAACTCTTTTCCTTTTTGAACCACATAACAAAGGGAGAGGCGGAAACGAAGATAGTGAGGTGAGATACCATGTATAAAGTTGTTGTTCCGGGAGATTTTATTTCTGACGAGGTGAATCGTGCAGGCGAGGGGACGTACGTTGACGAGGGTAAGGTCTATGCGATGCACTATGGCATAGTGAACGATAAGGGAGAGATAAATGTAGTCGCGCTTTCGGGCAAGTATGTGCCAACGAATGGAGACATAGTAATCGGTAAAATAGTTGAGATTTCGTTTCCTTATTGGATTGTTGATATCGCTTCTCCTTACGAAGCTCGGTTACACAACTCAGAATTTGCAGGGACGATGAGGGAGAAGATAGAGTTTGGCGATATGAATAAATACCTGGATTTGGGCGATTTGATTGTGGCGAAGGTGCTGAATGTGGACGCACTGATGCGAGTAGATTTGGCCATGAAAGACGAGTTTAAGATAGGGGATAGAGGGAGATTGATAGAAATATCACATACTAAGGTGCCGCGTGTTATAGGTCGGAGTGGCTCGATGATAAAAATGCTGAAGGAGAAGTGCAATTGCTTTATATTTATCGCAAAGAACGGTCGTATATGGATAAAAGGCCGCGAAGCGGACATGAACCTCGCATTGCAAGTAGTGCTGATAATTTCAAATGAGGCTCATACGTCTGGGTTAACAGATAGAGTGGCGCATTTTTTAGATTCGTTTAAAAAGAATAGAGAAGGGGATAGAGAATAAGAATGAAAGAAGAAAAAATAGAACTTATAAAAGATGGAAAGAGATTAGATGGACGCGGTTTTGAAGACCTCAGACCCATAAAAATAGAGGTTGGTGTGTTAAAGCGGGCAGATGGGTCATGTTACTTCGAGTTAGGGAATAATAAAGCACTCGCTGCGGTATATGGGCCACGCGAGAAGCATCCGCGGCACTTGCAAGATGCAAAAACGGCGGTGGTTACCTACCGGTATAATATGGCGCCTTTTTCAGTGGATGACAGAAAACGACCAGGACCGGATAGAAGGAGCGTGGAGGTATCAAAGGTGAGTAGAGAAGCCCTTGATCCCGTTATTTTAAAAGAGTATTACCCAAAGACGGCGATAGACGTCTATGTGGAATTACTCCAGTCGGATGCGGGGACGAGAACAGCGGGTATAAATGCCGCTTCTATCGCTCTCGCAGCCGCTGGGATACCAATGCGAGATCTCGTTTCTTCAGTCGCTGTAGGTAAGATAGATGGGGAAGTGGTATTGGATTTGAATGCAGTGGAAGACAATCACGGCGAGGCGGATATGCCCGTGGCAATGGTTGCGAGAACGGATGCAATCACCATGTTGCAGATGGACGGTCGTTTTACAAAAGACGAGTTTGAACGAGGGCTGAAGCTTGCGACTAAGGCATGTCACGAGATATACGAGTTGCAAAGAACGGCGTTAATAGAGAAATATAGTGAAAGTGTGGGTAAAGGTGAGGAATAGAGATGGGTATTGAAGTTATGGCGGATATACGGAAGGATTATGTGTACGATTTGATAGAAAGTGGAAAGAGGGTAGATGGTAGAGGATTTCGTGATTACCGTGAGATAAGTGTGGAGCGTGATATAATAAATAAAGCAGAAGGTTCTGCACTTGTGAAGATAGGAGACACGGCGGTCTTAGTGGGTGTAAAGCTCGAACCAGGCACGCCTTTTTCTGATGCTCCTAACAAGGGGATATTAATGACAAATGCTGAACTCCGTCCGGGAGCATCACCTGATTTTGAGCTTGGACCGCCGAATGAGAACAGTGTAGAACTGGCAAGAGTAGTTGATAGAGGAATTAGAGGCTCAGAAGCAATTGATTTAGAGAAGTTGTGCATAGAAGAAGGTGAGAAAGTCTGGATGACTTTTATCGATATACACCCATTGGACAACGATGGCAACTTGGTGGATGCAGCAGCATTAGGTGCGATTGCTTCTCTTTTGAATACCCGCATACCAAACGATAGATATGAATTAACTGGGGAAGATACCTTGTCAATACGGGATACGCCGGTGGCAGTAACAATGATAAAAATCGGGGAGAATATCTTAGTGGACCCGAACTTGTATGAGGCGAACGCAGCTACAAGCAAGTTAACGGTAATCTCGAATGCAGATGGCACTATATCTGGAATACAGAAGAGCGGGACTGACGGCTTAAAGGAAGAAGAGATAGCTGAGATGGTGGAGCTAGGAATAGAAAAAGCTGGTGAAATACGGAAAAAGTATTTAGGTGATATAGAG
The DNA here is from genome assembly GCA_030611045.1 of Methanosarcinales archaeon. Classification (GTDB taxonomy): domain Archaea; phylum Halobacteriota; class Syntropharchaeia; order Alkanophagales; family Methanospirareceae; genus JACGMN01. Next base: position 12,294 of record JAUWQN010000019.1, read on the forward strand.
GCATAGAACACGAAAAGCACATTCCCGATACGGTGCGGTACGGGCGGGGGTACGATGAAAACTTAGCACGCTGGCAGGCAAAATCGTTTGTGTACGCGTAGTTAGCGGTCTTCCATTCAAATGAGAGCGGTATTTTGCGAAAGTTTATTTTATCTGAAGTTATAGATTATAATGGTGGAGAGCGATCATCATGTTGGAGACAGATAATCCCTTAATAAGGGAATATTTTTGGAAGCTGCTAGGGGAAGATGGGCTGAAGATTATGGAGAACATACCAGATGGAGTGGGAGAGATAACCGATGAGACGATTGCAAAGCTCAGCGATACTAAACTCACTGCGGTAAGAAAGGTTCTGTACGTGTTTTATGAGAGCAGGATAGCGGAATACAGGACTGAACGTGATGACAATACCGGCTGGATTACCTATTGGTGGAAATTCGATCATAACAACATCAAGAAAATGATGGATGATGAAGCGGATGCAGCGTTAGGTGGATTACGAGAGAAACTCGAATACGAAATAAACGGAGAGTTTTACCAATGCCCCTGTCAGCGTGTTTTATTTGAAGAAGCAGCAGAGAAAGATTTCTGGTGCGAGGAATGCGAATCACATTTTGAATATTTTGAAAACGGGAATTTAATAAAAGAGTTAGAGAAGCAGATAAAAGAGTTAGAGAAGTGGAAGAAGGAACTAAGAAGAAACTAAGCCGCGAGTGCATACGGCTACTGCGAGCGGTTGGCTGTGACGGGGGCGTTATTAAACATTGTACTGCAGTTGCAGAACTTGCGTTGGAGATTGCTCATCGCCATTATAATACGGTAAACGAAGAACTGATTTTTAGGGGCGCATTGTTGCATGACATAGGCAGAGCGCGATCGCATGGCATAGCCCACGGGTTTGTAGGTGGAGAGATAGCTCGGGAGTTAAGGCTGGAAGAGAACCTGGTGAGAATAATTCAAAGGCATGTAGGGGCAGGAATAACCGCAGCGGAAGCAAAGGAAGTGGGATTACCTTCTGAGGATTTAATGCCAGAGACGATGGAAGAGAAGATAGTAGCGCATGCGGATAATTTGATTGAGGGCTGGAGGAGAACGAACATAGAAGATGAAATAGCGAATTTTAAGGCCAAATTAGGCGAATCACATCCTTCTGTAAAGCGGATGATAGCGCTCCATAAGGAGGTGATGGACGAAGCGTAGAGTAGCACAATTAGCACAATAGGCGATAACGTGGCCGTTTACTTGCTCTGCTGCTAAAGCACTTCTTCACACAACTAACTCTTTCTTTACCTATCGATTCAATGCGATTTCCCTTAGCTTATCCTTTAATTCTAACTTTGTTATCACGACATTTGAGGGATGTATAGGGCGTGGCACTTCAGATAAATCTGACCTTGCAACGACAACCCCTTCCATCGTTATCTTCTCTTTCTTCAGGTCTATAGACCTCACTTTACCCACTTTACCTTTATCATCGCCTCTCATCACCCTTACCGTATCCCCTTTTCGTATCGGAAAACCGCGCTTCCCGTATTTACCCTGTAGTTCTTCGGAAAGCGGTGCAGTCATGAACTTATGCCGTATATGCAATGGTGCATTATATCTCGCTTTCCTCTGTTTTCCCGGTTGCTTGGACTTATCAGATGCCTTTTTCATCTTTATTTCATCACTCCCATATTTTTCATCTTTTAAAAGCTTGATAGTTTCTCCCTCGCTTTGTCACTATGATCTATCTCTTTCTTTCGCTTTCATTTTTATAAATTTTTAAACGTTATACCTTGACATTAACAGTCCTATCCTTTTCGAGTATTAATCTTTTCAAGTATATAAGGATTAGGAGATTCGTTATGGGTGCGCTCAATTATGATGTAGTCGTGGTCGGTGGCGGTCCCGCAGGCTGCATGGCTGCGAAATATGCGGCAAAGGCAGGAGCTTCTACGCTGATCATAGAGGAGGATGCGGCAATAGGTGAGCCCGTCCAATGTGCGGGGCTTATAAGCACAAGGGCACTTGAAGAGAGCGAATTAAGGGACCGTAACTCCTTCATAAACTGCGAAATAAAAAGGGCTGTTGTTCATTCGCCCTCCTACGAATTAACGCTTGAATCGCCAGCTCAAAGGGCTTTTGCCATAAGCCGAAACCTCTTTGACCTGGAATTGGCTAAAGCGGCGCAGAAGGAAGGTGTAGACATCATTTTGAAGAGCAAGGTTAAAACAGTAAGGAAAAGAGCCGGGGGGAAAAAGCTGACGATAACAACTGCTACGACGAACGGGGCAAAGGAAATAAGAGCGGGGGTGGTCATTGGCGCTGATGGCGTGAAGAGCACAGTGGCGCAATTGGCTGGGCTCAATGTTGTACGTAGCAGCCTGAGCTGCGTGCAGATAGAGGGGGAATATGAAATAGAAGATACTTTTGCGGAGATTTTTGTGGGTAAAACCATTGCACCGGGATTCTTCGCTTGGACTATCCCGCTTGGCGTAGAAAACCGTGCTCGAATTGGTCTCTGCATAGATAAAAGGTTTTCATCACACTCCAACCCATTGCTCTTTTTAAAACGAAATTTGGCGGAGCACCCTGTTATGGTGAAGAAATACAAAGGTACCGTATTTAGCCGTACTGCTGGTAAAATCCCTATCCCGGTAAATGCTGGTCTGCGAGGGCAAAGGCACAAGACCGTAAAAATGGATAAGGAGACCGGGATACTGTTGGTCGGAGATGCAGCAGCTCAAATCAAACCAATTACTGGCGGTGGTGTGTATTATGGGCTGAAATGCGGAAAGATAGCGGGTGAGATCGCGGCACAAGCGTGCTTGATGGGGAATATGAAGGTGCTGAGGGATTATGAAAGACGGTGGAGGAATGAAATAGGGAATGAAATAGCGTTTGGACTGAAGGTCCACCGGTTACGGTGTGTGATGAGCGACAGGGACTTCGATACGATTGTTCATACGCTGTCACAAAGCGAGATATTGCAACGTATAAAGAATGAGGGAGATATGGACTACCCCTCCCTCGTATTTAGTGAGCTTTTAACGAACTCCCGCCTCATCAAGGTAATGGCGAGAAACATCCCAAGATATTTATATACGAAGTGAACATAAGATAACTAAGCAAAGGCACATAACAGGCTTTTGGAGAGATAACATGGCAAGGATGTATGCGAGGAGAAGAGGAAAATCAGGTTCAAAGAGACCTTTTAGCTTAAGGCTCAAGGAAAAACCGCCTGAATGGGTGGAGATGACCGCAGAAGAAGTGGAGAACAAAGTGGTTGCGCTGAATAATCAAGGGCTATCAACAAGTCAAATAGGCATACTTATGCGGGACAGCTACTCTGTGCCCAGCATTGCGCTGGTCACGGGAAAGAGGATAACGGGAATATTAAAGGAGTGGGATAGCGCGAGTAAGCTGCCCGAAGACCTCCTGAATTTGATGCGAAAAGCGCTGAAACTGAGGAAGCATCTTGGAGTGAATAAGACGGATATTCATAATAAAAGGGCGTTACAATTAACGGAATCCAAGATACGAAGGCTTGCGAAGTATTATAGACGGGAGAAGGTCTTACCAGTGGATTGGAAATACAAGCCTGAAACAGCCGAAGTGGTTATGAGGGGGTAGGAGAAGAAGTGAGGATACGATGGTCAATGAGAGGTTTTCGAGAGATATCCTTTGGGTTTATATTAGCAGCCTTAGGTATGGTGGGGATATGGTATCTCCGCGGTGAAGTACTCGCGGTTCTGTTAGGGGTTATCCCCCTTGTTGTGTTGTTCTTCGGTGCATTGTTTGTGATGATTGGCGTGAGTAGCATGAGGATGAAGAGTGAAGAAACAGAGGGATGGAGAGCAGAAAATGGAAATGAAGGGGGAGAGTGAGTGATTAACTGTGGGCGCGATTAAACCGACGTATATAAAGAGTTTGGCAAAGCAATTGCTGAAGGAGGTGCCGGACTTTACGGATGACTTTGATGTCAATAAGAAGATAGTGGAAGAGTATACGAATGTAGAGAGCAAGGGCATAAGGAACAGAATAGCCGGATATATAACACATAAAAAGGTAAAGGAAGGAAAGAAGGAGAAGGAGTAAAGTAAGTAAGATGTTTAAGATGGGCGGTGTATATCCAGCGCTAATAACACCTTTTACGAAGAGTGATGAAGTAGATGAGGAAAGTTTGAGACGACTCGTGGAGTTTACGGTCGAAGGCGGTGTAACGGGCATCCTCCCGTGTGGCACGACCGGCGAATCTGCAACGCTTTCGCATGAAGAGCATAAGAAGGTGATAGATACGGTGATAGACTGCTCGACGGTGCCTGTGATAGCAGGTACGGGCTCGAACAACACGCAGGAGGCCGTGGATTTTACGAAGCATGCGGCAGATGCCGGTGCTGCAGCGTGCCTTTTGATAACACCGTATTACAATAAACCGAATGTAACTGGTTTGAAGGCGCATTTCAAGAGGATTGGAGATGCGGTAGACATACCGTTGATTTTGTATAATATACCGTCGAGAACGGGCCAGAACATAAGTGCCGAGACACAGATAGAGCTCGCGGTTGAGGTAGCGAATCTGAAGGGCGTGAAGGAGGCGTCGGGCGATTTGAAGCAGGTAGGCACGATTATTCAGATGGCTTCGGAGCAGGGTTTGGACTTCTCGGTTATGGCAGGTGATGATTTCCTTACGCTGCCGATAATGAGCCTTGGCGGTAAAGGCGTGATCTCGGTCGCGGCAAACATCGCACCGAAGGAGATGTGCGATATGGTGGCTGCGATGTCGAAGAACGAGGTAGAAAAGGCACAAGAGATTAATATCAAGCTCTATCCATTGTTTGACTCGATGTTCATAGAGACAAATCCAATACCGGTGAAGAAAGCCGCGGAGATGATGGGATTGGCATCAGGGCATGTCAGGCTTCCGCTGGGTGCGTTGAGTGAAGCGAACGTGGTGAAACTAAGGAAGGTGTTGGAACGGTTGGGGATGATGTAGCTCGGATATGCTTAGAGGCAGGCATCAATAAGGAGAATATACGCAATATGCGGATATAATGCCAAATTGGAGTAATATCTGCAATACTGCAGATACACCGAAGTTGGATGAAATTGTACATTGTGATTTATTAAAAAAGTAATATCTTTATAAACTTAAGGTGCGGAATATGGGTTGATAGAAAGTCTATGATTATTTATACTCTGAAACTTAGGTATTACCGCTATTGCTACTATTTGAAAGGTTAGGCATCAATGGAATTTAAGATAAACAAGAGCGAAATAAAAAGTATACTCTTAATTCATGCTTTCTCTATCTTCAAGATGATAGAGGACGATTAAACGATTTTTTTTCAAAATAGCGTGATAACGTATTTATAAACACCTCCAGGAAGAAGATAGATGTGCGGTATAATCGGCGTTTTTAACAATGAACGGTCAGTAGAGCTCGTGCTAACGGGTTTAGAAGTGCTGAAAAATCGAAAAGATGCAGATTTTTTGATTCGCACTGATAGCGATGAGTTTTATTCAAAAGACGTGCACGAATTAAAACAGAAGGTGAAGCAGGGTAGTAGAAATTGCATTGCGTGCTGTTGTTCCTGTAAAACTGCTCTTTCAAGAAAACGGTTAGGACGCCGGTTTGTAGCAGATGCTGAGATATACAACGTGGATGAGATAAAAGCAGATTATTCCTTTTTTAACGAGATAGACGGAGTGTTTGCATTTGCGTGTTGGATGGGTAGAGACGCAAATGGTGATGATTTGCTGTACATAGCCCGGGATATAATAGGATTAAGACCTATTTGCTTCGCACACACCGATGGATTTGCGTTTGCTTCAGAGAAAAGAGCATTAGAAGCAATGGGCTATCCCCATGCAATCGAGCTTGATCCAAGAACCATCTTAAGATATAACATAAAAGAAGACCGATTGAGTTTCGAGAAAAGGGGTTTCTTTTCCGTTGTGCCCGAGCTAAGAGAGGAGAAGGAGAAGATAAAAGAAGAATTGCTAACCTTGTTGCGAGCAAGTATTTCGAGGAGGATTCCACAGAGTGAGAAGTTTGGCGTGCTCTTTTCCGGTGGATTGGATTCCACGCTTATCGCTTACCTTTGCAAGGATTTGGATGCTGATTTCGTTTGTTATACTGTGGCGGTTGAAGAGCCGGGCATGAAGGAAGCGGAAGATTTGGTATATGCGACGTCTATCGCTACGGATTTAGGATTGCCGTTGAAGATAAAGAAGATAGGGGTTGACGAGGTCGAGACATATCTCAAAGACGTTGTTCCTTTGATTGACGATACGGATAGCGTAAAGATAAGCGTGGCTGTGCCGTTATATGCCGCATGCGAGATGGCAAAAGAGGAGGGAATAAAAACGGTTTTATATGGGCTTGGCGCAGAGGAACTCTTCGCCGGATACGAGCGCCATAAACGAGTGAAAAAGGACGATTTGAATAGAGCATGCCTATCCGGTCTTTTAGGGCTGCACGAACGGGACCTTTATAGGGACTATATGGTAGCGAAGTCGCACGGGATTTCGCTGCGGGCACCGTTTTTGGCTACGGACCTTGCAGATTATGCACTGAAAATACCAGCGGTATATAAATTGACTGATGATGTAAATAAGGCGATTTTAAGAGAAATTGCGAGGGACCTTGGACTGACAAAAGTTGCGGGTAGAAAAAAAAGGGCTGTGCAGTATGGCTCAAATGTGGTTAAGGCGATAGAGAAATTGACTAAGAGAAAAGGCTACCGCTATAAAAGAGATTATCTGAGGACTTTTTACCCTTCACGAGATATAAAGTTGGGGTGCCTGTTCAGCTCGGGTAAGGACAGCGCCTATGCACTCTGGCTCATGAAGAAGGCGGGCTATCCTGTGGAATGTTTAATCACGATAAAGAGCCGGAATCCCGAATCGTATATGTTCCACACACCTGCAGTGGAGTTGGTGGCGCTGCAAGCCGAAGCGATTGGCTTGCCCCTGGTTACGAAAGAGACAGCGGGCGAGAAGGAGAAGGAACTGGAGGACCTGCGAGCTGCTTTTAGAGAAGCGAAAGCCGAATATGGCATAGAAGGGGTTATAACCGGCGCTTTATGGAGTACTTACCAAAAAGAACGAATAGAAAGAATTGCTGGTGAAGAGAACCTCAAAGTGTTCGCTCCTTTATGGCATATCAATCAGGAAACAGAGCTACGGCTTGTAGTATCCAATTTCGAGGTGATTTTTACAGGCATCAGTGCGTATGGTCTGGACAGGAGTTGGCTTGGTAGAACGATAACAGTGGAAGATGTCGACCGCCTGGTGGAGTTGAGCAAAAAAATAGCGAAGCGAGCGAAGCGAGCGAGGTACGAAGATCAAACTTCTCCAACGTCTGGAGGGTTGAATATAGCAGGAGAAGGCGGCGAATTTGAATCGTTGGTGTTGGATGGCCCGATGTTCAAGAAACGGCTGGTCATAATGGAAAGCGAGATCGCGGAAGAGGATGAGAATACCGCTCGATTGGTTGTAAAAGCGGCGGAATTGGTGGAAAAGCAGGATTAGCAGGCGTCTATTTATTGCGAGCACAACGATTAGGAAGCACGTTCGGATATACTACATTATACGCAACGCCGCAAAAATAAGATGCAGGATGATCTCAAAATGATCATCCAACCTTGCTTTTTTTATCCCTATCGTCCCCGTAATATCGATCTTGGATGCGGCGGAAGAACATCGAGCAACACTCTGTATTCGCCACTGTATTCCTCACCATCATACATGTTGAGCGTGCCGTCACCTATCCAGACACCCTCGTAGGGCATAACCGTTACACTGATATTCCCGACAATGCTCATGTTGCCTAATGGACCCACGACATCGGCGTCGAATGTTCGATTACCACCATCCTCCGTTTCAGAAACAGAGATGTTAACAAGCCTGTAGTAGTTTTCTCCAAGTCGCATATCTCCTCGATAGAAGGGAGCCCCTCCTGTCATATTCTCGATTCTCGCTCTTATCTCACTGATGTTCTTGTTCTCCCCCATAAGTCCTCTAATCTCACTCGGATGGATCTGTCCTACCTTGAGGATGTTTACCCGGAGTACGTGGAACCCATCACCAGACTCGTTCAATGCAAAGCCCTGCGCTTTGTGAACAACGGTAATCGGAGCTTTTATAGCAGCCAGCTGCGGTATCTCTTTCTTGACTTGCCCAGACGCTACCCCCTTTGATCCGTTATTCAAAGCTTTTACTTCCTCCTTTTGTTGCTCCACCTGTTCTTGCTGACCGTTACCAAGAGCTTGCCCGTTTAATCCGCTATTATCTCCTTTATGCGCTTGTTGCGATATCGCAACACCGCTTTCCACGAGCCCGAGCACCAGCAGCGCCACCATGCCCACACACAACAATGTCCACTTTTTGGTTTCCATTTCTTTTTCCATCACTCTGTTTAACAATGGCCCGTTTGCGGTCCGTTAACGTTTCCACAACCAGCCGAATAAACCTTTATCAGTCAGTTCATCCTGGGCTAACTGCTGTAATCTTGCCTGCTCCTGCTCCGTATTCTGTACCTGCTCCAGCAGCATGGCTCTCACTTCTTCGTCACAATCGCATTCCCCACTTAATTGGCGGAGCTGTCGAATTCGTTCTTGATTTTGAATCACCTGTTCTTCTATTTCCTGTGCTGCCTCGTCATCGCCCCCAGCGAAAAATCGTATGAACCCACTTCTTGACTGTATTTGCTCCTCTGCCCGTATGGTTGCCTGGACTGACATATTAAAGCCTTCAGCAATCTGGGAAACTTGTGGACCAATACCTCCCACCAGCTCCTCCATCGCCAACAAGGAATGAACGGCTAATCGCACTCTATTTTGATTTTGGTACACCAGTTGCTGATGCTCCTCTAACGCTTGGATTTCCTGGTTCAGGTCTTGCTTTCGTTGCTCTACCATCCCGTGCAATTCACTGACATTTTGAGCACGCACTTCTTCCCTTTGCTGAATCCTGATGGTCTTATTTTCTCCTACATTCTGCGTTTGTTGTTCTACCTCTTCCTGCCTGCCGTTACCAAGAGCTAGCCAGTTTGAGCCGCCATTATCTCCATTATGCGCCTGTGACGATACTGCGACTCCGCTTCCAACGAGCCCGAGCAACAGCAGCGCCACCGCGCCCACACACAACATCTTCCGCTTTTTGGTTCTCATTTCTTATCACCTTGACTCAAACCTTCTCGTGAACGATTTAAAAAAGGCACGCAGTACCGATCGTTCAGATAAGCGTTCAAACCGTTCATTCACCCTCCTTTTTTGATAAAAACCATTCGGATAGTTCTATAACGTTCGTCCTCCCCCATTCTTTCTTATTGATTATCTTCCTCCTTTCGAGTGTGCGAAGGATGCCGGTCAATGACGATTTTGGGATCTCCGTTTCATATCTGAGGTCCGCCTGGGTCATCTCCCCGTTATGCTTGAGCAGCGCATTTACAATAGTCCGCTCCCTATCCGTTAGCGTCTCCATCACCCGCGCCATTTCGGGCGTAGTTCCGATTTTGCCTTCTTTCACCTTCACCTGAGGTTCTTCTGCATGGCGGACATCTTCCCTTCGCTTCATTTTGAGGAGGGCGATGATAAGCGCAATAGTCAAAACCGAGAGCGCGATAATGAGCAGTAAATAGCCGAAGCTGAACCCCCCGCCCTCTTCGCCGTCTGTTTCCTCAAGTGGCTGCTGGTATTCAATTGTGGTCATGGGACTTTCAACGTCATACCCTTGAATATCAATAACCAACGACTCGTTAGACGTAGTCACAAAACGTTCCAGTCCTGGAGGGTGATCAATCTCGATCAGTTTCACATCACCAGGTAAATAAAAAATCGTATGATATTCGGTGTAATAAGCATCAGCGTTAGTTGTGAAATTTATTGCCCACCTGTCCCCGTATTTCCATGTTAATGCGTTTGTAAGGGCGTATAATTGATTTGTATCGTTTTCATAGAGATACTCAGCCGTTTTTAAGAAGGGTAAGCTATCAACATCTTCTACGTATCCGATCACAAGCGCTTTGCCGGTTTCGTCTATGTAGATATTCAGAATAAGTTGATTGAAATATGTCTCATTGCCGGTAAAATAATAGTCATCAAGATAATAGTCGTCACCATTGTAGCTAACGACTGGCGCAGTAGCAGTAATAGCTATTAGGACGATAAGAAGAGATATTATGGTCAATTTAGCCAAGGTTGTCTTTCGTATCATTGCACAGTGCCCACTTCTTTATTATTATCACTTTTACGCTTTAAACATTCTCCTTCTGTTTCTGTTTTCTAACCGTTCGCTTTGTCAGAAACTTCTCGAACTCAATTATGAAGAATATCGGGAGTGAGACTAATATCATGGCTATCCAGCACTCGGCGGGTAAGGGTGCGGTTCTAAATGGATTAATGCCGATAAATGGGGGGGCGTAGATTATGATAAACTGCAGTCCGAGCGTTAGTGCCGTGCCGATAAGCACCCATTTATTCGAGAATGGGCTGAACGTAAATGCAGACTCTGTTATTGACCGGGCCGTAAATAGATAGCAGATGTGAACCAGCATCACCGTGGTAAATGCGGTGGTTTGAGCCTTTGCCAGAACATCAGGGTCTCCTGCACATATTATGGTGGTGAGACAATACATACTGAAACCTGCGAGTGCCATTACTAATGACACTATTCCAACTTTTTTGAAAAATGGGCTATCCGTTATCCGTTCACGAGGGTTCCGAGGAGGTCTATCGAGCAACCCCGTTTCCTTTGGCTCTTTGATGAGCGGCAGTGCGAGCGCGACGGCATCAAGCAAGTTTATCCACAGGATTTGCACTGGCGCTATCGGGAGGCTCCCGCCTAAATGAGGATTGAAAATGAGTATAAACGGTGCCATTAATATCGCACCTAATATCAGTAGGGTTTGTCCACCATTTGTAGGTAGCGTGTACAGAATGACTTTTCGGATGTTCTCGAAGACATGTCTTCCCTCTTCCACCGCCGCCACTATACTGGAGAAGTTATCGTCAGTTAGAATTATATCGGCGGCTTCCTTGCTCACTTCAGTTCCTGTTATCCCCATAGCTATCCCGATGTCCGCCGCCTTGAGTGCTGGAGCATCATTCACACCATCGCCCGTGACGGCGGTAATATGCCCCCTTCTCTGCAACTGTTTGGTTATTCTGAACTTATGTTCCGGGGCAGCGCGGGCATATACCGAAACTGTATCCACAATCTCATACAACTCATCGTCGCTCATTCGTGATAGCTCTTCCCCCGTCACCACTCTGCCGGACTCCGTGCCAATTCCTAACTGCTGTGCAATAGCTTTTGCTGTCTGTGCATGGTCGCCAGTGATCATTACTACGCGGATTCCAGCACGCTTGCATTTCTGGACTGCGTCCCTCGCTTCTTCTCTTGGCGGATCAATCATCCCCTGGAATCCGAGGAATGTCAGCTCTTCCAAATCATCAGAATCAAGTTCTCTTTTATCTTTGGGCACGAACTTATATGCCATACCCAGAACCCGCAAAGCTTCTCCTGCCATCTCTCCCGCCTTTGTCAATATCTCCTCGCTGCGTAACGGCACAGTACTTCCATTGACCAATTGGGTTTTGCACAATTCTAAGACCCGCTCTGGCGAGCCTTTCATATAAATGACATTCACATCGGTGCCTTCGTGCAGCGTAGCCATGTACTGCTGCTCAGAAGAAAACGGTATCTCATCTAATTTGTTACGGTCATCCGAAATACCGGCTTTGCAGGCAGATACGACTAAAGCGCCTTCCGTAGGATCTCCTACGATTTTGTACATGCCTTCCTCTTTATCCTTTACAAGCGTGGCGTTGTTACACAGATAACCTGCTTTCAAGGTTGCAATCAGCTCTTCATTCTCTTGCTTGGGGTTAATTGAAGTATCCCCGATAATGAATCTCCCTTTGGGGTCATATCCAACACCACTCACTTCGTACTGCTTTCCACCGCAGTATATCTTCGATACCGTCATTTGGTTTTTGGTGAGTGTCCCGGTTTTATCGGTGCAGATAACCGTCGTGACGCCAAGCGTTTCTGCTGCCGGTAATCGTTTTATAAGCGCATTTTGCCGTGCCATTGTCATTGCGCCAAACGCTAAGGTGATAGTAAGTATCGCAGGCAGTCCTTCTGGTATCGCAGCAACCGCTAAGGACACCGAGGCAAGGAACGAATACACAAACGGAAATCCAAATACTATTGCCAGTATGAAATTAATAGCCGCAATTGCGAGAATAGCAATGACTAATAGTCGAGTGAAGTCCGCCATCTTCCGCATGAGTGGTGTGGTGGTTGCTCGTGTCTCTTTCATAAGTTCTGCGATTCTGCCAATCTCTGTATGCTCACCGGTCCCTACTACAACGCCCTTTCCAGAGCCACTGGTGATGAACGTGCCACTGAACGCCATGCAGTACTGATCTGCAGGTGGTAAGTCAGGTTTTGGGATAGTTTCGATATTCTTCCGCACCGGTACTGATTCGCCAGTGAGTGTCGCTTCATCTGCACTCATGTTTTTTGTGTAGAACAGCCGTAAATCTGCAGGCACCTTGTTTCCCTCGTCCAATAGAACCACGTCACCGGGAGCCAATTCCCGTGCAGGTATAACCCTCTGCTCACCATCCCTGCGCACGGTGCATTCCGGCGTCATCAGCTTTTCCAGCGCTTCTGCCGAAGCTTCCGCCTTCCCCTCCTGGATGAAGCCTATTATAGTATTGGCTAAGACAACTGCCAGAATAACCGTTGCATCCATCCACATATCCAGAAATGCGGTAACAATACCGGCAACGAGCAGGACATAGATTAACGCGCTGTGAAACTGCATCATAAACCGGATGAGTAGGCCTCGCTTCTTGAACTTCAGCTCGTTATAGCCGTAACTCTCAAGCCGTGCTTTTGACTCGCTGGATGTAAGTCCTGCACGGCTGGATTCTAAAGCGTCAAAAACCTGTTCCACCGGCTGTTGATACCAGCTTTTATCTTTCTGCAACGTAGACATCCCCAGTATAAATAACGTTTTATAATTAAAACAAGAGCAGCGGGTTAATCTGTCAGATAATCTTTTCGTGGCTTACACTGATGAGAAGTTCTTCCACAGAAATTCGGCAATTGCCGGATAAAATGCCTGAGGATTATCATAACCGGGGAAATGACTGCTCCGTGGTATTTCGACCAGTTCACATCCGCTCTCTCTCAGTGTAGTAAAGTATGACAAGGAGCGATTTTCAGAGCCGTAAACAAACAGTTTTGGGATTTTAAGCGTAATAAACCGCTGAATTAAGTTACCGTGCTCAGAATAATCTACTAAAGAAGGACAACAATCAAAAAACGCCTTTTCTGATGCACTTTTTGTTAAAGTCTCAGCATATTTTTGGAACCCTTTGTTCTTTGATTGTGCTAATCTATGCTTAATCTCCTTAAATGCAGTCGTGGTGAAGTGGGTAAAACTATGCTGTGCAACCTCACGCGAGAAGAAACAGTCTTCTGGCGCTAAATTGCCTTCGACATTGATAAAGCCCTTCATGTGCTTTCCATATCGTTCAACAAATAGAAGAGCGACGAGCCCGCCCATGCTGTGCCCAATAATAACAAAATCATCTATCGGTAATGCTGAGACAACCAAGTGTGCAATCTCGACCAGATCGTCCATTTCAAGATGTAAATCATCAGGATACGGCGAGTCTCCACAGCCGGGAAAGTCGAACGCTATGAGCGTATACTCTTTCAGCTCGGCACGGCTTACAGCTTCAAAAAAATCGTTCTTTGAACAGCCTAAGCCGTGGAGATATATAACTGCATCTTTTCGGCCACGGCGAATGAAATAATCAATCTGAAGCAGGTGGTCCTTGTAAACGATTTCTAATTTTTTGGAGTGCATGGTGTATAGACGATTTTTCATTTTGCTTTTGACTCATCTCGCCTTAAAATAAGTTACGTTTACTACTTCATCCATACCTAAGTTTCAGACTTTATATACTCGACCCCCAGCACATCCTTAATTTGCCTTTGTTCCCGTGAGGGAATGGACAATTTCGATGTTGTGATGCCCCCATCTGGATTAGTGACTACAACATACTTCACCCGACCCAGTT
>JAUWQN010000021.1 GCA_030611045.1 Methanosarcinales archaeon
GGTCTATCCCGATGCCCAGCAATTGCTTATCACAGCCGATGGAGGCGGTAGTAATGGCTACCGTGTCAGGCTCTGGAAGATGGAGCTTCAGCACCTTGCCAGCGAACTCGGCTTTCCGATTTCCGTTTGCCATTTTCCCCCGGGAACGAGTAAGCGGAACAAGATCGAACATCACATGTTCTCCTTCATAGCTCAAACCTGGCGAGGAAAGCCGCTCGTCAGTCATGAAGTGATGGTGGATCTCATTGGTGCTACGACTACAAAGAACGGACTCCGGATACATTGCGAACTCGACACCAATAGCTACCATATCGGCCGTAAAATCTCGAAGGAAGAGATAGAAGCAGTCAACATTAAACGCGATGACTTCCATGGAGAATGGAACTATACTATCTATCCATCGTCATGAACTTGCCACACTTATTCTGTGACGCCCCCTAAGTGCTGTTGATGTTTTTTGGGCGGCCTCTGACAGTCTTCTGAGAAAGTCCAAATCTAGAGAGATGCTCTCATGCTCATAAACATACCTCCAGTCGACAAATGCGTTCCCAATTTCTGATAGTTTTTTTCGAAACTCTTTGTCAGACAATCCTATTTCTTCGATTATAGAACTGCGTTCTGGTTCAGCTATTTTGGCGTACAACTTGTCTAGTCGATGGCCTTTTGCTTTATCACCTTGCGCTTTGATGATTACTTTAAAATTTAGTTCCACTGAAAAGGCCATGCATACAGCTGCGGGAATCAACGGCATTTCAAATTGTCCATTTGGCAATGGCCTCCGTTCCAGACATCTGTTCGAAGCAATCAGGAACACTCTTGCAAATTGAGAGAGTTTCCCTGCATCTTCACGCATGTCTTATTTCTCCCTCCTTAAATCTACCATTGCTTTTTATCTTTATTCTATTATTTCACAGGCATATAAGTAAGTATATCGAAGTTAATTATCCATATATAGGGCTATGCTTGACCGAAGCCGGGGCGAATGGGGCGAAGCGGCTGACGACGTCTCAGCGATGACCATCAACTATCTCTTCTTCGGGCTGCTCAAGACGGATGGCAAGAAGCTTGATAAAGATTTTAAACTATTGTACGAGACGTTTTTTGATGTTTATCTTGAAGAAACAGGTGATTATGATATACTAGAGGTGATACAGCCGTTTTATGCCTTCCGAGGGTTGGTCGTTGCCTCTCCTGTCTGGTACCCGAATATCTCGCTCGAAACTAGAAGAAATTGTTTAACTTTATAAAGAACGTGCTCGACGCGGAGGTGTTTGATTACAAAGGGGTAGAGAAGTATTTGGAAGAATAGATAGAAATACGACAACAAGGCTGCGTGAGAGTATTTTATTTTATGGGAACGATCTGAAGCACCAATGAGCAGATTGTAGGATCAATACCAGAGATGTAGCTAGCGATTATGCGTTATGTACGCGGAACGCTTTGCGCGTAAGCTGCAGTGCGCTGTGCGCGCTCCCAAGCCGAGGATACCTAATCGGACGCATTGTCTGCTCAACGCGCGGGTTAGATGGGAGAGCCTAGCTCTTCAACCATTTCTTTTGGTCCTTGGTTGACACCACTACTCTCCATCCCAAGCGCCACATCAAGTCCTGCTCCGCCTTGAGCAACTGATCTTGAGTGATATCGAACTCCTCCACGAGGCCAGCAACCTTGTAGGTTGTGCCGTCGTCCCAACCCCAGCGACGTCTGAGGGCGGCGAAGTGCTCTGGAGGGACGTCGCTCGGGGGGTCGCTGCAGAAGAACTCGTCCAGCGAGAGAAGTTCTTGCGCCATCAGCTGCTCAGGCTCCGCGACTGTCTCGACCTCAAACCACTCCGCCAGCGTTGAGGCGTCAGGCAGTTTGCCATGATCCATCCTGAACAGATGGGCGTCCGTTACTACGTTGAGCATGAAATCCAAGAAGTCGAAGTCGACAGGCTCCACGACGTGCTCCGCGAAAGACGTGACCAGATAGCGGTCTTCAAAGCTGTCACTCTTACGTCTGTTGCACTCGCTACAGAGAAGCCTGATGTTGTGCTCCTCCGTCGGGCCACCTTTCGACCAAGGGATGATGTGGTCGAAGTGAATCTCGTCGTCCTGCACATTCTTGCCACACTCGCGACAGATCTGGTTGTCTCGCTTCAGAACCCTGAACTGAAGCGGCCTTGGGATGGTGCGGGTGATACGTCGCAGCTCCTTAGTCTCCGTCAACGGCTCCGCCATGGTGAACACAGGGCAGTCATGGCCGAAGATCCGACAACTGCGATGGTCGCGTTCTTCCTGAATAGGGAACTCCTCCACGAGGGGACCGTATGGGCAGTACTTCAGCTCCCAGCAAGGCTTGCATATGGCCTTCACGCGAGCCGACCAATTCACCCGGTCGGCCCACGACTGGATTGGCCCCCTAGATCTCGGTTCTTCAGTCGACTCAGACATCGTCTCTTCCATTTAACATTGTTTTTTATATTTATTCCATTATTTCCCAATCGCATATAAATAACCGTAGTAATTTATCATACCTTTCAAGACTGTCATAAACTCCAGACAACTAAAACGGAGCAAATGGTGAACCTGTCCGAGTTCTATCGTGCCGACGATCCTGTAAGTTGCAAACATTTCCGACAGTGCTCCTCATGGATAAGATGACGCTGAAATCATCTGCTCGAAAGGGCGCAGACCTTGAGGGTCAGGTGCAATGAGTTGTTAGGCATCTTCATTTAGCTCCCCTTTCAACCTGGTAGTATCTCAGTACTTCGTCTACGTTACCACACTTTGGACAAGTTGCCGTCTTCACGAAGTAGGTCTTGCCCTCTTCGAGGTCCGGCATTATCGAAAAGGAATACCCACAGTAGCTACATTTGTGTGGTTTCTCAGTGAGGAATGCATTTAAGGGCTCGAGCACTAAGCGGTTTGCCCAATTTTTTTTCTCGGGCGTTTTTGGTGTTTCGCTAGCCTGAAACTTGCTGCCCGCGAGAAATTGATACAGTTGCTCCCGGTAAGCTTTAACTTCACCGATTTGAAGAGACTTCGACTGACTGGTCGTGGAATCGTATTGATCGTGATGCTCGAGGCATAAGAAGGCCAAGTTGTCTGGCTTGTCATTGGCTGGGTCGTGGTCAAGATGCGCAATCTGCCCATTCTTCTCCCCGTAATCGCTCTTCAGGCCAAAGCAGAGACAACAACGTCTCCCGCTCTTTAGAAGGACCTCCAGGTAAACCTTGGGGTCCTGCTTGCGTTGAGCCTTGTTCCTCATGGTAATACCCCGTGAATGCCGTCCATTATTTTTTATCTTTATTCTGTTATTTCTAAATTGTATATAGATATAAATAACCGTACTAATTTGGCATACCCCTATGACTATCGGAGATTGAAATCGAAGATTCAAAAGCGATAAAAGTTTTTTAAAAATAGTAAGATGACAAAGTTTTACGAAGTCAGGAGAAGAGACGGTGCTGCGCGAATAGGTTTTCTGTCTCTACTAGGAGAGAAGAAGCAAACACCGCTGCTGTTTCACGTTGAGTCGTTAAGTGCAGGTGAAGAAGCAATCAAAGTGATTCATGCTGAAGATTCTAACTTCAACGAATTATTCCAGGAAGAGCTTTGGGACGTTCCACGAGGCGCTGTCCTCCTACCTGAAGTGCACCCTTTGTTTAACAAAGTACAAGAAGCAATCCCGTCACTCCATGTTGATTGTTACGTGCTATCCTTTGCTTCTGCTATGCTCAACATCCCGCGAGAGTTTGTCCGTAGAATTATTTATGCGCGAAACGCGATACCACCAGACACCGCGTTATGGGTTCCTGCAATCGCAACGGCGGAAAATGCCGCACTGCTGTTCTACATTGGCGCTGATCTGATAGACGATCTGAATGCAGTGATAAACGGCTACCAGAGTATTTACCAGGTGGAGGAAGGTGCGGTAAGCTTGCGTGAATTGGAAGAATTGCCGTGCACGTGTAGCGTTTGCTCCTCGTTAACTGTAGAAGAGTTAAGGGAACAGAATAGCAAGGAGAGGGTGTTGTTATTAGCGAAACATAACACGCTGCTGCTGGAGAAAGAGGTGAAGAAGGTAAAGGCGCATATAAGAGCAGGTAGTTTGCGTGAGTATGTGGAGCTGAAAGTGCGATCCTCTCCGTTTTTAACTGCAGTATTAAGAATCCTTGACTTGGAGAATGAGGAGTATTTTGAGAAGAGAACGCCGGTTGCTCGGAACCACGGTATGATGGCAAATACAATGGAATCGCTGAAGAGGATAGAAGTGAAACGGTTTGCGAGCCGCGTGCTGGAACGATACGAGCCTCCAATGAGAAAAATTTTGCTGCTCTTGCCCTGTTCTGCACGGAAGCCGTATTCGCTGTCACCATCCCACTTGAAGTTCAGAGAAGCGATTGAACGGTATAGAGGACGTATTCACGAGATTATCCTAACGTCTCCGCTTGGCGTTGTTCCGCGCGAGCTGGAAGTTATGTATCCCGCAGCGTTCTACGATATCCCTGTAACGGGCTATTGGGATGCAGAAGAGCGAGAGTGGGTATCTTCGTGCTTACGTGCATACCTTGAGCGGAACGTGAGAAATTACAAACACAAACAGATCGTTGCACATCTCAGCGGCACTTATAAAGAGCTCTGTTCACGTACTGCGGAGGATTTAGGTATAGATGTTGTTTATACCTGCGAAGAAGGCGAGGACGTGACGTCAAAAGAAGCATTGAAACGGCTGAAAGAACGAATAGCCGAGCTGTGTGGTGATACAACGCGATTGTCAGGATTTGAAAAGAAAGCGAGCATGCTCAAGGCAATGGCGGATTATCAGTTTGGTATCGGTGCAGGAAGCGAGCTCGTATCACGGAAAGAAGGAGAGAAGATAAAGATAAGTGGGAAGTTTCCAGCGTATAAACTCAGCGTGAATGGCGATGTCCTTGCGAGAATCGTGCCGGAATACGGGCTTTTAACGCTTACCTTGAAAGGAGCGCGTAGAATCGAACGTTTCCTTACTGCGTACACGGTGCAAATAGGCGATTTCCTGCCTAAAGGTTCTGTATTGGCGCCGGGCGTTGTTAACGCAGACGAACAAATACGGGTGAACGATGAGGTTATTTTTACCGGGAAGATGGCGTTTGGCGTGGGTCGGGCGAAGATGAGCGGTTGGGAGATGGTGGAATCACGAAAAGGTGTCGCGGTAGATGTGCGGGAAGTGGAGGAAGTTGAACAGAGCTAATGAATTGCGTAAGTAAGTATATGAAACTGAAGGATGTGGCGTACGGGATCGATTAGGTAAGGGTTGGAAATTCAAATACACACCACGAAATATTTAAATATCTAAAAATATCATTCAGTATTACAGACCTATAAATCTATGACATGACAGAAGAGAAGGAAGAGAAAGAGGTGTCAGCAGTCTTTTTGAAAAACGTGGACGAATTTTATAAAGACAGTGACACGATTTTTAAAGCTTTTGATGTGATACGCGAGAGCCATGTGAAGGGCGAGGATATTATGGGTGCGTTACAAGAGTTTAGACTTAAAAGAGCGAGTATTTTTTTGTTGATTGATGCCATCTTTCATAAAGAGGTGGAGCTTGAACACAAGCTCGACAAAGCGGAAGTAGCGAAAGAAAAACGTGACAGGATACTTGAGTTTAAGAATCGTTTTGCTGATTTAGCGGATGATATAGACCTATTCGTTATGAAAGAGATAGGCGTGGGCCAGTGGTAACCGTAACCGGCGGCGTGTTTTTTAAGAAGAAAGCCGCTCAAACACAGTTCTCACATGTTTCTCTGTTTCTTTCCGCGTGCCTTCATTCGTTATAACAATATCAGCGAATTTTAGCTTCTCCTTCAGGGGCATTTGTAATCCCATCATTTCTCGTGCCTCCGCCTTCGTTACTCCATCTCGTTCCATCACCCTTCTTATCTGCGTCTCTTCGCTTACATAAACAACAATTACTTCATCAAAGTCGTCTTGCCACCCCGTCTCTATTAACAGTGGAACGTCAATAACAACAAGAGCTTTTGGCTCTGATTCGATCTTCTTTATCGCCTCTATCCGCTCTACGCACTTCCTTATTACTTCTGGGTGTATTATCGTCTCTAAAGCCGCTCGTTTCTTAACATCACTGAACACTATCGCCCGCAGCTTCTTCCGATCTATCGCTAAATCGTTTTTCAGGATACCTTTGCCGAAGAAACGCACGATCTCCCACCACGCCTTCGAGCACGGTACAACTGCCTCTCTGCTGAGCACATCGCAATCTATTGCGTAAGCGCCGAGATTCGTAAACGTGCGTAACACGAGGCTCTTACCACTTGCTACTCCTCCGGTTATGCCTACAAGTCGCATTCGCATATTCAGATAGTTAATAAAATTGATTTTAGTGTTGAAAAATACTTAATCCTGATAAATTATATATGTGTGTAGGGGGTCATCACGTCAACAACCGCAGCAAAAATTTTATGTAAATCTTCAAATCGCTTATCCTGACGTTCTCATCAGGACCATGCGCATTGCTCTCTGTCCAACTGCCAACGCCAAAAGCACAAACCGGCTGATGTGTCTTTTTAACCGCATAACCAATATCTAACCCGCCCTGCACACCTATCGTCCCTTTGGATACGCCAAAAGCATCAGATGCTGCATCCTTCACACGATTTACCCATTCGTCATCCGGATCGGTAAGCATTGGCGGGAATCCCGGCTTAAGATATAGTTCTAATTCTATTCCATGCTTCGTTCTTATGGCATCTACGGCATCTTCAAACTCTTTTATCGCGTCTTCAATCGCTTCCTCGGGGATATACCGCCGGTCACCCCGCAAGGTGCAGCTTGAAGGTATAGCATTCTCCTTCACACCACCGTTTATCATCGTAACGTTAAAAACGGGCTTTATGTGCTTCTGTCCAGTTTGTTCTGTCATTTCGTGACTGCACGGTACTTGCGATTCCCTGCGCTCAATAGCTCTTTTCAGTTCCTCTAACTCGCGTATCACGATCGCCGCTTTTTCTATTGCATTCACACCCAAAAAAGGCATAGAGCTATGGCAGGATCTCCCGTGTATCTTCATCTCCCAATTCATCACACCATTCGTTGCCACACTTATACCCTCGTTATCGCCATCCATGCACAGCAAATAATCGCCCTGGAGTAGCCCTTCATCAGCAAAGAAGCACAGGCCAGAGTAAAGTCCTATCTCTTCATCCGTGGTTAACACAACCCGCAGGTCATACGAACTCTCCAATCCCTGCTCATTCATGATGCTCAATGCGGTTAAAAGAGATGCAACGCTTCCTTTTGAATCCGCTACACCGCGCCCATATATCCTGTCATCCTTAATCACGGGCTCAAAGGGGGGCGTGCTCCAGCCCTCGCCTGCTGGAACAACGTCTAAATGCGTGTATATATCAACACTTTCCTTTGCACCACAATCTTTAGTAGCGAGCAGGTTCGCTCTCTCACCGCTCAACTCCCCGGTAGTCTTTTGCCGTGTTTCGTAAATATCCGCGGGCACATCTATTCTTTCGCATTTGAATCCAAAATTAGCTAATACCGGAATAAGCCACTCTACTATCTCTCCGTAATGCTCCCCTGGCGGCACAAAAGTAGGTATCCTGACCAATTCCTTGAGACAATCTATAAGATACTTCTGTGTCTCCTTTCCTTCTACTGTTTCTCCAACCTTCTTCTCGTCGCTCATCATCATATTCAACATACAAAACTCTTAAATACGCAGACTAAAGATAATTTTTAGTGAGGATATATAAAATAAATAACGTAACTCAACGAGTGAAAATATAAACAAGGAAGTGAGCGGGGATTCATGCAAGAGAAATTCAACTGCACAGTGATTGATTGGAACTATGCATACGACCTTTGTCGGGACGCAGGCGAGGAGATAAAGGCTGCGGGATTCAAGCCGGAGGTTATAGTTGGTGTGTCAAGAGGTGGCTGGTATTTGGCTCGTGTGCTCTGCGATTTCTTTCTGCTTAAGGATTTGCTCAGTTTGAAGATGGATCACTGGGGGATAACAGCCACGATTACTGGTGATGCAAAGCTGAAATACGGGTTTGATGACAAAGCACGGGAGATAATAAAAGGGAAGCGAGTACTAATAGCTGATGATTTAACTGACACGGGAGACAGCTTAAAGCTTGCAGTTGAGTATGTTAAATCCTCGGGAGCACAGGATGTAAAAACTGCAACGATGCAGCACAAAACTTCTTCCTCGTTCGTACCAGATTTCTACGGCGAGCTTATAAGCGATTGGAAATGGGTGGTATATCCGTGGAGCATCCATGAGGACGTGATGGAATTATTAGAGAAGATCATCATTGCTAAAGAAGGTAAATGGATGAGTCTGCATGAATTAAAGACTGCCATGAAAGAAGAGTTTGACTTTTATGTGCCTTACCACCTGCTCAATGAAGTATTGGAGAATATGGCATTTCACGGTAAGATAAAGAGTAGTAAAAAAGAAGGAGAGGAAGAGGAAGAGGTGTGGCTACTGCGCTGAACCACCTTCCTTCTCTCTATTTTTTGGAGCCTCACCTATGACGACTCCGAATGGATTATACCTCCTCTATCCCAAACGACTCCAGTAACACCTCTGGATTTATCTTTCCGCTTGTAAATGTCTTCCCGCTATTTATCTCGTTCACCGTAATCTCCGCGGGTGCGAACATGGCAGCATCCACTTTGAAGAAGTCGAATCCCGCTTCCTTAAATGTAACGTAGAACGGCTTTCCATAATCCCTTGAGCTCAGCGAAGGCACTTTCTTCACGTATCCCTTCAGCTCATCCACATTCTCGTAATCTACCGTATAATACATGCGACCGCAGTATATGATGCAATCATTGGTCGAACCCATACATTTCACATCGTCACCGACAATAGGTGAGAGGGGTATGATGCCATGAGCATGTTTTATGCTGTTTATGTCAAACCCCAAAGATTCGAGCTTGTGAATGCCTGTTTCTACGCCCCGCGCTGATATTTGCACTGAGCCCGCAATAGAGGCTGTTGGCACAACCACGATATAAAGATCTTCTGGTTCCACCCTGCACGCCTTCGCTATTTCCGCCGTTACTTCTTCGTCAGGCATCGTGCTGCTTTCCAAAACCAATACCGCCTCATCTGCATCGTCCGCATAATTTATCTTCTCATACAGCTCTTTCGGATTGAGTGAAAGCGCTCGTGCCGGCCCGGAGCCCATACCAAAGAATTTCTTCACTTTTATCCGCCATCCCGCAAATTGCGATGCCATACAAGCGATTACCGGATGGTCCGTGGTGAGTTCTACCGCCGGCACAACCACTTTACCAAGGTCAAAACTGCTGAATTTGATATCCACAAGGTCCGCCATACATATCTTTGAGACAAATAGCCCTGCTTCAAATCCTCCTGCTTCTTCTACACCTGCATCTATGAGTGTCGCCCCATTACTTAACTCCGCTATACTTACTTGCAACTCATCCGCATAGTCCATCATCTCCTCAAATACGTCCAATCCATTCTCATTTACGCTTATCATCATTCTTCCACCTTTGCTATTTTACAATGCTATGCCCCTATTTATAATGATAGGATTCTTTTTTTATTGTTTATGCGTGAATATAAAATGCTATTTTTTGAGCATTGACTAAGGGTTGAAATCCTGAAAGAACTGGTTTACCCAGTTATTTTTCGGTCATCGTGGCAAACAGAGGATAAAATCCGCGCTCTGTTTAGGCATAAACTCAGAGTGGAGTGGATAAAAGCAAAGCATAACAGAGCTGAGAGAGGCAAAAGAGCGGGAGCTGAGGAGTATGTATAATACGAGGTATAGAAACGAAATTGTCCGAAAAAAACCCGTCTAAGGTCAAGATAGATAAGATATATGTGAGGCGATAGGACGAATCAGAGTCCTCTTGTTATCGAAGTAGTATTACCTTTTTCCTCCGCCTCCCCCACTTCCATTCCTCTATCCTTTCGTTAAGAAGATGTCGATCTACAAAAGTGAAATCTCCTTCGTCTTCTTCTTTTAACAGCAACGGTATTTCATCGGTGGAAAAATAGGGAATACCAAATTCAAGAAACTTATCAGCCGCGAAATGCGATAACTCTTTACTATATATTACCGCAGCAACACCCTTTTTTGCTAATAGTTCCGCTGTGCTTGCTCCTCCTCCACTGCCGTCCACAAGGAACACGATGTCACCTTTGTTAAGTCCGTACTTCCTATCCATATCCAATATTGCATCATGACTGAAAGATTGCATCACTTTTATCCTTTTCCCACCTTTCACTTCTCTTTTCCCTTTAAGTCCCGCGATGACTTTCCTCAACTCCGCATTCTCATTCTCTATCGCTCTTACTTCCTCTATCAGTCTTTCTATCTCCGTATCCCGCTTTCTTATCTCTTCTGCTCTTCTTATCTCTCGCGTTCTTTCTGACCGCATAGAATCGAGCTTTCGCTTCAAACTTCTTACTTCACGCTCTTTTTCATTTAAACTCGCCTTTAAAGCTGTTGTGCGCTCCTCCAACAGCAATATTCTCTCATCTTTACCTTTAAGAAATCCGCGTAACCTGAGAATGATTTTGCTTTCCTTCTCTCCACTACCACTACTCTTCTTCTCTTCCCGCCGCACCTCTTCCGGAACCTTCCTTCTCTCCTCTTCAGCATTGATTAATCTGCTTATAGCGGCACTTATGGACACTCCTTTAACCACCAGTGCCTTCACCTCCTCTACGTCCACCCCTGGAGGCGTCTTCTTCTGCACCTGCGTAAATTTCTTCTTGTAGCGTTTAAGTGCATAAACGCAGGCAGCCAAAGCATCCCGCTCGTGTGCATTTTTGTATCCGTAGCCTTCGCCTTTCGTCAGAGCAATCTTTTCTTCCGTTGACAATGATTCATCCAACTCATGACCCGGAGCAGCAAACATACTGCTTATCTTCTTCACCATCGCAGGTGTTGGAGTTACGTCAGAAGCGACGATCAATGGTGTTCCATGTGATTCGATCCACGCTATAGCGTCGGAGATGGAGCAATTCTTTGCGCTGAACACATCTACAGGTTTTCCGTTAAGATCGATCATGGCAATTCCTACTGTCGTGCCCGGATCTATGCCAACGATGATGTGTTTTCGTCTTGTGTGTGGATGATATGCCATCTATCTACTTTTATCCACTGCAGGCATATAAAATAAGCAGATGAGAGCTGATAGAACTAAAATGGAAGAAGGGGGGATGAGGAAGAATGAAGGTAGGAATAATAGCAGATACACATGATAATCCCTTAGCAATAAGTAAAGCGGTGGAGATTTTTAACGACGAAAGCATCGAACTACTGATTCACGCTGGAGATTTTGTAGCACCATTTACATCTCAGTCGTTTAAAGAGCTAAAAGCTCCGCTGGTAGGAGTATTTGGCAATAATGACGGCGATAAGCTGCTTTTAAAGAAGCTGTACCAGGAGAACGGGGTTGGAGAGCTACACGAAGATCCATATGAATTTGAACTCGCCGCGAAGAAGATAATTGTGACCCACAAACCACTGATAGTGAAACCGTTAGCTGCGTCAGGTAGGTATAATGTAGTGGTATACGGCCATACACATAAAGCGGTGATCGGGCGGTATTCAAATAGAGATGATGGCGGAGCGGGGAGCGAAAAAACGGTGGTAATAAATCCCGGGGAGTGCTGTGGATATATCACGGGGAGAAAAACGGTGGCGATACTCGATTTAGAGAAGGAAGAAGCGAAGCTGGTGGAGTTGTAACAACAACATTGTTGTTGCACCACAGTGAAAAATAGCAACTGATTTATAATGGTAGTTGAAACCTTGTAAAAAGAAGAGGTAATCAATAATAGATATGGAGGAAAACTCAAATGGGAACATTAGTGGAAGACCTCATTGAATGGGGTGGAGGAGTATTGGGCGAAGAGCACATGGAAACGCTGATGAGCTGCGTGCAGTGCGGTAAGTGTACTGGCGGCTGTCCATCAGGAAGGATTACAGCGCTACGGACAAGGAAGTTATTCAAGATGGCGCAGGAGAATATGGTCGAAGAGATTTTTAACGCACCTGAATTGTGGTACTGCACGACCTGTTACACTTGCTATGAGCGATGCCCAAAAGGAGTGAAATGTACAGATATAATACGAACGATAAGGAACTTAGCTGCGAAGGCGGGACACATGTCAGTACCCCACCGGAAGATTGGTGTTTATGCACTGAAAACTGGGCATGGCGTGCCGATAGGTCCTGACCAGATGAAGATACGGGAATCTATAGGTCTCGATGAGATGGCACCAACCACGCAGAAGTATAAAGAGCAATTGGAGCAATTCCAAACAATATGCAAAGAGACGGGATTCGATGCACTGATTGATTTTGATTGGGATAAGATGAATCTAAAAGAATAGGAAGGAGAAAAGAAGAAATGAGTGAAGAAACGAAGGAGTATGCTTACTTTCTCGGTTGTATCACACCGAACAGGTATCCGGGGATAGAAGTAGCGACAAAGAAGGTCTTTAAGGAATTTGGGATAGAGACGAAGGAGATGGAGGGTGCTTCCTGTTGCCCTGCACCGGGTGTCTTTGGATCTTTCGACATGTACACCTGGCTACCAATTGCAGCACGGAATCTTGCCATTGCAGAGGAAATGGGGCTTGAGATATATGTGACGTGCAATGGTTGTTACGGGTCGCTTCAAGAAGCGGACCATTTGCTCAAAGAGCATCCGAAGTTAAAGGAAAAGACAAACGAGATATTGGGCAAATTCGGAAGAGAGTACAAGGGTACCACGGAGGTGCACCATTCCATTGTGATTATGCACGATGATATCGGGTTAGACCGGTTGAAAGAGAAGGTAACGAAGCCGATGAAGGATGTGAATGTAGCGATACATTACGGCTGTCATTTCCTCAAGCCCAGTGAGGTGCGGGGGCATGGATCTTCTGAAACACCTTACATTTTAGAAGACATTGTGAAGGCGATAGGCGCAAAAGATGTGGATTACAAAGATAAGCTGATGTGCTGTGGCGCCGGCGGTGGAGTGCGAACAGCGGATACACCAACCGCCTTGGAATGGACACGTCAGAAGTTGGTGAGTATGATAGAAGAGGGCGCAGATTGTGTGATTCACCCCTGTGCGTTCTGCCATTTGCAGCTTGATCGTGGGCAATACGAGATGAACGAGGCTTTTGGTACCTCATTTGATTTACCCGTTCTCTATGTGTTGCAACTCGTTGCTCTCGCAATGGGATTCAGTGAAAAGGAACTGGCGTTAGATCAACAAACAACCAAGATGCCTGAGAAACTGCTAAAATAAAAGAGAGAAAATTAAAAATTTTTTTCTTCTCTTTCTTTTTTATTTTTTTGTTTTGAGTTGAGTTACGAACTAAATCAAGCAAACCTACCAGAGTTTTGTGGGTTGCGATAGTACTGCTTTGAACTCCCCTTTTTTCTGCCGCACGGCGCGCAAGTCCTTCTCTTTTTCTGTTATCTTATTTATTATTTCTGTCTTCTGCTCCTCTTCGGTTGCGGCCTTGAATTCGTTCGTTAAATCGCCTATCTCCTTTATCAGTCCCACAATCTCATCATCCTTCTCTTTTATTACCTCATCCGGTACTACACCCATTCTTATCACCTCTATTTTAATATATATACGTTGGTATAGGATACTCACCAGCGGATATTTATAGTTTTCTATTTTTACCCGCTGTTATCCTTACCCCTTCAACACAATTTCTATATGCACATCCTGGGGAATAGGTATGCGCATCAGTTGTCGCAGTGCTCGCTCATCCGCTTCCAGGTCTATCAACCGCTTGTGTATGCGCATTTCCCAATGGTCCCAGGTAGGAGAGCCTTCGCCATCAGGGCTCTTCCTGCATGGAACGAGAAGCTTCTTTGTTGGGAGAGGTATGGGTCCTGACATTCTGACACCCGTAGTCTCAACTATCTTCTTCACCTGTTGGCAGATTTCATCCAATTTTTTATGATCCACGCTCGAAAGCTTTATCCGTGCTTTTTGGTTCATTCCGTTCCCTTTCCCTCTTTGCTTGCTTATCTCGTATTAGTTCGAATCGCTTTGCTTTATTTATTTCTCCTTTATGTCAATTACCATGCCCGCGGCAACGGTCTGTCCCATGTCCCGGATTGCGAATCTTCCGAGATGTGGTATTTCCTTCACACGCTCGATAACTAATGGTCTTGTTGGCTTTATCTTCACTATAGCGGCATCACCTGTTTTTATGAAGTCTGGGTTTTCTTCTTTGACCGCACCAGTCTTTGGGTCTAACTTCTTAGAAATTTCCAGTACTGTGCACGCTATTTGAGCGGTATGACAATGGAAAACCGGGGTATATCCAATAGTAATTGCTGTTGGATGCTGGAGAACAATGAGCTGTGCGGTAAACTCGTCGGCAATCGTTGGGGGGTTATCTACATGCCCACAAACATCGCCCCTCCGTATATCCGTCCTACCGACCCCTCTAACGTTCCAGCCGATATTGTCGCCGGGAATTGCTTCTGCAATCTCTTCATGGTGCATCTCGATTGATTTTACCTCCCCCACCACAGCTGGTGGGTTAAAAATCACCTTGTCGCCTTTCTTCATCGTTCCGGTCTCCACTCTGCCCACAGGAACCGTCCCAGCACCGGTTATGGTATACACATCCTGCACCGGTAATCTAAGCGGGAGCTTAATTGGTTTCTCTGGCACTTTCATGAGGTCCAGCGCTGCCATAAAGGTAGGACCATCAAACCATTTCATCTTCTCGCTGGGCTTCGTTATATTCTCGCCCTCAAACGCAGAAACAGCAATAAACACGAGAGCTTCTCCTTTATAGCCCACAGAGCCCAGGAGCTCTAAAAGCGCCTTCTTCAGCTCTTCGTAGCTCTTCTGATCGTAATTCACCCGGTCCATTTTATTTATGGCGATAATGAGCTGCGTTACTCCCAAGGTTCTCGCTAAGAAGACATGCTCCTTGGTCTGTGCCATTATCCCATCCTTGGCATCCACCACTAACACCGCTGCATCAGCCTGTGATGTTCCGGTGATCATGTTTTTTACGAAATCTCGGTGACCGGGACAATCCACGATCGTATAATAATACTTATCAGTATCAAATCTCTGATGAGCGACATCTATAGTAATGCCCCGCTCTCTTTCATCCTTCAAGCTATCCATCACCCAGGCAAATTCGAACGAGCCTTTTCCTATCTCCTCTGCCTTTTTCCTGTACTCATCGATTACATGTGGGTCTATCACCCCCGCATCCATCAGCAGCCGACCCAACAGCGTTGACTTACCGTGGTCTATATGGCCTATAATAGCCAAATTCATGTGTTCTTTCTCTGCCATCTTTCATATTCCTCCTATTATTTTTCTTCTAACCGTTTTATACAACTTACGAACCTATATTACTTTATTGACTTACATCTTATTTATTTCTATTGTATTTATTTAACCCCACCCTAACCTAACCCAACCCAACCTATATTCTATAATTGTTGCCAGCTCCGCATAATATTCGGTGT
Organism: Methanosarcinales archaeon; assembly: GCA_030611045.1. GTDB lineage: Archaea > Halobacteriota > Syntropharchaeia > Alkanophagales > Methanospirareceae > JACGMN01. The sequence goes on from JAUWQN010000021.1 coordinate 15,515, forward strand.
TAAACGGTTGCGCACCGTAGTTCCGCACGCCGACGGTGGTTGCTGCGGGGAGGAGAGGTTTTTAAGAGTGCACTGAGAGCACTCGTTGCCGGTGTGTAACAACGTCTCGAGAGAGACGGTAATGGAGTGGTGCAAAAGGGGTCGCGATGAATTGGGAAAAAATTGACTGCGCCCCAACTTTTTTATATTGAGATTATAGTCATGGCAATCACTATTTTCGCTCTTGGACTCGTGCTCCTCATCTCACAGGTTCCCATGCTATTCGCACCTCTTCAGACCGTTTCAACAGACATACAGCCGACAGCCGGTTGCATACCGGACGAGCATGATACTGGTTGAGGACGGTGGGATATATAATGGCACAGAGGGAATATCTTCAGACTGGGACGAACATCCAACCAATTACATACACTAACATCTCGAGGATAGGACTTGCGATGTCTACACGGGAACTTGGATGGCCTTCTTCCTCCGAAGATATTGTATTGTTCCGAACAATCTTTCAGTAAATAAGATAAACGCGCTTCAAGATTGGCAGGATGATCCTGCAAATCAAAGTAAGATTGTGGGGGAATTGGGATTGCGCGTAACCTACACTGATAATCAATTCCCACGAGTGGCCGCGTTACCGTAGAGAAAATAGAAAGGATAGTTGCAATCGATAACACTACGGTACGGGTCTCACGGGAAATCGCACAATAGCAGGACACGAGTGTGCAAAACTCGTTGTCTGTATATGGCGATAAGGATAAAGGGAGATAAGAAATGAACAAAAAAGGGCAGATGCATACCATAGAAGCAATACTTGCATGGGTGAGGTATTTGCATCTTCACAGTTTCTCGTGGAAATTATGGGGCTCTGCCCCATGTCCTCGCAAGCACCGAACGGGCTTAAAGAAAAGCTTTACCAAAAGAATTTATTTGTTTTTCTTTTAGCACAGGTTTTCTTTTTCTGAAAAAGAAAAAGTGTTGTGTAATCTCGCGGTTAAAAGAAGAAGGTTGAAATGAAATCGCCGTAGAAAATTGCGATGAAGAAACCGGCGGTGAGATAAAGGATAAAAGGGAGTTCTGGTGTAATCCACACCCCTTCAATCTTCTTATCCTGCTCCAATTCTTCTAAACTACTTAATAGCTCTTCTGTTGGTTCTATACCGCCCCATACGTACTTCTCCTTTCCCGAGACCTCTTTTATCTCATGCATCAATTTGTAGTTCTTTTTTCTCCTTAAATCGGAAATCCTGACCTTCCAACCTATGAACATGAGCGGCGAGAAATTTCTCCTGAACGAATTGTAGAGGAAGAGAGCGAAAGGTGCAGAAATAGCAATGAACAGAGCGTTTGTAAGCATGCTGAACACAAAGATGTCCACCGGCGGAACACCCATCAGAGGTAGACGGAGGTGAAAAAGGGAGAAGAAAGGGTAGCTTGGGAAGAGCAGAGAGAGCGAAATAATCGCTTTTACGTCTGCACCACCGAAATTGAGGATGTAGAGTAGGAAAGCGAATATAGCGCCCACAAGTAGCGATTTAAACAGTTGAAAAAAAGACAAAGAATCCGTGAAGAGCCCAATACACGCAAAGAAAACGCCAGAAACACACATTATAAGCCACACAACATCCGAGACCTCTCTCGTCTTTACATCGGAGTAGCTCCCGTACCCCAGCATGATAACGCCTATACAGAGCCGTAAAAGCTCCGTAGCATTGCTTAGCGGTAAAACCCAAAATGCAAAAATTAGTATTTTCCAAAAGCTATACAAATACAATTCCATTACTGCGTCACTGAGTGTTCCCACCATTCCATAATGTACTCAGGCAGCGTGAACCTTCGCTGATTCAATCGTTCTACCAAATGCAGCGGAAGAGGACTGAGCGCGAACGTCGCGCGTTCGTAGAAAGCGGTAGGTGGGGATTCTATTATGAAACTCTCAGACTCCCTCGATAAGGTAGATTCATTGCCAACGATAGAATAAACGTAAGCGCCAAATTTCTTCTGCTCCCTACACCACCCTAAAATTGACTCTGTTTCTCCAGACCATGAGATTAAAAACATCACATCACAAGCGCGAGGTCTTGGTGCAAAAGGGCCGGATAAATAAGCCTCGTCGCCAAGTGCTCGTTTAACATGTTGCAGCCGTATTGCGGTCATCTTTGCAACATTTCTCGCAGGTCCCAGCCCGCCCATGGTTATGCGGCTTCTCGTTTCCAGCTTGTCAATGACCTCATGGTATTTATCAGAACGAACAAACCGATCCACAATTTCGCCTATAACCGTTGATTCCTCAGCTACCTCCCTAAATACCGCGGTATAGCCCTTTTTCTCGTTTATTGCTTCCTTTGTTTTCTGAAATAACAACAAAGAACTTAATTCATAAACATCGTTCATTATGCCGTGTTTGAGATACTCATTCGTGCTATTCGCTTTTTTACTACGCCCTTTCAGTTCGACAACATGACCATATTCTTTCTCCCCCATCTTTCCTATCGTGGAGTTCTTGTTCGAGACAACAGCGTCTATAGTGAATTTATCGCTTTTTTCCTGCTCAATATAATCGGAAAGTTGTTTAACCACTATTTTAGGAGTTGCTGTCTCACCACTGCCAGAATTAACGAGTAGTACTATCTTATCATACTTTTTCTCCAGCACAGGTGCGGCCTCAACTATGTTTCTACCGGGGAAATCTATGTCAATCATCGTTTTCACTGCTTTATTCATCTGCCCCATTCCAATGTACAATGCGCTTTGCGACCTGCCTTCACCTATGAGAATAATACAATCCGCGGCGTTGAGATCATCGAAGAACGGCTTAAACTCGCTCTTCTTGACGTTGCGAACGTTTGCTGTTACGCTATTGATATATCCAACTTCGCTACTGACTTTTTTTAGTGCCATACGCTATAAGAAGAAAAAAAGTTACCAACAACCCTTCTTTGGGAAATAACGCTTTACCAAAGAAATAATGTTTCTTCCTTCTCTTCTCATCTTTCACCTCCGCCTGTTTTATATCAAAAATCCCCCTTCTCAAGTAACGACTTACTATACTTTAAAACTTTTCGATTGTTTTCTTAGTACAGGTTCTTTTTTGAAAGAAAGTGTGGTCTAAAAAGATAAGGTGTAAAATGATAATAGACAAGACCGCATATAGGGCGAACGATATAAGGGGCATCGCAGACTCCCAGCTTACTGACGATTTTTGCCGGTTAACCGGTTTGGCATACGTCGAGCTGCTGCGAAAGTATCGTGGTAAAGAACCTGATGAGCTAACGGTGGTCGTGGGTAAGGACGTTAGAAATAGCGGGCTGCGCATGAAAACCGCATTTGCCGATGCGCTCTTAAGTAGTAGGGTCCATGTGATTGACATTGCACCGCTGGAGAAGGTTAGTTCCACACCCCTGATGTATTTCGCGACCTGGCTCTTCAACGCGGACGGCGGCGTTGAAGTCACCGGCAGCCACCTTGACAAGGAATGGAACGGCTTCAAGCTCTGCATTGGTTCTGAAAGCACCACGGAGCATCATATACGTGAGATGTATCAAATCGCACAGAAGCTCGAAGCAGCATTTAAAGCGGGTTATCTCAGTTTTAAAAGCACGGAGAAAGGCGAGCTTGAGGAAGTGGATGTTCTGCAGGATTATCACGCTATGATTGCTGCGAACGTTGTTCTTGGAAAGAGATGGGAAGATCTGGCATTACAGGCGCTTTCTGGAAACATCACGCTAAGAGAAGCACTTGCTACTGCACGAGAAGGGATTGAGCAGTTACCGGAAGAGAAAAGAAAGCCACTTACAGGCTTAAAAATCGTCTACGACGCGGGAAACGGAACTACCGGCGTAATCGCACCACCGCTGTTCCGGGATTTAGGTGCAGAAGTATTTGAGCTTTACTCAGAGCCTGACGGTAATTTCCCTCACCACTTGCCCGATCCCACAATACCGCGGTTCTTGAAAGATCTGCATGCAGAAGTGGTTCGCAATGATGCACACATCGGGCTGTCCTCTGACTGTGACGGTGACCGAGCAGGCGCGGTATCCCCAAGCGGAAGGATGATAATCGGCGAGCAAATCCTGGCACTGCTCTGCAAACACATCTTAAAAGAGCATCCTCGTGCAAAAATCGTTTACGATACAAAATGCTCAGATGCGATACGGGAGATAATCATAGAAAACGGTGGAACGCCTGTAGAATGGAAGACGGGATTCTCGTTCATCAAGACGAAGATGGATGAAGTTGGTGCGGTGGCAGGCGGCGAGATGTCAGGGCATGTGTATTTCGCGAAGAATAATCGTGCAGACGATGCGGTATTCGCGTTCTCGGAGCTTTTACTGCTTACTGCCGAGGAATTTGCCGAGGAATTACCGACTCAAAGAGATAAGAACATAGTTGATGGGCTACTGGAGGACTTTTTGAAAAGATACGTGAACACGCCTGAGATAAGGATTCCAGTGGTGAGCGATGAGGAGAAGGAGCGAGTTTCCGATGTCGTGGAGAACTATTACCGGGAGCTTGCTGCTAATAATCCTGAGCGCTATAAAAGACGGGTTGATGAAAATGGAAACGACATAGACGGTGTGAAGATAGAATTTGTGTCAGAGAACGGTTGGGCACTTATACGCCGCTCGAACACGTCACCAGTGATTATTTTGCGGATGGAGGCACGAAACGAAAACGGGCTTAGAAAGATTGAGGATCAAGTGATAAAAAAGTTCGTGGAATTCAAGACCGTGGATCTCAACGCTGATGAGTATGTTAAGGGGATAATGAGGCGAGTGAAGAGATGAAGGTACTTTTTTACTCTTCCGATTTCGCCAGATTTAAGGCGGACTTTAATTCCATGCGGATGGTGTTGAGAATTCGTGAGAATGTCTTTATATACCTATACACATAGATACAAAGTGGTGATGCAAAAATGCCTGGAGAAGACAACGTGGTATATATCGGAAATAAGTCTGTGATGAGTTATGTCTTGGCAGTAGTGACGCAGTTTAATAACGGCTTGAGTGAGGAGGTAGTAATCAAAGCAAGAGGTAGAGCGATCTCACGGGCCGTGGATACTGCAGAGGTAGTAAAGAATAAGTTCATGCCGGGAGTAGAAGTGAAGGACATAAAAATAGGGACAGAGGTATTAACAGGAGAAGGTGGAGATAAGGCGAACGTTTCCTCGATGGAAATAACAATGGTTACGAAAGCAAAGGAGTAGGTAAAGTAAAAAGGGGGTATGTGAAGTTATCAAGTCTAAGAGATTTCTCTCTTAGTTTTCATCCTCTTTTTTTTATTTTTTACGTTTTAGGATAATTTACTTATACGTGGCAGCTCTTACATCCTTATATATGCGATGTTCACAAGAAGACATATCATTTCGACACGTGATTTCACGAAGGAAGAGATAGATTACATATTAAGCAGAGCAGAGGAGTTAGAGACATACGCACAGGGTTTGGGAAAGGGAGCAGGGAGGAAGAGCGATTTATTAGAGGGAAAGATACTCGCTAATCTCTTCTACGAACCAAGCACTCGGACAAGGCTATCCTTTGAAGTGGCAATGAAACGGTTGGGTGGTGAGGTAATAAACTTATCATCGCCCGAGACGAGTTCAGCAGCTAAAGGTGAAAACTTGGTAGATACCATAAGAGTTGTCTCTAAATATTGCGACATAATAGCGCTCAGGCATCCAAAGGAAGGCGCATCAAGAATGGCTGCGGCCTTCTCATCAGTTCCGATAATAAACGCAGGTGACGGTGCGGGGCAGCATCCTACGCAGACGTTGCTCGATTTATACACCATTAAAAAGGCGAATTTGCTTGGCAAGCTCAAGATTGCTTTAATAGGTGATCTGAAATATGGGCGGACAGTACACTCACTGGCGTATGCTTTAGCTTTATACGGTGCAAAGCTTTTTTTTGTATCTCCAGAGGCTTTAAAGATGCCAGAAGAGATAAAAATGGACTTGAAAGAAGCTGGAGCGGATATTTTTGAATCTAGTGATATAAAGGAGGTTATAAGGGACGTAAACGTGTTATACCTAACGAGAATACAACGAGAGAGGTTTCCAGACCCCGCAGAGTATAACAAAGTTGCAGGGACGTATCGCATAACCACCGACCTGATAAAGGAGAATGAAGAGGTGGTGATTATGCACCCACTCCCTAAGATTGACGAGATAGATGCGGAAGTAGACCAAACAAAAAATGCACAGTATTTCCTTCAGGCGTTCTACGGTATTCCAGTGAGAATGGCAGTTCTTTCTATATCATTGGAAAGTTAAAAATAGAAAGTGAAGGCAAGAAAGTGGAAGAAAAAGAAAGGATGGTACGAATAGATATGCAAGAGGAGATAGAAAGCGTTATAGACGCGGTAAGGAACCATCATGAACTGTATACAAACGCATTGCCGTTGATAGCGAGTGAGAACATTACCAGTAACCCTGTAAGGATGCTTCTCGCTTCCGATTTGTCGCACCGATATGCGGAAGGGGACGTTGGAAACAGGTTTTACCAAGGATGCAAATACATAGATAAGATAGAGGGAAAAGCAATACAGTATGCAAAAGAACTTTTTGATGCTGAGCATGTAAACGTGAAGCCCGTTTCAGGCGTAAATGCGAATCTTGCTGCCCTCTTTGCTCTTACTTCGCCACTGGACAGAATGATGGCACTGTCCATATCTAACGGAGGACATATAAGCCATTCAAAGTATTCTATCCCAGCTATGCGAAATTTAGCGCTGGAAACATTCCCGTTTGACACAAACGAGATGAATATAGATACAGCGAAGATGCTGAAGGAGATAAAGCTAAAAAAGCCTTCGCTCTTACTGTTTGGAGGCAGTCTTTTCCTTTTCCCGCATCCTGTTTCGGAGGCGAGGGTAGCGGCGGATGAGGTGGGGGCGAAGATAGTCTACGACGCTTCTCATGTATTGGGGCTTATAGCGGGTAATCAATTCCAGGATCCGTTACGTGAAGGAGCAGATGTTATCGCGAGCAGTACACATAAAACCTTCCCGGGTCCTCAGGGTGCGATAATACTATGTAAAGCGGACATAAAGGAGAAGATAGAGCAGGCAGTATTTCCCGGTACGGTGAGCAATCATCATCTGCATCATGTTGCGGGCTTAGCGGTCACTTTAGCTGAGATGTTACAGTTCAGTAAAGCATACGCCGCTCAGACAGTAACAAATGCAAAAGTATTAGCACAGTGCTTATATGAGGAGGGTCTTGATGTTTTATGCGAGCATAAAGGATTTACCGAGTCACATCAAATTGCGATTGACGTTCTCGAGTACGGTGGTGGCGCTGCAGTTGCCCAAAAATTAGAGAGTGCAAATATCATTATAAATAAGAACTTGTTGCCTTCCGATAAAGACCCGGATAAGCCAACCGGGATCAGGCTTGGTGTGCAGGAGCTTACGAGGATAGGGATGAAGGACTCGGAGATGAAGGAAATCGCATCGCTTATAACGCGGGTTGTAAGAGCGAAAGCGGATGTAAATAAGATAAAGGACGAAGTTAAAGAGTTAAGAAAAGGGTTTCAGGAGGTAAAGTATTGCTTCGACGGAAAGGATGCGTATACCTTTCCAGAGCTAAAATTAAGTGAGTATTTATAAAGGTAAGGTGAAAGATATAATTAAGGATGCTTGAGGAGTTAGAAGAACGGAGAACAGAACTAATAAAGAAGGCAGATGAGTATAAGATACGAAGGACTGAGTTGAATTCCGAAGCAAGTAAGTGGTCAGTGTTACGAGACGAGTTGAATGGCAGAATAAAAGAGTCGGTAGAGAAGGCAAAGGGGTTTAAGCAGCAGCGAGAGGAATATGAAAAGCTGATAGCGAGTAAGAAGGCGAAGCGGGGCGAGTTGAATAGAAAGGCGTCTTCATACTATGCCATGGTAGAGAAGCAGCGGAAACGAAGTGACATGCAGAGCATACAAGCTTTTGAGCGGCTTAGGGAGCTAATAGCCGAGTTAGAGCTGAAGCAGCAGGTAGAGGTGCTTAGCAAGGATAAGGAGAAGAAATTGGTGGCAAGGATAACGGAGCTGAGACGAGAGTTTAATCGAATGGAGAAGGAATTGGAGAAGGACAAGAAGTTGACGGAATTACTGAAAAAGGCGCAGAAGTACAGAGTAGAATCGGATAAATACCACGAAGAGGTGATAAACCTCGTAAAATTGTCTCACGAATACCATGATAAGATGGTGGATTGCTTCAAAGAAGCGGATAGGATAAGAGAGAAGGCTGATGAGGCACATCGGCTTTTCTTGGATGTACAACAAGAAGCGGATGACGCTCACAAGCGTTATATCCGGCATCTCCGCGACACAAAGGACTTCGACCGTGTAATAGGTGGGCTGAGGCGAAAAATACGAGAAGATTGGGGATTCCGGGAGAGGATGGAAGCGAGGAAGAAGGCAAAAGGTATTTATGAGAAGTTTAGAGAAGGAGAGAAGATAAGCACGGAAGATTTGCTAATGTTGCAAAGGTCTGAGATAGGGCTCAAATAAAACTTTTTTAGAAAGAAGTTTTATCAACGAATTTTTACAAAAAGTTTGAGCAAAATTGCTTTGCGGCTTCGCTGGAAAACAGGTTTTTCTTTTAGCACAGGTTTTCTTTTGTAAAAAGAAAAAGTGTGAGGTGGTTGAAATCATAGATATACATTGTCATTTGACATTTAAGGAATACGACGCTGATCGGAAGCAGGTAATAGCAGATGCGAAGCAGGTGTTGAACGGTGTGGTGATAAGCGGCGTGGAACCGGAAGACGCAAAGAAGGCGTTAGAGCTTGCAGCAATACACGAAAATTTCATTTTCGTTACTCTCGGACTGCATCCGATACACGTATCGGGGAAAACGGACCAGGAGATAGAGCGTTATGCGGAATTCATCAGTGAGAACAAGCGGAAAATCGTGGGTATCGGCGAGATAGGGCTTGATTATCATTGGGTAAGGGACCCACTGAAGTTGAAGAGGACGAGAGAGGTATTTGTGGAGTTTCTCGGATTGGCGAAGGAGTTGAATGTGCCGGTTGTGCTCCACCTGCGTGGCACGGGTAGCGAGGCACTTGAAGAGGGTTTGAAGATCGTTTCGGATGAAGACGTAAAGAAAGCGGTTTTCCATTGCTTCACTGGTAAGCCAAGCGTTGCAGAGATGATCTGCGAGGAGGGCTATTACATATCGCTGCCCACCACAATACCGCGGAGCAAGAGCATGAGGAAGGTGGCGAAGCGAATACCACTTTCGCATTTACTCACTGAGACCGATGCCCCTTATCTCTCACCTGACGAGGAAGAGCGAAATGTTCCGCAGAATGTAAAAGCGGTGTACGAGGAGATAGCGAGGCAGAAAAAGAGTGACGTAAAGACGGTAGAGGAAGAAATAGAGCAAAATTTTGAGCGGTTGTTCGGGGTCAATCTGAAGTGAACTACAGATTGCACTGATTTTCACGAGAATTTCGCACTTTTCATTACCTGACAACAGTGCCCCAGCCGGGAATCGAACCCGGATCTTGGGCTCCGCAAGCCCAAGGGATATCCATTACCACACTGGGGCTTTCTCCAGTTTCTTTATCTCTTCTTCATAATACATTCATCATAAAAAGAAAGGTTTATTTCTTATGCGGCAGTATAGTGTATATACAATTGGAACTTACTTATCGCATTGGGGTGTAGGGGAACAAGCGCCCAAATGGTATATATATAAAGGAAATAAAAATTGGAGGGGGGAGAGATAAACGAAATCCTGGTCATGGCTATCCTTTTAGCTGGCGCTTGCTTTCTCACTTGTTATTTCCATGTAGTACTTGAAACCGAAATTGTTTTTACACATTTCTTCTAGAAGTTCACCATCGAGTCAAAAACAATTTTCAGGTAATTTCCAGTCTGTTCAACCTTCAATCCGAACGTATTGGAGATAAACATGCCTTTGAGTTGTTCAAGATAAGCCAGAACCGGATAAAAACAATGGCACTCATCCATGCGGAATTATATCAATCCGAAGACCTGGCGAGGATTGCCTTTGCCAAGTACATTCGTAAATTAGTAACCAATTTG
>JAUWQN010000026.1 GCA_030611045.1 Methanosarcinales archaeon
TAATTACAATTTAAATATCCTGGAAGAATACGGATTCGTTAGCAGTAAGTACGAAATATCAGAAGCGAAGAAGTCAAAGGGGAGAGCACTGAGAATATACAAGGTGACCGATAAAGTAGACGCCGTGCTTTCGGAGTTTAAGAAGCTGTAACCATCTTCACTCTAAAAAAGCGAAGCGGGTGTGGAAGAAGCGGTGATGTTGAAAAGCAAAACGGTGAATTTAGGGGGTTACGCGCCTATAGATCCACATATTACGGGGTAAGATGTCTATTAAAGCTAAAAGAACATTTAGATGAGCTCCTTTTTGTGAGTTTTACCAGTAAATCCGTGAGGAAATCCCTCTCCCCGCATAAGAATAAATTCGGAGTTTCTGGGTTTGAAACATCAAATATTTTTATGGCATAAGGTGAAGGTAAAAATAGAAAAGTTTAAATAGCCGGTATATTTAAAAGATGGTGAGGTGTTTGATATGAGAAAATATGGGATTTTAGTTACTGTTGTGATCGTTTCTTTGTTGCTAGCAATCAGTTTGGGACAATTAGCAGGAGCAGAGAGTGAAGCGGATGAGATAAAGATCGGGCTTGTTGCTCCTCTGACTGGCGGAGCGAGCACAACAGGGACTGATATGTGGGAGTCTGCTGTATTGGCAGCAGATGAGATAAACGCAGCGGGCGGGGTTAATGTCAATGGCGTTAATATGCAGATTACACTCGTTAAGGGAGACACGGAAACGAGCAGGGAAGGTGGTGTTAAAGTCGTAACGAAGCTCATTACTGAGGACGAGGTTGACATCCTTGTTGGCGGCTTTTCAAGCGGCATAACCTCTGCAGATCAAGTGGTTGCAGCAGAGCATAAGGTGCCTTTCATAATAACCGGGGCATCCTCACCGACAATAACGCACAGGACGGATATAGATACCTCTTACTTCTTCCATCACTGCCCGACAACAGATGATTATGGTGAGAGTACTATCCTCTTCGTAGATGAGATAGTAAAGCCGGAGATATATGAGCAATTCGATTTCCCCGCGGACAGACCACTTAGGTTGGCGGTTCTCTACCAGGACAGTGCTTACGGAGTAGGCGTTTATGACGGTATTAAAAAGACAATAGAGAATTACAACCTCAACATGGAAGTAGTTGCGGAAGAGAAATTCAAGATGAGCGAGACGGACTTCAGAACCACTTTAACGGTCATAAAAGCTGCTGAACCGGATGTTGTGTATCCTGCCGCGTTCCTTAACGAGCAGACGCTCATAGTGTCTCAGGGAATGAGGGATGTGAGTTTGAACACAATATACCTCTCAGTTGAGTGTAATGACGATCCCGATTACTACACAGGAGTGGAGAGATGGGGCGAATACTCGATCCAGGAGAGCAGATTCGGTCCTTATGCGATTCCTTCGGGGCCGCTCCAGGATGCAGTAGTAAAGTTCAGGGATGACTTTGAGGCTAAATGGGGCGCACCCCCAAGCATGATGGGTGCATCTACCTATGAGGGCGTGTATATCGCGGCTGAAGCGGTGAAGGATGCAGGTACACGGGATAAGGGAGCGGTCAGGGATGCATTGGCTGGGATTGAGATGACTCAGATGGTAGAAGCGATGAAAGATGGTGTGATTACCTTCACGCCCGATTACAGAGAGAGCAAGTTCGAGCTTTACATGCAGCAGTTGATCTGGGATGAGACAGTTGGAGAAACGAGACCGAAGATTGTCTGGCCAGATAGCGTAAAGGAGACTGATTTTGTACTGCCTGATTGGTACGAGCCTGGAAGCGCACCAACGCCTGAAGAGCCAGGCTTCGAAGCTGTGTTTGCTATTGCAGGTCTGCTTGCAGTGGCATATCTGGTGCTGAGAAGGCAGAAGTAACGACCGAATTGTTACGAGCCCTCCGGCTCGTAACTCTTTTTATTCTCTTATTTTTTATATTCAACATTATGGACATTGGTGTTTTGATTCAGATTCTGGTATGGGGCATTTATGCTGGCTGCATTTACATTCTCTTAGCTATTGGTTTGAATCTGATCTTTGGTGTTATGAAGGTCGTGAACTTTGCGCATGGGGAACTGCTGATGCTCGGTGCTTATGCCGCTTTCTGGATTTACACATTTTCCAGCATTAATCCTTATCTCATAGTTCCCCTATCCATGCTTCTTATAGCCATTCTCGGGATTTTTATCGAACGGCTTTGCTTCCGCCCGATTATGGGCACCGGTAAGTTAAACGAGATCTTTCTCAGCTTGGGTTTGATATATCTGTTCCAGAATCTTGTGGCGTTTTTATGGTCAACGAACTCAAGATATATTCGCAGTCCATACGGCGAGGTTGTAGTCCACATTGGAGCGATCAAGCTCCCGTTGGATTATCTTATCATTATTATAGTTACAATCGTATTCCTAATTGCTTTTCAACTCTTCATGAAGAAAACCACCACCGGAAGAGCGATGCGTGCCACAAGCCAGAACAGGGAGGCGGCCGCGCTAATGGGTATCAATGTGGAGAGGATGGACATGCTCAGTTTTGCTCTGGGTTCTGCGCTTGCCGCGGCAGCCGGAAGCTTATGGTTGATAAGCGGTCAGATGGCAAACCCTTATATGGGTGCTATCCCCGCCATCAAGGCATTTGCAGTCGTAATCATCGGCGGTCTTGGTAGCATTCCAGGGGCTATTATTGCTGGCATGACTCTGGGTATAGCAGAAAACGTTGTGCCCTACTTCATGCAAGCCCTTGTGGCTGTTTTCGGCTATGAAATGTCGTTCACTGGATGGAAGGATACAATAGCATTCTTAATCTTAATCATAGTCCTTATATTAAGGCCGACAGGCATATTCGGGGAGAGGGGAGAGTAAGTAAGATGAAACTGGGTAGATTAAGCATAAAAGCATATCTTGGAATTGTCTCATTGATACTGGCAGTACTGATACCCCTGATTTTAGGAATCAGTCACTACTTACTGACTGTTTTAATACTAATGCTTGTCTTTATCATGTACGCCTCAGCATGGAATCTGCTCGCTCTTTCAGGACAGGGTTCTTTAGGTCACGCAGCCTTTTTCGGCATTGGCGGCTATACATCAGCAATAATTGCAAATAGTCTCGGGATTTCTCCTTTTGCTACAATACTTGCCGGTGGATTTTTCGCTGCATTTATTGGAGTTCTTATTGGTCTTACCTGTGTGCGGTTGAGAGAATGGTTCCTCGCTATGGTAACCTTCGGTTTCGCGATTATAGTCCATACAGTAACTACAGAACTTTCATGGCTTACCGGCGGCTGGGACGGTATCCCTGCGAAGAAATTGATTCCTGTGACAATACCAAATTATATCCTGTATGAGTATTATCTCGTGTTACTTATAACAGTTATTGTAATTGCCATAATCTACCTGATAATGAAATCGAAAATCGGGCTCGCACTGGAGGCTATACGAGAGAACGAGCTTGAAGCGAAGGTTATGGGCATCAACGTCACAAAGTACAAGTTGATGGCGTTTGCCGTAAGTGCTTTCTTCACCGGGATTGCCGGAGCATTAGAGATACACCACTTTGGGTATATAACCCCTGAAGTGTACGGAATAGACATATCATTCTGGCCGATAATCTATTGCATAAGTGGCGGTCTCCTTACAATTGAGGGCCCGATTCTGGGCACAATACTTATAACCCTTCTGGATGAGAGTTTAAAGAACTTTGGCTGGACATACGAGCGATACATCCTGATAGGTTTGATTCTTATCCTCGTAGTAAGATTCCTGCCAAAGGGATTCGTATCAATCCCGGAGAAGATTAAATCCAAGCTGAGGTCACATTCCTAAGTAAGCCTCTCTCACGTAGTGATTATTAATAAGATCAGAGCCTTTGCCCTCCAGGATTATCCTGCCCTTTTCCATGATATATGCCCTATCCGAGATCTCAAGCGCATGGTGTATGTTCTGCTCTACGAGCAATACAGTAACGCCCTCCTCCTTCAGCTTTTTGATAATATCGAATACCTGTAATACGATTACCGGAGCTAAACCGAGGGATGGCTCATCCAGCATCAGGAGCTTTGGTTTTGACATCAGAGCGCGAGCAATCGCAAGCATCTGTTGCTCCCCTCCACTCATTGTCCCTGCGAGCTGTTCCTTTCGCTCCTCAAGTTTCGGATAGAGATTGAAGACCCATTCAAGACTATCTTTTAGTAAATCCCTTGCTCTTGACGCGTATGCTCCCAAAATTAGGTTTTCAAGAACGCTCATCTTTGGGAATATCTCTCGCCCCTCAGGGACAAGAGCAACCCCCTCCTCAACTATCTTGTATGCTGGAAGCTCATCAATGCTCCTGTTCATGAAGCGTATGCTCCCTGACCCTGACTTAAGCAGGCCCTGGATGGTCTTCACAGTGGTTGACTTCCCTGCTCCATTGGAGCCCAGAAGGGTTACAACCTCCCCCGCTTCAATGTTAAAGGAGATGTCCCAGAGCACCTGCACCCTCTCGTAAGAGACATTTAATCCTCTTATCTCAAGCATAGTTATCACATATATGTTTTTTCTCCGAGATATGAGCTTATAACCTTTTCATCCTTTGTAATCGCTTCAGGTGTTCCTTCCGCTATCTTCTTACCGTGATGGAGTACAACAACCCTGTCAGAGACGTTCATTATAATCCTCATAACATGCTCTACCATCAGTATTGTTATCCCTGATTCTCTTATCTTCTGTATAAGAGATATTGCTGTGTTACTCTCTTTCGGATTCAGCCCCGTAGTTACCTCATCTAACAGGATTAGTTTCGGATCGGTGGCGAGAGCTCTTGCAAGCTGTATTCTCTTGAGTTCAACCACGTTCAGGTTTTTCACCGGGTAATTTATTTTATCCCTCGGATAGCCGACGTATTCAAGTTTTTCTTCGGCCTTCCCTTCGGCCTCTTTCATGCTGATTTTCTCTGAATTGCCGAACAACGCCCCTACTGTCACGTTCTGGATTGCCGTGAGTTGTGGAAAAGACTGCACGAGCTGGAACGTCTTGGCTATTCCCAGCTTACATACCTTATTGGGTTTCAGGTATGTGATGTCCTCTCCGCCGAAAATGACCGTGCCTGAGCTGGGTAGATAGACTCCACTTACAATGTTCAGGAGGGTTGATTTCCCTGCGCCGTTCGGTCCTACGAGTCCGACTATCTCCCCCTTCTCCATCTCAAAGCTTACGTCTTTGATGGCTGTTATGCCGCCGAACTGTTTGCTCACGTTGTGTATGGAAAGCATTTATCATCACTCACGTTTGTGTAATAACTATATACGATTTACCCATCAATTTATAGTATCTACAAACAAAACCTATAGTTTTTTATAGTATAACATCATTGGTTGTTTTGGAGGATTATCATGTTCAAGTACTGGAATCCGAACATCGAGCGTATGCCAATCGAGGATCTGCATAAGCTGCAGGAGGATCGACTTCGGTCAGTTGTTCGCTTTGTTTATGCTCATTCAGACTTCTACAGGCAGCGATTCGAGGAGGTTGGTGTGGTGCCTGAGGATATCAAAGAGCTGAGCGACATAACCAAACTCCCGTTTACAACGAAGATAGATCTCCGTAACACCTATCCCACAGGTATGTTCTGCCTTCCCGGTGACTGGGTGGTGCGGTATCATGTATCGAGCGGCACGACCGGGAAGCCAACCGTGGTTGGCTACACGCAGGGAGATGTAGATATGTGGACAGATTCACTGGCCCGCGCTCTCACATCCATAGGTTTAGGACGTGGAGATGTGATTCAGGTTGGTTATGGGTATGGGCTCTTCACCGGCGGGCTCGGGCTTCATTACGGTGCTGAGAAAATCGGTGCTACGGTGCTCCCCATAGGCGCCGGCAATACCGAGCGTCAGATCGAACTCATGCAGGATCTTGGGAGCACTGCTATAGCCTGCACACCTTCATATTTCCTTCACATAAACGAGGTTGCACAGAAGATGGGCGTGAGCATCAGAGATGATACAAAGCTCAAGGCGGGTATCTTCGGTGCAGAGCCCTGGTCTGATGAGACGAGAAGGCGGATTGAGGAGGCCACAGGCATCAAGGCATATGACATATACGGAGCCAGCGAGATGAGCGGGCCCCTGTTCACCGAGTGCCATTTGCAGAACGGCATCCACATCTGGGCTGATCTCTTCCTGATCGAGGCGATCGACCCGAAGACGGGAGAGCATGTGGAAGATGGTGAGCGTGGCGAACTCGTCGTGACCACCCTGGATAAATGGGCATTTCCACTTATCCGGTATCGGATGGGTGATCTCACCATAGTGAATAACGAGCCATGTGAGTGCGGGCGCACGCATCCACGAATCATGAGAATTCTGGGCCGGACAGACGATATGATCATTGTGCGCGGGATAAATGTCTTCCCCAGCCAGGTCGAATCTGTACTCATGAGGATCCCTGAGGTTGGAGATAACTACCAGATTATTGTGGATCGGAAAGGCCCGCTGGATGTCATGACGGTTAAAGTTGAGGTGACCGAATCAACGTTCAGCGATAAGATCAGCGATCTAATGACCTTGAGCAAGATGGTCGGCAAGGAGCTGAAGAACGTGCTGAATATCACGGCTGAGGTAGAGTTGGTGGAGCCTGGAACGATCCCGCGTTCGATGGGGAAGGCTCAGCGTGTTATAGATAATAGGAAGGTGTAAGAATGGGGGTAATAAAGCAGATCTCTATATTTATGGAGAATAAACCTGGCCGGATGGCCAGGGTGGCAAAGACGCTATCAGATGCAGACGTGAATATCCGGGCGTTGACAATTGCGGAGGCTGGCGACTTCGGCGTAATCCGGATGGTGGTTGATGATACGGAGAAGGGGTACAGGGTGCTCCGTGACGGAGGGTTCACGGTCTCGGAGACGGATGTACTTGCCGTGGAGATAAAGGATATTCCGGGTGGTCTCTATGAGATAGTGGACACGCTGGGTGAGAACGACATCAACATGGATTACGCCTATGCGTTCGTGACCGCGAAGGCCGAGCGGGCGATGCTGATACTCCGTGTGGATGACACAAAGAGAGCAGCACAGGTGCTGAACGAGACGGGGGTAAGGATAGCGACAAGAGTGGAGATACAGAATATATGATCGCGCGGTGCTCTATTTTCTAATTTTTGAGATTCCGTAGCTTGCGTTTGAATCTGGAGAAGGGAGTTAATATGCTATTCTGATCGGTTAGCAGGGATTATGGCGAGAGCGAAAATCGCCATTTACAGAAGAGATTGTCAGGATGCGGATCTGGCGGTGCGAACACGCATTTAACCTTAATAGCGGGATCAATCACTTCAGCAAAACGAACAAATTCTTCACGATGCATATTTTTGCAAGCGTATTCACCCATGCCGCGTTTGACCCGTGCTTCTTGTGGCGGGCAATGGGAAACCGAAATAACAACCACATCATCTTTCTCTTCAATCTCGTATTTTATGATAGAGGCCCAGGGGAACAGTTTCAACGCCTTGACAAATCCTTTCAGGCCTTTCTCCTTGATATCGAACCTTTTCTTGATGTCTCTTGCGGCTAATTCCGCAGCCTTACCCCAAACTTTCTCATTTATATTCTCGGCAGCATCGCGTCCAAACTGTTCTTCAGTATAAATGAACCAAAAAGCATCTACGACTCGATAGTGCCAGAGTAAAAATTGTAGGTAGCTTTTGAGTTGCGCTGAATCCATGTTTTCGAATATTTCCGAGTCCATAATATTTGCTAACCTGAGGGAATATTACTATTCTACCTCGCCCTTCCCAAGCGCAAAGGCGCGTCTGTTGACCTCCAGAAACTTCGCTGGTATTGACTCACTGAGTGACTCGATGAGCATATCTTCCAGTAGTGGAATATACTTGGAGAGAGCACCCAGCATCACGACATTCATCGCTTGTGGATTGCCTGCCTTGGCTGCCAGCTTTGTCGCATTAAGAGTTTTGACGCTACTGCATATTCTTTGGAGCGGTGCAAGAATCTCCTCCAGCGGTGGGTAGCTCGATTGCCCTGTGGTCACAGTGATTGGAAGTACCGGGTTGGTGTTCACAAGCGCGATGCCGTCTTCAGATAAGTAATGGGCATACCTTAGGGATTCAGCAGGCTCGAGAGCGAGCAATATATCTGCCCCTCCGGCTGGCACCAGTGGGCCGAACTCGCATCCTAACCGGATGTGGCTTATCACGCTACCTCCGCGCTGAGCCATCCCGTGCGTCTCCGCACCCCTTACAGGGTAGCCAGCCTTCATCGCCGCCTTCCCAATTATATTAGAGATCAAGATCACTCCCTGACCACCAACACCGACCACAACGATGTCGCACTCTGATGTCTTCATTCGACCACCTTGATGGCATTACTGGGACAGATCTGGGCACATACTCCACACCCGGAACAGAGCGCGTTGATTCGAGCATTATCCTCGTCGAACTCGATTGCCGGGCAGCCAAACTCCACGCACTCCCTGCACCCGTTGCAGTTCTCATTGTTAACCATAAACGGTCTTCGCTTTATGCCTGCTCTTCTCGCATTAGTCACACAGGCCCGCTTTGCAATAACCACAGATAGCCCTTGAAACTCCCGTGCCCGCTTGAAAGACTCTATTGTCGCGTCAATATCGTATGGATCCACAGTCTCGACAAAGTCTGCCCCCAATGCCTTAGCGAGAGCCCCAATAGATACTGCTTTTGTCTTCTCGCCGCTTACAGTGAAGCCTGTTCCCGGATGGGGCTGATGTCCAGTCATCGCCGTGGTCGAATTGTCCAGTATAGCGACGGTTATTCTGGCCTTATTGTAAGCGGCATTGAGCAATCCGGTCAGTCCGGCATGAAGAAATGTCGAGTCTCCAATGCTACAACATATATCCCGCTCCTCGCCTCCGAATCTAATCCCGCTGGCTACAGTTATGCTCGCGCCCATGCAGAGACAAGTATCAATGGTTCCCATTGGGACGGCAAGCGTGTAACACCCAATATCACTCGGGAAGATTGCATCCTTCCCGAATGCCTTCCTCATGGCATAGTAGGTTGCTCGGTGGCTGCATCCCGGACAAAGCGCTGGGGGTCTGGGCGGCAGGATCTCTTTGGCTTCCTTAAGAGATAAAACCTCCTCCACCGGGAGATTAAACATCTCTGCAATTGAATTTCTAACTGTAAGGGAATCAAACTCCCCCTCACGCGGGATGTGACCTGACCTCTTGCCGAGGATCTCCAGATCGGGATTTTGCGCCCTTGCCAATCGCTCCACGTATTCCTCTAACACTGGCTCCAGCTCCTCGATCACCATCACCTTGGTTACATGTCTGAGAAACTCGGAACACAGCTCATCAGGAGGAGGGACGGTGCCGATCCGTAGAATGGAAATATCTGTGTCCAACTGCTTTATCGCCTCTTCAGCGTAGAGACCAGATATCCCTGAAGCAATGATCCCCAGCTCGCCGCGCAGCACGAGTCGGTTCCAAGGCACATCTGACAGGGCTGCTCTGACCCGATCCTGCTTCTTGAGAAGCTCGGTATGGCGTGGCCGAGCGTGTACCGGAAGCATAACCCATCTGGCGGGATTCTTCAAGAACTCGGGGTTCGAACGCCCTTCTTCTATTTGCCCTGCCTCCACATCAGCTCTAGCATGTGAGACCCGTGTGGTTGGTCTGAGCAGAACAGGCAACTCCAGCTTCTCAGAAAGCTCAAAGGCAAAGATGCACATATCTTTCGCCTCCTGCGGATCTGCAGGGTCCAGGCAGGGGATGCAGGCGAACTGAGCATATCGCCGCGAGTCCTGCTCGTTCTGGGATGAGTGGCAGAACGGGTCATCTGAGGCAATCACCACAAGCCCAGCCCGCACACCAGTGTAGGCCAGCGTCATAAAAGGGTCTGCAGCAACGTTCAGGCCCACATGTTTCATCACGGCTACCGCTCGCGTTCCCGTCCACGAGGCCCCGATGGCAACCTCTACGGCTACCTTTTCATTGACCGACCATTCCACATGGAGATCGTCCTTCTTAGCAAAATATGCCGCAGCCTCCACAATTTCGGATGCCGGAGTCCCAGGATAACCGGTAACAACACCTGCACCTGCCTCGAGGATACCTCTTGCAATCGCAGCATTTCCAAGCAGATATTCCTTCACAATAATACCCTCCTGTAATGTATCTAACATATTAAGATACTTTATGAAATAGGCCGGGAAGCTTTATGCCCTTTTCACTGTTGACCGGCAAGTTCTCTTACCTTCAGGATATTATCACGATCACCTCTCCGGTTGTCAACGGGAGTCTCAAGGATCATCGGTAGCTCCCTTATGCGTTCGTCTTTGAGAATCACGCGAAAACCCGCCTCTCCGATGTACCCAAGCCCAATATGCTCATGCCGATCTGATCTCGAATCAAGACCTGCTTTTGCATCATTGAGATGAATGAGCTTCAGATGTCCAAGGCCAATAACTTCATCAAAATGCTGCATCGTGGCATTCAGGCCCTTTTCAGTCTGCAATTCATATCCTGCAACAAAGGCGTGGCAGGTGTCAAAGCAGATTCCAATCCGTTCTTTATGCTCAATACGAGCCATAATAGCTTGTATATCCTCAAATGTTCCGCCCATGCTGTTCTTCGTGCCCGCAGTGTTCTCAAGGAGCAGCATCACGCTGTTATCTCCATCCACATCTACTTCACTGAATGCCGTGTTGATCGCGTTCACTATCCTCCGAAGCCCTTTTTCTTTGCCGTGTCCTCGATGACTGCCAAGATGAGTGACAAGGTAAGGAATCTGCAAAGCGTCGCACCGCTTCAATTCTTCG
Source organism: Methanosarcinales archaeon (assembly GCA_030611045.1). Lineage (GTDB taxonomy): Archaea > Halobacteriota > Syntropharchaeia > Alkanophagales > Methanospirareceae > JACGMN01. Next base: position 10,780 of record JAUWQN010000026.1, read on the forward strand.
ATAAGCGCGGGTACCGATTTTTTATAAACCTCATCAGTCGGTGCGGCAAGATTGGGAAGGTAAGGCATGTGATCCACAGGCGGGAATATCCCGGAATGCTCAACCTTCTCGATGAATCTTACGGCGGCAGCCTCTGTAAGCTCTTTGATCTTCCAGCCTCTGGGGTTTCTCGTGAATATCTGGAATGTATTACAACCCTTTTCCTGCGCACGATCCACAGCCTTATCCATTGACCCTGCAATTGAAACATGAACACCGACACGAATCATTAGCTTTTCACTTTCCTTTCAGAAATCAATAGCGTTTAAATTTGATAGAAATATAGGCGCCATAACTTAAGTACGGGGTATGTGACTTATATATGTAAACCCAACATAAGCTTTGACCATGAAGTATACAATAATCCTTGAAAAAGAAGAGGAAGGCGGGTATTCTGCGCAATGCCTCGAATTACCGGGTGCGATTACCCAAGGTGAATCAAAGGAAGAAACTCTTAAGAATATAAAAGAGGTTATTGAAGCAGTGTTAGAGGTGCTTAATCAGGAAGTAAAAGGGTTGCGCGAAGTAGCCGAAATTTCTACGGTGGAAGTAAGTGTCTAAGAAACTGCCTGTAGTTTCTGGAAAAGAAACTGTCAAAGCACTCGTGAAATTAGGCTTTACGGCTAGATTGGGAAAAGGAGACCATGTAGTGTTACAGAAGAATTACAGAGTATTTTCTGTCCCGCTACATAAAGCACTTAAGAAAGGGACGTTGAGGAAAATACTAAGACAGGCAGAAATATCTATAGGGGAATTTAATGCGTGTGTTGTGTTATAACTCACCGGGCAGGGATGCCGCTCAATTTATTGCTGTGTGGCGTGGTTGTGTTGTGACCTGACTGAAATAAAAAGAAGTGATTAAAAAAGAGTAATCAAATACATAGTCGTGACGGGGTTTTGATTGTGATAAGAAGTCAACCTTTTCATCCTACCGACTCGTCCACCCATTCTAAATACTTATCATAGCCTGCGACAATCGGTAGTGCGATAATTTCCGGCAATTCATAGCTATGAATTTCTTTTATTCTTTCGATAATCTTATTTACCTTGCTTTTTACGGTTTTTATTATTAGCAAAGCCTCTTTATCTTCGCAGAACTCTCCTTCCCATCTATAATAAGAAGTGACGTTTGTAATATTCACACATGCTGCTAATCGTTCCTCTACCAACATCCGTGCTATCTTCGCGGATTCTTCCACACTCGTCGTGCAGAACAGCACGCAAAACTCCTTGGTCATTCCTTAGACTTGGAACTGAGTTCTTCCACGACTTCCCGTGGCAATTGTTTAGCGAGATTTATCTTCTTCACACAAGCGGTTTTTATTCCTCTCTTCTTCGCTTCCTCTTTTAAATCCTTCGCCTTTATTCGCTTTACCAATTCTTCTAACTCCTCACCCATACACGCTCACCCCCCCCAATTTAACAACTCTTTTTAACACTCTCAGTTATCCAACTTATAAAACTTATACAGCAACTACTCCCGTTACCTCTGGAATCTTTCCCTTCAGCGTCGCCTCAACGAAGTTCACCAGTTCTATATTGCCGCCTTCCATTGCTAAAAAAGGACTGATATCCCTTTCCAGTACTTCCTTCACCTTTTCAAACATTTTAATTGCTACCTCTATTTGATATATTATCATAGTTCTTTCCGTGTTATAAAAAAGTGGGCTATCCCAAGATGAAATTGACATAGTTAAAATGCTTGGAACTCGTGATTTTTAGAGTGCGGACATAGGACATGACAGTCTATTTTACTTATGACCGAGTTAGAATGATCTTTGAAACATATTTCGCTAAAGCGACAATCGTCAGTATAGGTGGAGCGCCAGGTGATGCAGGAAGCACTGATGCATCCGCTACGTACAACCCATCTACTTCGGTCGCCAGGTTTTTATCCACCGCTTCACCAATTCTTGCAGTCCCACCAGGATGCGCGCCTCGTACCGGTGTGGAGACAAAGGTTGAGGGATCGGCACCAGCTTTCTTTAATATAGACCCTGCGATAGTAGCCCCTTCTGAGAGTAGAACTGCATCTCTGTTCGTAACAACTTTCTTCACATCCCCATCTACTTCTCCCACTTCTTCATCTTTTATCTTCACCATTATCCCGAGTACATCCTCCGACGAAACCTTTACCCCCCTCGCTTCCATCCTTTTCACCAACTGGTTGGAAAAATGTGGAGAGAGAATGAAATCCTCGAATGTTATGAGAGCGTTCATTGTTACTTCCTTGTTCAACTTTATCCCTTCGAGAGCACCACCAATTGTAGTGAAAGTGTCAACGAACATAATATGTGGTGTAGTAGGCAGCCCCTGCTTTTTCAGCAGCCGGGGCGTTTCCAAAGCTCCTGCGGAAAGAACAACTATATCTGCTGAAATAACTTTATCCTTGCTTCTCACTCCAGCCACTTCACCATCCTCCACAATTATATCGTCAACAGGCATGTCTGTCAGTATCTTCGCACCGTTCTTTTCCGCAGCCTTTACAAATTCGAGTGCGCTCCATTTCGCGTCGTTCGGACAGCCAGACGCACACTTACCACACGGTGTGCATTTCGCAGGGTCAATAAACTTTGGCATCTTCTTCACGTCAAATCCGAGATTCTCGGCAGCCACCATAATCCGCTTGGTTCCTTCACCAAAGTGCGAATCGGGAAGAGTTCTCACCACAAGCTCTCGCTCTGCGTCCTCAAACTCATCACTCAGGTCAATCCCTAACCCTCGCAACTCTTTTTCTAAAGCTCGTACTCCGTTACCGGCTGATACCGTAGTGGTACCACCTAAACAGAATGTCCTCAGAATCTTTACTTCTGAATCAATATTTGAGTAGTATTTTGAAGCGTCTTTTGCATCTATAGCAGGTCCTTTTTCTATAAGAACTACATCTACACCCTTATTAGACAGTTCTTTCGCTACAGTAGCGCCGCCGGCGCCCGAGCCTACAATTATCGCCTGCATGGTTTAATACTATTTTATATAAGGGCCGGAGCTGGGATTCGAACCCAGGTCTAGGGATCCACAGTCCCCAGGGATAGCCTCTACCACACCCCGGCCATGATACAATCAACTTACAGGATAATACAAACTAATAAGCAGTTGACTATTTATTTTTGTTTTACCGGTTTGGCATGACAATGACATCGTTTTGGACGAAACGTCCTCATTTCTTCTTTTCTACTCAAAAAATAACACCTTTCTTTATATCTTTATGAACTCCTGCTGATATGATGCTTCTGGATTTGAAGTCTCCTGTAATGTTCCAGTTCCATAATGATAAGAGAATACGTCAATCATAGACCTTCATAATGGCATTCATTGTTAGTCCGTTGAAATTTGAGAGCACGAAAGAAAGATACTGCTCCTTTCGTAGTTGCTGAGGGCTTTTCAGCATTATCGCTTTTTCGGGTGATGGTTTACTTTACTCAGATGTTAAAAGTATTTGGTGGATTGTGGGATGTAAAATTCGTGAGTTTTACAAAGCTTTGTTAAAAAAGAGAGATATTTTCCCCTAGTTATTTTTGACAAGAGGAAAAATCGTTCCAATATTACTTACCTACCTACGCATTCTCGACTAAAATCTCTTCGGTCGATGTTTCTGGTAACATTCCTGACAGTAAACAGGTCTGGAGCCATCTGGTTTAAATGGTACTTGACATTCTTCACCACAGTCCGCACACGTAACCGTATGCATCTCTCGTGGTCCACGATCAAAACCTTTGCTTCTGTCAAAATTACTTGATCTCATCATATTATACCTCCACATTATAATGGACCCCTATTACTTAAATACCTTCAAAAAGCATTGGATATTATTTGAACTCGTCTTTGGGATTCATTAATGGAAAACTCTCCAAACTACCCTCCCTCTCACTTCTTCCATAGCCGCTTCGAGTTTCGGAATCGGAGTGTACTGATCACTACCACCTCTTTATCATTTATGTCATGCTTCCAGATTTGCATCCTCCGCTAATGTTCTATAGCTGCAAGAATCCATTTTCTTTTTTCTTAATGGGGTAGGTAAATCATATTCGCTCTTCATAACAGCTCTAATCTAAATTTCCTGAGGGCTTACCGGTACAAATTTAACCTTCTTTGCATCTTCCAAATCTCGTGCGTAAATGTGTAATGAATCACTGTAATCGATTATTCTTACTATCTGGCAGTTATTTGGCTTTATTACTTCACGATTAAGCATCTCGGTTATGCAGACTATATTAGGTTGCCACGCGGCAAATAGATCTCTTGATCGCCATGTAAGATGGACATCCACGTTATTTTCAGGTATATATCGAATTTGTATCCGTTGCAAACAGGGCGGTGAACTTTGTTGTATATCAGAGGGAACATACCAGGTAATTGCCTGAGATCTATTTGAGGTTATATTCTGCTTGATTTGGTCAGCTAACGCGTTCTTTAATAACGTTATTTGATCCGAACTGCTGGAACTGGAAGGCGCTTCGTAATGTGCCAACCGTTCAAAATAAAGATAACTGAACCGCTCATTTACGGGCTTCGATCTGTACTCTTCTAAGAATGGTCTCGTAAACTCATTACAATATTCCTCTATTCGCCTGAAGGGGTACTGAGGGTGCAATTCTCGTGCTTCGATTTGCTTGATTGCATTATCGGTCATACTGATCAGCATGCACGAATCTCTTATCGGTTTTCGCTCATCACCACCGCCGATAACCAGATCGGTGCCCTTACGCAGTACCGCATGGATTGCCTTGGCCCATGCATTATGGAAGTTTCGTTCTTCGATCAAGTGTGCAAACAGCTTCATTTATTTGACTTTCACCCATCCATCAATAACGAATACGTTTTGAAGTTTGATAAATAAGATTTGCGAGTTCTTAACTTAACATATATATTTTCCTTGCCCTTCTTCCACAGCCGCTTCAGTTTTCTACTTTTTGGTCAACGGCCCGCAAGGAATTCAAATGGACTCTACCATATCAAAATTTCTATTTTTATAAATCGTTGAACTTCATTTATAGAAATTGTTGTGGCGTAGGTGTAATGGCTGTTCAAGATGCGGGTTGAAACGACGATGAAGGACTTATGCAGGAGATGCGAGTACTTTGACGAGCGTAAAGTAGAGAATGAGCGGTATCTCTGCCCTAAAATGAATATGACGATCTGGTATGAGCAGAAATATATTGGCTGTGGTGTTTTTAAAGCCAAAGCTAAAGGTAAAGCGGAAGCGGAAGTTGAGAAGAAATTTCAGTAAAATCCGGCTTTTACGTGCGATATCATTGTGTACTTGTGTAATTCTCAGCTTTTTCATAGCCGCCCTTTTCTAATAGCTGATTTATGTCTACGTTCCCGACGACCAGTTCTAAAGTCCCCTTGTGGAATTTTGTGTTATAGTGAATTTTTTCTCGGTTACCAGGGAGTCCGTTATAAATCTTTCTTAAGTCACTTATATCCTTCACTCCCTCTACCCTCAAGTGATGTATTGTTCCAGAACTGGTTTTTTGACTACTTAATATTAGTTTTTTCATGTTCACCATCTCAATAAATACATTTTTGCACTCATAAATTTAAGTTTCTGGATTTGCACCAACCTGTAATGTTTTACACCGCTGAATACTTCATATCACCTTTGTTAGGCAGTGTGCAGCCGTTGAAATTTGAACACTATCTTTTCTTATAGCCAGCCGCTTCGGGTTTCAGGTTATAAATCGCCCATTATCCTTTGCCGTACGAAGCTTATGCACATGCTTTTCAAGCCACCCTATTCTCTCTACTTCTCGAACGTCAAATTCGGGAACGTACGGTTTTATGTCTAAAAGCGGTGTACCATCAACGATATCTACATCCCGAATGTATAGTTTTACTCCCTCTACTTTGACGAGACGGACAATAGATATGCCGATAGGGTTGGGGCGAGCCGGTGCCCGAGTAACAAAAACTCCATGTAACTGATCGTCGAGATAGGGCTTTACTTTTAAGGAAAAGCCCTCTGATAAATGGAAATGGTAGATCAAGCAAATATGTGAAAACCCGTCTATATCCATGAGACCTTCAGCATATTCAGGAAAGATCTCGACCGTGCCCTCTGCATCTTGAGAGACTGCTGCTTGTATGGGCGTGCCATGTGGTTCTTTGAATGGAGAATGAATAATTCCAATTGGTGTGTACCTTATTTCATTCATGTATGTTAGTATGAGTATATCTTTTTAAGATAACTATAAGCAATCTAAAACCCTATCTCACTCCTTCGCCCATAACACCTCGGCTAATTGCTATTTCTTAGCAAAGAGCCTCAAAAGTTGCTCTTGCTCATAAACTTCTATCGCACCACCTACACGTACTCTAACATGCTCTATCGCTGCATCCACGTTGTATCCTTTTGAGATTAGGTAAGCTGCTGCAACCATTCCACTTCTTCCAATACCAGCATAACAGTGCACAAATACTGCACTCCCATCCTCAGTTTCCCGTTTTATCCAGTCTATCAACCCATGCAGGTCATCTAAGCTTGGTATTCCAAAATCAGGAGTGGGTAGGTGTTTTACCTTCATCCCAAATTTCGACCAAACTTGTATATCATAATCAAGTTCCCAGTCTTCCAAAAGAACCACAACGGCGTTGAAAGTTTTAGCCAAGTCCTCAACGAGATCTTCTGATGGCATCGGCCCAACTGCAAGTTTTTCATCTATCCACAGGGTCATTCTTAATTGCCTTCGCCTCCATAACCAGTTATCTTAAAGCTAAGCTAATCTTATAATTTTGAATTGAATACCTCTTTTTGGTTTACATTGGTCGGTTAACAATTAACTAAAATAAACTTCCATTCGATCAAACGCTTTATTTATCTCATCCTCAGAGACACAAAACGATAAGCGTAAATGTCCTTCGCCCGTTGGACCAAAAGCTATTCCCGGTGTTGTTGATACTCGTGCTTCTTTCAACAATTTTTTGCAAAACGTCGTTGAATCTCTACCCTCCTTTACTAATATCTTTGGGAACATGAGGTAAGAACCATTTGGTTTTTGGTATTCAAAGACAGAATCGAACTCGTCAAGCCGCTCGCACATTACATTGCGAGCAGAGAGGTAGTGCTCGCTGAATTGTCTAACACAATCCTGAGGCCCTTTCAGCGCGCTAAGTGCTGCGTATTGCGATACTACAGGTGCACAAATGGCAAAAGGGATGTGTGCTTTGGTGATGTGTGGACTCAAGTTCTCATGAGCATGTAAATAACCAACTCTCCAACCAGTCATAGCATACGTCTTCGTAAATGTAAAACAACTAACTGCATTCCTCTTCATTTCCGGGATTGAAGCTATGCTAAAGTGCTTATAGCCATCATAAGTAAAATATTCATACGCTTCATCCGTGATAACCATTACATTGTGTTCTAAAGCGATATCAGCTAATTGACGAAGTTGTTTCTCGGGGAAGACCGTACCAGTTGGATTTGATGGTGAGCAGTACATAATAGCTCTTGTCCTTGGCGTTACTGCTTTTCTGATACCTTCTATATCCAGAATGAAACCTTCTTCTTCGATTGTTGGAACAAGAACAGGTCTTCCAGAGGCAATAACGACCTGTTGTATATGGGTGGAGTATGTTGGGGATGGTAAAATAACTTCATCGCCAGGATCAACCACAGCCATTATAGCAGCAGATAATCCCTCTACAGCACCTACAGTAACCAAAATTTGTGAGAGTTTGGCATCTATATTATTATCTCTCATGAGTTTCTTGGCAATCTCGGCCCGCAGCTCAGGCAGACCAGGACTTTCAGAATATCCACCAACAAGTCCATTCTTTATTGCAGAAACCGCAGCTTCTTTTATATGCTCTGGTGTATCAGATGTGGGTTTCGCCCACGATAAAAACGCCACATCCTTCACTTCTTTTGATAGCCGTGTCATCTCGTGGATTGCTGATTTTTGTATCTGCAGAACCCTATTTGATATTCTCCCGCTATCCTCCATCTAAACCCTCTTCTTTTTTACTAAAGTCAAAAGCATAATTCTTAATAAAAAGTTACGCAAAATATGTCCTAAAACGCTCCTAGGCCATACAAAACTCGCGTGGGGTGCTTGTTTCAGCGATATTTTAAAAGGTAACAACTTTATCGCTCCCTGTTATTATATCGTATAAATCCTTCATTGTTGACAGTGGGCAGGTTTCTGAACCTTCGGATTGCCGAAGTTTAAGGCACATACCACAGGCAAAAATCGCTCCACGATTCAGTAGAAACGTTTGTATTTGTTCTGTCACTTTAAATGTATCTGTGTCCAGAGACTCACACTCCACACCTCTGGCGAGTAAGAATACTTTAACTTCGTCGCCCTCGTTCAATGCAAAATTCCCAAAACGAAAAGCGTTCCATACGGTTTCCGGATTATCCGAATAAATTACGATTCCTATCTTCATAGTTACTCCTCCTTCATTTTTAACAGCCGATATAGCGTATAACGGGATTTGACGAACTAAAGGTTCGTTTATCAATATACATACACCACCAGCAATTTCCCGTATATTCGGTATATCAACTACATAGCCACAAGATATATAAGCTTTCCCCTTTATAATATAAGCACTAATTGCTGAGAAGAGGCTTCTTTTATGGGCTGACGGTTTTATTTTCAGAATGGTTTCACACTCATCCGTTTTCATTCCCTCAGGTCTGGGAAATGCATAGAGAGTAGCGGATCCTTGGCAGGTTCTTGAAAAAGAGTATGAGTGGAATGAGAAAGGTTGAATATAGAAAAGCTTTTTCTACTCTGTGATAAATAAATCCATCGTATGGTAGTTTAAGTCATACAACAGCCATCGTGCTTAAGTGCAGGTGTAAAGTAGGGGTAGAGTGTATGGTAGGAGAGGGCTTATCGAGGCGATGATGATACTTTTGATAATTATACACCAGATTCTCACAGCAGTGGATGATATTGTCTGGGGTCCTTTGATGATGTTCCTGCTCATCGGAACCGGTATATTCCTTACTTTCAGGTTAAGGGGACTTCAGGCACGTAAACTGGTGTATGCCCTCCGGCTCATAATCAAACATAAGGAAGAGGGCAAGGGAGACATATCGCCATTTCGTGCTTTGATGACCACTCTCTCAGGTACTATCGGCACAGGCAATATCGCAGGCGTTGCCACGGCAATCTCACTTGGCGGACCAGGAGCGCTTTTCTGGATGTGGCTGACCGCCATTGTGGGAATGGCAACAAAGTTCGTTGAATGTACACTTGCCCTGCATTTCAGGGAAGAACTGCCTGATGGTACCATGATAGGCGGACCATTCTATTATCTTGAGCGTGGGTTGAAACATCCGCGATTGGGCTTGGCATTGGGTATGGCATTTGCCACCTTTGGCATCTTTTCATCCTTTGGTATAGGCAATATGGCCCAGGCTAACTCTGTATCCCTTGCATTAAATGAGACGTTCCATATTCCCGGGATTGCCACTGGCTTACTACTGGCATTGATGGTCGGGCTTGTTGTTATTGGCGGAATTAAGAGACTTGGGCATGTAGCTGGAAGTCTGGTACCTTTCATGGCTACTCTTTACATTTCAGCAGCCATGGTTGTTCTGATATTGAACTACGAAGCGATTCCTGGGGCTTTTTTGCTGATAATCGAGAGCGCCTTATCAGGTCAAGCAGCAGTCGGCGGATTCGCCGGGGCTACCGTGGCCCATGCCATGCGGTTTGGCATCGCCAGAGGGGTCTTCTCCAATGAAGCAGGTCTGGGCAGCGCCCCAATGGCGCATGCCACGGCAAAGACACCGCACAGCGTCCGACAGGGATTGATTGCCATGCTCGGGCCGTTCATTGATACCATCGTGGTCTGTTCCATGACCGGTCTGGTCATTGTATCCACAGGAGCGTGGGAGACTGGCAAGACCAGTACCTCGCTGAGCATCCATGCATTCAACTCACAGATAGGATATGCTGGCGATTTGGTGATAACGTTCGGAATGGTGCTGTTTGCCTTTACCACCATACTGACATGGTCATTCTATGGCAAGCAGTGCCTCTCATACTTTGTGAAAAAAGTGACAGAAGATGTCAGATTCTACAGGTTCTTTCTCAGGGTATATTATTCTGTATTCCTGGTGGGGATCGTCATAGGCGCCGGTGTGGTGGACCTGCCAAAGGCGGCTATATACCTTGTGGAAATCTGGCTGTTCTCTGATATTACCAATGCTCTGATGGCCATTCCCAACTTGATAGGTTTACTTCTGTTGAGCAAGATCGTGGTGGCTCTGTTCAAGGATTATTTCAAGTCCTGATAACACAGATATAGATTGTGGAAAACAGCGCCAAAACCGTTATAGCTTCGCTCGCTTATCCCGACCGAAGTAAAACTAATATCTTAGCAGGCCCAACCTATACCTGATGACAGAAGAAACGGAATCATGGTTCGGAAAGGAATGGATAGACAAGGATGCCAAAGCACTTGGTGTCTACGTAGCGTTGCTGATATTGCGATTTCGGGTGCGATACAGGACTGATATCCCGTTTCTGTGTAGAGATGATAGCTTAATGGAATCACGATTGAAACCCTACCTTGCTCTTTTACTGAACGATGAAGAGGAGGAGCTGCTGGAAGCGGTGGACACAGGAAAAGGATTCCTTAAAGTGTTAGTTGCGCATACATCTCTCCCCGAATATGAAGAGGCCCTGGATGGCATTGAACTGGATTTTTATGAAATGTTCAAAGAAGCTTACCTGAGACACGTTAACAGAGAAGCAATGGCGGTGAAACTATCAGATTCCGATGCTGCACCATTTATCAAAACGTTTTTGAGTGATGTCGCTTCAAATAGATTTCCCAGGGGGAAAATTACCACTGCTGGCAGTTCCATCTTACTGACACCTTTTAGTGATTTTATAGAATTTTACGGCTTATCGGAAGAAGATGTGCGTAAATTCCTGGAACTCTTGAGAGAATCAGGAATAATGTTTTTGGATATTGTTCCCGCTCCCGTTCTTGAGCAGGACTTCATCGAAAGTTTATCATAGCGGCGGAGTGGGTGGGCACTTACCTCGTGGTACAACAGGAGAGTGCGAGTTGAATTTATCGTTAGCTCTAACCGAGTATTATTGTCTGACTTTGAAGCCTGGCACACGGTTCTCAATTGCTGGTATTTGTCTCTGTCAGAAGTGGAAAGTGATAATTGGGACAACCGCTGCGAAAAGGCGGGAATAAAAATAGGTTGGGAAAACTGGTCTCCACCCTCACCATTTAAGGAAGAACTCATGAGGAGTTGGGAACGAATCTTCGACCTGGAACTTTTGAAAAAGCATTTGGAATGGATGGGCGGAGAAACAATACAAGCATGCATCGAAAAAATATATATGGACCTAAGTTTCAGAGTATAAATAATCACCGACTTTATATCAACAAACTTTGCCACTATTTCCAGTAAACGGAGGCATTTGATTAGCTATTCACATACGTAGTCAATAACAGATATGCGTCATCAGGGGAATAAAAGCACCC
>JAUWQN010000082.1 GCA_030611045.1 Methanosarcinales archaeon
TCTCAGCCTTGATCAAAGCTATCAAAGACTATCTGGAAAATCACAACCAAAATCCAAAGATTTTCATCTGGAGCGCTCCGGTGGAGCGCATTTTGGCGAAGATCGCCAAATGTAAAGAAGCGTTGGACGCACTACACTAGATGACGATAGTAATCCGTATAATGCGAGCTACATACGTAACGGGAAATTTCACGGACTTTTCGCAGACCATCAGATTCAACAGGGCATAGATCGTCGAACCATAATAGTGTGAGCCAAGACCACATTCCGGGATTATTTAATATGTCTTTGCGATCCACACTGTTAGCTTCAAAAAGGTCTACCAAATATTTACCAAGTTCCATGCGTGTTGTTATTGATAGGTTTTCAACCTCGACGCGTGGAGAAAATTCCCAAGACCATGGCACGCGACTAAGCTTATCGATGGGAGGAAGTGCCCTAGAACCCTCTTTGATCTCCTGGATATAGTTGATAAAGAGTTCAATTCCTTTATCAGTCAGCACTCGAATTACTGCCATTAGCCAACCTCCTCAAGAGTGAGTAATTTTAGCCACTCTCTGCTTCGTGAAGAGCAGAATTCTTCCGTTAATCGGTCAATCCATCTGAGAACGTCTTGAGAATCAAATTCCTTATCCCGTTGGCTAAGATGTTCCGGGATATCCTCCTTCGGCAAAAATCTGGTAGCAAATGTGAGCCAATTCCTATGCCAATCCTGTGCAGGATCATCAACATCGTCAACCCCATCAACAAAGATCATATGGGTAAACAAATCGTGAATCACTGCCGGGTATATGTATAGGTGGAAACGGGGATCTGATTTTGCCAGATTATGAATATTTGGGATTCTCTCATTGATCAGCAAGATAGGTTCATCTCCATCATATTCCATTCTCCAGACCTGCCGTCCAAGATCACGGAAATCAACGGGGAGAATAGGGCGCTTCTGATCCTCGCCCTCCCCCTCATTGGTGGGTCGAATTCTGTCAGCAGATGCAAGGATCAATCCGCGCTCACCAGATTCATCCACAACCAGCACACGAAACCTCAGTTTTTCATGATGAGCGAGATGAGACAGATTTAGGTCCTTAGGGATTGTAATGTTCCCCACCGTACCGAAATGATATCGCATGAGATCAGTACGATGATAAGCCTCTATATACAAGTTAGCTTCATCAAGTAGATCCATGCCGTCGAGCCTGACAATGGCATCAAATGATTCAGCTGTATTATTTATCAGGTTAAGCGTAACTGATATTCTATCCAGAGCAATCCTTTTCCGATTTGTATAATTGAATCTTCGCTTCATTGTCTCTCCTCCCGAACATCTACTATCAAATCCCGATGATTATCAAAACCTGTCACCTGTATTTCAAAGTTATCTTCCCTCACAGATACTCTCAGGTGATTTTGACCTAGAGCCACAACATCGCCACCAACCACATTAATATTTAGTGTCTGATTGGTAAGATCAAAGTCCATAGGATGGTAATTGCTAAAAGGATTGCCTCTGCGTATATCGTAAGCTATCCTGATGAACGTTTGAGTGGGAAGGTTGACTTCCTCGTTTGAAAGCTTTATACGAAATCCCCCAAGAATCCTGCTGACATCAAATATCTGGGGTTGCGGCGGTGGGGGTGGGGGTGGCGGTTTGCCTACAGGGCCTTCCTCTTCAACACTTTCAGGAATAAAGAATATATCCCGCAGAAAATTCCGTTCTAGCCCGGGAGGTGGTTGGTCCAGAATTCCAACGATCGCTTGCATGCTTGATTTGATGAACCTCAGCGTACCGGATGCTCTGTGATATTTGTTTTGAAAATTTTCGGTTCTCTCCTTCCAGTCAGTGTGAGCAGGCGATTCGGAATCGCCAAGGAACGTGCAGACAGCGCCATCCTGTGCTGAAAGCAAGGCACGAACCCGCCTGTTGCCCAGCTTCTTAATCTCGGAAATTGTGATGCCCGCCCTGATATAGAACTCATCGGATTTGCTCAGTGACTCATCTTTTTGAATGTACACATCAAAGTGCGAATTAACTTCGGGCTTTCCATTTTCTTTTATTTTTACCGGCACCCGCAACCACAGCAATTTGTTCTCCGAAAATAATTTACGAACCTCCTCCAGCTTATCTGCAAAGAGCTGTTCCGTCATTTTCGGAGTTCCTTCAGGCATTTGTAGTGAAATTATCTTTGCGCTTGGCATTGTTATTGCATCTTCAAGGAATTCCATTAAGGAATCTACCGGCTGGCCTGTCCAAGGACTGTTCTCCCAATCCTGTTGCCGAGCAATATCACGCAGAATCGAAGCATTCAAAATTGTCTGTGTCGAATCATGATTGACCTCAACAACTAACATTCCTTTTATAATGGGGAAGAAATAGTGAATGATGACTGAACGGATAATGGCGTCATAATTAATATCCTTAACAGGCATAGGAATCACTACAGAAAGACCCGGTTCCCCATTTCTCGTTATCGCAAATCTTCTGCAGAAATCATCCAGCACTTCCTTCCCTTCTATTGGTTTGTAGTCGTCTCCAGCAAAATAACCATAATAATCGTACGTTGCCCCCTTATATAGGTGAGTTTTCAGGAGAGACTTACCGAGTAGTAATCGACGCTGGTCATCCTGTCTTATTGTAAAACCCCAGAATGAACGGAGGGCTGATGCAACGTGATATGCGGTTTTGCCTAGTCCCCACCTGCCAGCATTCTGCCCTGATTTCAGGGATTTTCCTTCACACAACCAGAAGTTGTAATAGTTGCCACTTCTACCTTCTTTAATTTCTTCGCGTTTTACGGGTCCATCCAGTCCGGTGGTTTCAAAATCCTCAATCGTTAGAAAGCAGACTCCGTCATTTGTTGAGTATACCTCTGGTAACAACTCGCAACTCTCAATGTGCGGTATTAATCCACCATAATAGGGATCATCGTCCGATTTCGCATGTTTACCGAATGTAAACCGGACGCGTATAGAATTCGTTCCTGATTGCATGGCATCCAATGAATTCTGTATTATCTCCCGTATCAGCGAGGCCGCCGGATCAATATCGCCGACGTTAAAGAATTCGGCCTCATGGGGATCCCGCTCTAGTTCTCCCTCAGTCAATTTCCTGAATTTCCACATATTACCTACCCCTATCATTAGAGTTTGAACCCCTCTTCCTTTGGAAAATGAAATTTTGCTTTGGTTTCTTTGACTTTTCGCTCGATAGCTGAAAATATGGCTTCAACGTCTTTTTCTGTGTACTCGTAGGCTTGTCTGTTGGCGCAGTTTCCCAGTATTTTAAGCCGGTTAAGTACTTCATTCGTCCGAAGTGTAGCCAGCCGTTTGAATCGATCGCGTGGCATTTCATTTTCTTGGGCTTTTCTCATGCTCTCGCCTCCATCGTCTACATATTCTCATATACCCGATATACTTCATATATACGAGTTATGTATAAGTATAGCAGATATTTTAAAATATGTCAAGTATTTTGTCAGTAAAAGAGGATGTTCATTAAAAAACTTGGGCTTCTATATAAATATATATCGGATGCAAACAAGGAGCCTGATGCCTCACATAAAAATGTACTCGAAAGCTGATACCTTGACAAAATAATTTCCTGTGGAGTTTACTGGGACCCCATTTCCTTTACTTTTGACATAATGGAAATATTTTAATTTCTTAAAACATGATAGAAATACAAAAAAGCATATCTAAGTAAAATAAAAAAGACAGAATAAGAAAATAATTATATTACTTTCTTACTCTGTCCTTTTACCTGAAAGATTCTTCCCAAAGAATTAGGAAATACTTTCTAGCAAACTCTATGTGGTTTTTCCTAAAGATTAGGAATTGCCCCGTCGTCACTTCTTTATATAAAGATCTCCAGAGTTCTGTCCGGTAACAGTCCTTTTGCCTGAAAGTTTAGATACCTTTAGTATCTTGCCTCTTTGGCTCCTCTTTCTTTATTTCGAAAAGAAAAGGTCTCTCCTGTTACCTTCAT
>JAUWQN010000035.1 GCA_030611045.1 Methanosarcinales archaeon
TGATGTGTACACTCTTCTGCACCCAATGATGTTTAAGATAGTAAAACTACTTGCCGAGAAGCCGATGAATATAACCGAGATAAGCAAAGCGATGGGAGAAGATGGACGACCCGGTGCTACTAATTACAATTTAAATATCCTGGAAGAATACGGATTCGTTAGCAGCAGGTACGAAATATCAGAAGCGAAGAAGTCAAAGGGGAGAGCACTGAGAATATACAAGGTGACCGATAAAGTAGACGCCGTGCTTTCGGAGTTTAAGAAGCTTTAAACACGGTAATCCGTGATACTGAGGGCGCTAAAAAGCGATGAAGATGAAAAGCGAAGGGGATATGAAATAAGCTTTTTAAAGAGAGTCATTATTTTATTTGAAAGCGATGAATGCGAAAGGGCAAAGGCGCACTAAGGATGCAAGGTTATGGTCTCATTTTTCCTCAACAGTTCATTCTAAACCTTTAACGACCAAATATCGGCTTGTTAATAGCGGAAAAGCTAAAATAACCTATAAGGGCGGCTAATCCTTATGATTTTACCAGTAAATTCGTGCGAAAGTCTCCCCCTCCGCATATTTGAATATACTCGTTGAGTTCAACCGAGCGTATAATTCTTGAATCATCATACAAAAATTAAAAGGAATACAAAAGGATACAAACTCACGTGAATACCAAGTCATCCGAGAAGGGCATTTCTGATGTGTCATCGCAGAAGGGGGAAACGAAGGGCGTTAAGACATTACTTGGCGATCCTAAAAAGGCCATTATCAAACTCGCATTACCAATGATAGCGGCGATGTCTGTGCAAACAATCTACAACCTTGTTGATGCCTTTTGGGTTTCTGGTCTTGGTGTTGACGCACTCGCTGCTATTGGTTTCGTCTACCCCTTTTTCTTTATGGCTATGGCACTGTCTAATGGCTTGGGTGTAGGAACAGGGTCCGCTATATCCCGCAGGATTGGTGCCCGGGATAAGATGGGTGCAGGCAATGTAGCGGTTCATACAATCATTATCATGGTGTTACTTGCGACTGTCTTCACGATACCACTTCTTGTTTTTGTTGATGAGCTATTCGCACTAATTGGTGCGGGTAAGACCTTCGACATGGCTGTCGCGTATGGTCGAGTTATCTTTGCCGGCAGTATTCTTATATTTTTCACTAACATCGCGAATGCAATACTGCGGAGTGAGGGAGATGCCATGCGAGCCATGTATGCCCTGGCATTGGGTGCAGGTCTGAATATCGTATTAGACCCCATTTTTATTTACACCTTTGGTTTGGGTGTTGCAGGTGCTGCTTGGGCTACACTCGTATCACTGGGCATCTCGTCTATTATCATGTTAAACTGGCTGCTTATCAAAAAAGATACCTATGTATCATTTAAGTTCAGCGACTTCAAATGCGATAAGGAGATTGTTAAGGATCTCTTCGGAGTTGGTCTGCCTGCTTCGGTGATGATGCTTTCCATGTCATTCATGATGTTGATAATGAATGTCATAATAGTTATGGTGAGTAGCACAGACGGTGTGGCAATCTACTCTACCGGATGGCGAGTGGTAAGTATAGCTGTCCTGCCGACGATTGGTATCGCTACCGCAGTTGTCCCGGTAACTGGAGCTGCTTTTGGTGCACGTGCATTTGAGAAAGTAAGTATAGCCCATCTCTACGCGGTAAAAATCGGTTTCTTGATGGAGGCTGTAATAGCAGTGGCAACTTTCATTTTCGCGCCTCAGATCGCTGCGGTATTTACACAAGCCGAGGGTGCGGCACATATAGCATCTGATTTGACAATTTTTCTCAGGATAATCTGTCTTTTATACCCAACAATATCATTTGGCATGCTCTCTTCTTCGGTTTTTCAGGGAACTGGAAAAGGGATGAATGCACTGTTGGTCACTGTTTTACGAACGCTTATACTAACTCCTTTGTTAGCAGTCGTATTCGCTTTTAACCTTGGATTGGGTTTGGTGGGAATCTGGTGGGGCTTGGTTGTAGCAAACACCATTGGTGTGGCAGTAGCATTTTCATGGGTCCGGCTGTATATACGGGGGTTGATGAAAACAACGTAACTGCTCAATATTCTGTGGACTTATAAATCCTAATTTTTTCCCACTATTTATTGAGTAAGCAGATACATAGATAGCCGTGTTATCTATCGATTCGAGTAACAACTTTACTACCTTATCTTACGTTATGTGACCTATGTGACCGTCGGCGGCGTAACTCCACCTAAAGCCTCTTGCAACTGTTGCTGTAACTGCTGATATCGCTTCTGGCCTCTCTCTTCCTGTCGTTCCAAAGTCTTCTGCCTCAAGCCGTAGGTCTCTTTCTTCTCTGCCAGATCTTCCTTTACCTCATCCTTACTTGCCTTTATCATCAACTCGCCAATGTTTTTGTAGATCAACGCATTTTCCTCAACTTTTTCCAATTCCTCTAATGCATTCTCAGCATCCCGTAACAGAGCCTCTACTTGCATCTTTTGCCTTCCCAACGCTTCCATTTGAGCTTTAAGCTGCTGGAGCTGCGCAAACAGATTTTGCACCTGAGGCGGTATTTCCGCACTTCCACTCATTTTGTCATCCTCTTTCTTTTACTATCTGATTTCGTATTTTAGCAAGTATTCTTTTGACTCTTGCTACATATAAATAGATAAACCATGAGTGGAGAAGGCGAGAAGGTAGGGATAGTGGTTATTTCTTACGGGTCAAGAGCGGCTGCGATGATAGATGCGCTGTGCCGAAGTGAAGATTACAACGTGCGGTTATATGTTGCGGACAAGCAGCGGAATCCGTTTAACGTGGAACATGCAGAGAAGCACGTGGTCATTCCTGATTTGGACATGGGAAAGATCTGCGAGTTCGTTGAAGCAAACAAAAATGAGATAGATTTTGGTATCTGCGGTCCTGAGAAGCCGATAATCGCGGGTGTGAGAGACCTTATTGAGCGTAAGACTGGCGTGCCCATGA
Organism: Methanosarcinales archaeon; assembly: GCA_030611045.1. Taxonomy (GTDB): domain Archaea; phylum Halobacteriota; class Syntropharchaeia; order Alkanophagales; family Methanospirareceae; genus JACGMN01. The sequence continues at coordinate 2,962 of JAUWQN010000035.1, forward strand.
TCTGTCCCACGAAGCAGTACGCGATTGAAGAGAGCAAAGTTGCGCAGCGGTATCTGATTGAGGAATGCTGTCCAGAGGCGAATCCGCGTTTTAAAGTCTTTCATTGCACTAATTATAAAACAGTAACTGACGTTAAAAAAGCTGTCTGGCGCTTTTTAGATGAGATAGGAGATGAAGTTGCGGTCAAGCCAGATAAGCCGACTGCGGGAAAGGGCGTAGGCGTGTGGGGCGATCATTTTACCAGTAGAGAGCAGCTTTTTGAGCATTTCTGGTCTATCTTTGAGAGCGGCAGTGACGTGCTTGTAGAGGAGAAAGTAGAGGGGGAAGAGTCGAGTTTCCAGGCGTTCTGTGACGGTAAAAGAATCTCCGCTCTGCCGGACACGCGGGATTACAAACGAGCTTTCGATTTTGATATGGGCCCTAACACAGGAGGGATGGGCTCTTATATGGATAGAGAAGATTGGCTGCCGTTTGTTACCAAACGAGATAGAGAAGAGGAGGAGAAGCTGGTTCAGCGAATTTTTAACGAACTGAGAGGTAACGGCGAGAATGAAGGGCTGCGAGGCATCCCGTTTTACGTTGCGTTTATGCATACGCGCGAAGGTGTAAAGATACTGGAGATCAATAGCCGGCCAGGCGACCCGGAGATAATGAACGTCATGCCCGTGCTGAAGGACGATTTTGTGGACGTCTGCTTCCACATGATCGAAGGTACGCTTTCGAGTGTAGAATGCGTGAATAAAGCGACGGTGGTGACGTACGCGGTGCCGATGGACTATGGCGATTACCGAAAGAGCTATAGTGGCAATAGGAGAGTGGATTTGAGTGGTGTGCACGCGTTGAAAGAGATTTATGGCGATAATTTGCGGGTCTATCCGGGCTCGATGGAGTTACGAGAGAACGGGGATACTTATGCGCTCGGGTCACGGGTGGTTTGCACCGTGGGCATCGGTGAAACTATAGAAGAAGCGCGAGAAATATCGCTTGATGGTATCAGAAGTATAGACGGCGCGTTATGGAACCGATGGGATATAGCGGCACCACATTACATAGAGCGAAGCATACGGAAGATGAAGGAGTTGCGGGGGTAAGTGCCTGAATCATTATTGTTGTAATGACGGTAATATCTCCAAGATACTAAAGAATGCTTACTGATAGATAGAACCGAAATGTGTGACCTTTACTTTTACCTCTTGATAGGTTTACTTGTCTTTTTCGGGTTTACCGTGCGGGTTGTCACCGGCTTCGGCTCGACGATGCTCATCGCACCTCTCCTTGCGCTCTTTTTGGAACCGAAGCATACGGTCGTTTTTGTTATACTCCTGGAATGTGCTATGGGTATAATATTTATAGTTAAAGAGAAGCTCAGTTTCGAGATTAAGCCCTTTTTTGTCGGTGGTTTCTCAGGCATAATCGCAGGCATATTTTTGTTCGGGTTGTTATCGCAACGACTGGTGGGACTTATTATAGGTGCAAGTGTTTTGACGTTTTCCATCCTTTTTCTCCTGAATATAACTTTCAGAACCGAGAAGGAGGGATTATTTTTTACTACGCTTGGCTTTCTAAGCGGTTCTATGGGCGTCTTAACCGGAATAAATGGGCCGCAAATTGTTCTGGGATTAGTAAATCAGGGTTATGATGCCACATTTATACGAAGGACTCTGATTACCTACTTGATAGTGATAGATTTTGTTACTTTAGCTTCATTTTCGATTTCAGGTTATGTAACTACGAATTTATTAAAACTGCTCTTTTATTCCGTTCCATTCCTCATTTTCTCTTATGTTGCGGGCACGTATATTTTGAAGTTCGTGGATCCTGAGAAGTTGAAACGAATTATGCTCGTTATAACGCTTTTCGCTGGGGCGCTTGCAATCTGGAAGTTCTTGCCGTGGGGGTAGGAGTGAAGATTTTTGAGGTGTTGCATGATCAAGGAGATTTAGAAATTTTTCTATCTCTCAAATAAGCTCCTTTATTTGGTTCTTCAATGAGGGAATATCTTTTTCTACGGTGTCCCAGACCGCGTCTATATCCACACCAAAGTAATCATGTATCAACTTATCTCTCATCCCTGCCATCTTTCTCCAGGGTATGTCGGGATATTTTTCCCTGAATTCTTGGGACAACCGCTTCGTAGCTTCTCCTATTATCTGAATCTCTCTCATTACACCCGCTTGAACAAGATTATCATCCATAAAATCCTCGTAGTCCACGCCTTCAGTATATTCTTCGATTCTGGATATAGCATCCAGAATATGGCGTAAGTAAACCGTATCCTCTTTCATCATTCATAGATCACCTTCATCTCGCTTTTTATCCTGTCAATCAGATAGGGACTAATAGATTTTTCCGTGAGCAGGTCCACCTTCACACCCAACGCGTCGGAGAGTTCCTGTTCGATCCCCACAAGGTCAAGCAAACTTTTTCGTTCTGAGAATTCCACGAGGAGGTCTACATCACTCTCGGATTTCGCTTCATCGCGTGCGTAAGAGCCAAAAACCGCTATCTTCTTTGTTCCGTGCCGGACAAGGATCGAAATTACCTTGTTAAAGAGCGCGTGTTTTTCCATCGTTACAGCACCTTTATAATCTTTTTATATTTAGAACTACTTTTACCTTTCTCGTAAGGTACTTCTCCATTTATTCTTTGCTCTTATATTTTTGGGACGCTTATTTTGAAGTTCGTGGATCCTGAGAAGTTGAAACGAATTATGCTTTTTATAACGCTTTTCGCTGGGGCGCTTGCAATCTGGAAGTTCTTGCCGTGGGGATAGGGGTTTTTTGGATAGGGATTTCTTGCGTGTGAAAGAATTAGCCAAAGACAATTGTGGCATTGTAAAAGCAACGCCTTCTGAGATAGCGTGTTATTAGCTTAAATTAAATAATCTCTACGAGCTGGAGATCGAACGTGAGGTCTTTCCCAGCAAGAGGATGATTAGCATCTAATGTCACGCTCGACTCGGAGACATTGGTCACCACGACTAAGAAGGTTTGGCCGTCACCTTGCCGGATTTGTAGCTGCTGACCGACTTCTAATTGCTGCATGTTCTCCGGAATTTGGTTTCGTTCTATCACAGTTACCATTTCTTCCCGATGCGGGCCATATGCCTGATCCATAGGGATTGTGACGGTTTTCGATTCGTTCAGATTCATCCCGACGACCGCTTGTTCAAAGCCAGGGATCATCTGACCTTTGCCTAAGGTAAATTGCAGTGGATCACGATCAATAGAAGAATCAAAGACCGTACCATCACCCAATTTGCCCGTATAGTGCACCTTAACGGTGTTGCCAGATTCTGCCTGTGTCATTTTTCTTTTCTCCTTTCCCTGTCTCGCTTGTACATGCAATCCAGGGAATATCCCACATATTTAGCCCGAGCATATAAATATAAGTAACTTATATGATCTGATTGCTGCTGGTGGTTTCAATCACTTCGCTTGTAACGTAACTTCGGCGAGTCAATCCACAGTCCCGATACTTTGATCTCGCCGACGATCTCATGGATTCGACTGAGAAAGCATATCTACCCTTTATACCCTTTCCCAATCACGTAAACCTCCGCACTCCTTTTACGCGTAGCTGCGGGTGAATATGCCCTCGTATCCCTGAACTTTCTTTTCACACTGTTGTAAAATTGCTTGTAGTACTCACCCTGGAATATCTTCGTGACGAAATTACCGTTGTTCTTTAACAGCTTAACGGCAATGTTTAACGCTGCCGAGCTCAGTTCAAAGGATCGAAACTGATCGTAATCTTTATTCCCCGATAACTGTGGTGCGGCATCCGAAATCACGACAGCCACAGCATCTTTTCCTTTTAATAGTAACGCCTCTTTTATTGCTTTTACAGTCTCCTCTTCGTTTGTTATGTCGCCTTTTATCATCACGACATCCTCTATTCTCTCCAAGGGTTGCAGATCCACGCTTATCACCACTCCGCGGTCGCCGACCAACTCGTGTGCAACCTGTGACCAGCCTCCCGGTGCTGCGCCCAGATCCACCACCGCATCACCCGGTTTTATCGCCCCGAACTTTTTCGATATTTGCAGCAGTTTAAATGCGGAACGAGACCGGTAACCTTCCTCTTTCGCGGCTTTGTAAAACCTGTCGGTTTTCAGGTCTGCTTGTTTTACCATGTCGTTATATTATAATGAACACGAGGATACCCATAGAATTCAGCACTACCTCACACAGCTTCCTCTTCTCTTGCGGTAAGTGCTGTACGTAAACCAAAGCAGGAGAGACTCGTTTATTATCCTTTTATTTCGCCTTCCTCACCGTTAGCTCCATTTCTTCCCAATCCTCTTTCACGCCCTTTAACACGCAAACCGCACTGGCAATCGCTCTTCCTATGATGTTCTGCACGAACTCATTCACGTCTACCTCTTCCCCATCTACAACTATCTTCAAATCCACATCTTCGTCCATTTTCCTTCTCTCCTCTCCTATTCTACAACCGTTCAGCGAAAAAACGGCTCTCTATACTTCATCGCCAACTTCAATTGTGTCAGTATATGCCTCTCCTCCGTATTCTCTACTGGCACGAGATTGTCATCCCTCAGCAAACAGCCTTTGAGCTTACCATCCGAGGTTATTCTCAACCGCGAGCAATTTGCACAGAACTCCGTATTATCTATCGGATGAACAACTTCTACCTCTACACCATCTACAAAATACTTCTTCCTCCGCTGCAACTCTCTCGTTTTTATACTCGATGCCTTCGATTTGAGTTCATCCTCAACTTTACCAAAATCGACTTTATACTGTAACATAGGCGGATTAAAGGAATGCATCAATTCTATGGGCTGCAGGATTGCCGATCCTTGACCTCCTCTTTTGTTACACTCTCGCACGAAATTCACCATATCCTCAATCTCATCATCGTTTATTCCTTTAAGAAGAACCATGTTCAGCTTGATAGGTGTAAGCCCTGCATCAATCGCACTGTAAATGCCATCAATCACCTGTGGAAGATTATTTTTTGTACGTGTGATGGAATCGTATCGCTTTTCTTTAAGGGTATCCAGGCTGACGTTCAATCTATCTAAGCCTGCGTCTGCAAGTTCAGCCGCATATTTGCTCAAGAATATGCCATTTGTCGTTACCGAGATGTCGTTTTCAAACGCTCTCATGCCTTGCACAATCTCCGCGAGGTCATTGCGCATCAAAGGCTCGCCACCCGAAAATTTTATCTTCCTTATGTCGAAATACGCGGACGCAACGCGTGCTATCTCAATGACAAGCTCAGCACTGATTTCTCCACTATCCTTTTGCTCTCTACTCTCCCCCTCCCCATGACAATAGATGCAGTTCAAGGTACACCGGTTTGTAAGCGAGAACCGCAAACTCCTTATCCCCCTGCCATAAGCATCTACTAACCGTTCTTTATCCCCCGGCACACCCGTTTTTGGTTCCATCTTCCAGTTTTACGTATATACCATACTCCCCACCAACACAATAATCGTAATTCCTAATGCAATACAATATACGCGTCTATCCCACGCTAACACCTTCCTCCCATCCAATACGCTAATCGGAATCATATTGAAAGCAGCGAGCCATGCATTTATCAGCATCCCAAACTTGCCGATTAATCCAAATATGCCGGACGGAGCGAGGCTGAAAAGTGCGAAGAAAAGTAACGCTAAAGTCACGTTCATCATCGGGCCTGCGATCGCTATCTTTCCACTCTCCTCTCTCGTGAGATACGGATTGAAGATCATAACAGCCCCGGGCGCTACAAATATAAAGCCCATAAAAGCGGTTACTATCGCCATAAGTAACATAAGTGGTGCCATCCTGAACTCAGACCATGCGCCGTATCGCTGCGCAACTACCTTATGAGCGAGTTCATGGAAGATGAAAGCAAAACCAACGGTAACCGCGGAGATAACGAAAATGGTAAATATATCGAGCTGGTACCATCTGCGGAGGATAATGGTAAATGCAATAGCTATTGCAAGCCATGCTATCACCAGATGCTTTATTTCCGTTTCGCTTGTTTTTATCTGCATTTTCTCTACAATGATTAACTTTAGATAGCCCAGGACGGATTCGAACCGTCGTCACGAGGTCCAGAGCCTCGGATGATTGACCGCTACACTACCGGGCTATTTTCTTATCTCCGGTTTCTTGTATAAAAAACTTGGAAAAAATATCCTTGGAATTTTTAAACGAACGTGAGCAAGAAGAGAGCGAATATCAAAATTACGAGTTCGATTCCACTGCCAATGATCGGTATTTCGGGCACTGAAGGGCGTGGCGTAATGACATACACGAGTTCACCAACATTCCCGGGAACTACCCACGTGAAGATGGCACTCAATCCTGTCTCCTTCAATCCAACCCAGAATAGGGGGTTATAGCTCTTTTCAATAAAGGGGTAAAAGAGAAACACACCGTTATAAAACGCGTCTAAGAATATGTGGGCTGCTAAGAGTAACGATGCGAGGATGAAGTATCTGTCCTTCTCTTATACTGGTGATCTTCAAATACTTGAGGGCGATCATAATGAGCGGCGGAATAAAGATTATTATATGCTATTGTTTAAGCTCTTTGTTGGCAGGCAGTTTTGACCACTGCTTCCATGAATGAGCACCCGTGTCATGTCATGTGTCTCTAACTCAAGTCCGCTCCACGCAAATACTCACGATTTTTTAATTGCAACTTCTAATATGTCACCGATGAACGTGCCAATGATGAAGATAATCACGAGCACAACGACGCTGATGAATGTGCCGATCGCACCTGCGACAAAGAGGAATACTCCACCGATGAACATCCCGATCAGCCCGAAGACAACGCCAAGAATAATTCCGTAGATCGCTCCTTTCTTGAGCAGTGCCATACGATCTTCCTTGCCCGGGTTTGCATAGCCGTAGGCCAGCCCGGCAACCAACGCCAGCAGTTCCAAAATCATTTCTTTCTTTTTCCCCTAAAGTTCTATACGTCTGGAGTATATAAAAACGTTTCGAAATTCTCATATTTATCCTTTTTATATCTTTTAACGATTTCAAGCGCAAAGTCGCTTTTACCTGAAATCTTTCGTAACCTTTGGAATATTCTCTATCACATCCGTAGCAAGCAATCCATACCCTTTCTCCTCAAATGCAATGTCACCTGCTGCACCGCTGACAAATGCAGCGGCAGTTGCTGCTTTTAACGGGTCAGATGCGATTGCAAAGAACGCACCTACCAAACCTGCTAATACATCGCCCGTGCCGCCAACCGTCATTCCTGCATTTCCTATTCTGTTTATCTTCACACGAGAGCCGTCTGATACAATATCGGTAGGACCTTTCATCAACGTAATAACGTTATTGAGCCGTGAGAAATCCTTTACAAACTTCATCCGTTCTTCCAGCATATTCTCCGGAGGCACGGTTACGCCCCTTCCTCCACCGCCGATTTCCATCTTCGAGAATTCGCCGACATGAGGTGTTACAATAACGAGCTTGTCCTCTGCTTCAATTGGCACGGATAATCCATAAAAACCATCTGCATCTACGACCACATTCTTACTCGCCTCATCTTCAATTAGCCTTCTTGTTGCCCTTTTCGTCTCATCCTCGGTTCCTAAGCCCATGCCTATCACTACAACGTCATGCTTTCTTATCAAATTCGATACCACCGGCACGTCCTTCTCTACCAATATTTCGGAGGAAAGAGGATGGACAATCAGATTAGGAGATAACGAAGAGATGACGGAAGAAACGGTTTTAGGTGCCGCTATTGTCACCCAGTCCGCACCAGCGCGGAGAGCAGCAAGTGCCGCAAGAGTAGGAGCGCCAAAAAAAGGACCCCCGCCTACTATCAATACACGCCCATTATCCCCTTTATGGCTCCGTGCGTTTCGCTTCAGGGCAAATCTCACATCTCCGGGACCTGCCAGCTTCTCCATGCCTTCTGGAATTCCTATGTCTGCAACTACCAATTCACCCACGTATTCCTCTTTTTTTAGCAAGCCTCTCTTCGCCTTGTGGAACGTGACCGTGAGATTAGCTCGAACTGCTTTTTCCGCTTCTCCAGTGTCTGGATCCAAACCAGAAGGGATGTCTATCGCGACGACCAACGCCTGTGGTTTTGCAGCGTTTATCAAGTCTATTGCCGTTGCTTCTGGCTCTCTTATCTTACCGGTTATACCAGTTCCGAAGATCGCATCGATTATCACATCGGAAGCGTTTAAGAGATTTGCTCTTGCTTTGAGTTCAGACGAATCAGCTATTTCTTCGAGTTCATAACCACTTTCTTTTAAAATTCGCCAGTTCCTCTTTGTCTCTTCTGTTCTCAAGTCGTGTGAACGCCCGATTAATAGTATTTTCACGTTGAGCCCATGCAAATGCCGTGCAGCGGCAAAAGCATCTCCGCCATTATTGCCTTTACCTGCTACTATTGTCACTTTCACAGTCTCAGCTTTCTCTTCGCTGCTTCCGTTATACGCAAACCTCTTTTTTATCTCGGTTGCAATATTAGCGCCGGCATTTTCCATCAGTTGTAAAGGAGCAAGCCCAAAGAAGCTGCAGTTCTCATCCAGCGCAGCCATCTCCTCTGCTGTGATGTACGCTTCTTTATCTTTCATTTTTTGTCACGCCTCTATGGTCATCCAGAGTCTGTTATTTCTAAGAAATCCATTTAATAATACGCTTAAGACATAATAGATTGTATACCCGCCTATAATAATCAAGACAAGGATTACTTTAACGGCATTTAGAACATCGTCAGGTTTTAACAATTAAATCACTCCAGTTAGTCTAACATCACTTAATGTATCCCCAACCATGACACATACGACAGGGCGAAGGCGCCCCAAAGAGTTCTCTTCCTGTACCTTTACAGTATGCACACTTTAGTGGTCTACCCGTAGGTTTTTTTCTTACCCTGACTTTTTTTTAGTTTTTTCCTCTTCAATCGTTATCGTTATCTTTTTACAGCTCTGTTTAGCTTTTAACTAAAGGTTAGCAAATTCATCATCCTATAAAAGCATCGCGACATTTTTGCGCTATGTGCGAGATCTTTGTTTTAAACAGGAATTATAGCGTTGAAGCGTAAATCAGACAAAAGCGGAATTTTTATATATCTCCTCAATGCTTGGGTACGGGTAGGGAGATACTGTAAAGGGAAAGAGGCCAAAGATATAGCAGCCGGCACCCAACAGATTGTAGACGGTGAAATCCCATTTTAAGAAATGGAATATACAGCGTTAGAGAAGAACGTAAAGGAGTATGTAGAGGAGCTAAAAGAGGAAGGAGATGGCACGATAGAGGAGTACATATAAAAGAAAAAGAAGAGCCAAAAAAGACCTCTAAGAATAGGATTACGTGGAGTAGCATAACGAGGTCGCATGAGATTGCATTTTATAATGAAAATTTGAGACCTGCTGAAGTGGTTATCGGTGAGTAAAGGACACGATGAGTGAAACAAGTTTATAATTTATAAAATTTAATATAAAGGGGGGCTGAGAACATGGATACAAAAACCATTACAATAAGTCGTGAAGCATTTGGAGACCTTATACGGATAAAAGAAGAGTTCGACGCCGTGATGGAATCTTTAGAACTTATGGAGAACGAAGAGTTCATGGAATCCTACAAAAAAGCGAAGAAAGAGATAAAAAATAGGGAATTTGTTGATTGGGATGCTTTTGATCATTAAGGTTGGAGATAGAGGCAAGTAATGGATATCTTTATATCTTGTACCATTATATATTAAATTCGGTGGGAAGAATGATCATAGCCAAAACGAAGGTAACGTCGGGATTCAGAATAATGATCCCTAAGGAGATACGGGATACACAAGGAATAAAGGACGGAATGGAAGTAATTTGGTATGAAGAAGAGGGTAAGATTAATATTTACTTCCGAAAGGCGGTGAAATCAATTAAAGAGATGCGTGGCACCATTTTGGGTGGCAAGGATTTATCAAAGATAAGAACGGCCGATCTGCTCGACGAAGAGTTTGCGTTGGGATTGAGCTAAGTTATGACCGCAATATACCTTGATGCAAGTGCTTTAATCGCATACTTTAACGAGGAGGACGAGTTCTATGAATCGGCATGCGAGATTATTGATTCCAATGAACTCAGTCTAACCTTATACACTTCGGACATTACTGTTCTTGAACTACAATACGTATTGTGGAGAAAGGTAGGCAACGAAGTCGCAATTGAGAAAACGCACGGCGTTATGGAGGCGGAGGATATTTGTGTGTTACCTACTACCACTGATGACATTTTCAGAGAACTTGAGATATTCAAGCGATATCCAATGCCAAGTTTTGATGCGTTGATCTGTGCAGTGATGCGGAGAGAGGGCATAGAACTCTTCTTATCTTTTGATAGAAAACACTTTGACGCTGTTGATGGCATTACAAGAGTTGAGAGTTTTACAGAGTTGAAAAGTAAATAGAGGTGAGCCCCATTGAGCAATGGCAATATAGAAAAGCTTGTCGCACTTTTGAAAATAGAAGATGAAGGAGAAGCGATAGCTTTGCTTCTGAACGAATTCCTCATTGACGAGAACAAGAAAAATACGCTTCTTGTTAGACTCAAAGAGCTAAAAGCTGAAGTTGCGGTATTAGGTCAAGAGATAACGCTAACAGAAGCGGAAGAAGAGATAAGAAACATCGTTTTGGCAGAAAAGAAACCGATTATCGCAGAGGAAGTGGCAAATAAGACTTCAGGGAGGTTTAAGCGTTTGAAGTATACGACACACACCCTGAGGACGCTGGATTCTTTAACGCACAAAGGTGTCTTGGGCAAATTCAAGCGCGACCGATTTTATTACTTCACCACGCCGAAGGAAGCGGTAATGCAAGCAAGCATTGAAGAAACGCGGTGAAACTCCTGAGGAGTGCTCACCAAATGAAATAGCGAGAGAAACAGGAATGCCGTTATACGTGGTTCTGGACGTAATAGCTGAATTGTTACCCTGAACCCTTTTGGATTGTTACGTAAATTTCGACCTAGTCGCTCTCTTCTGTAAGAGAAAGTCTTATTCGAAGTCAGACAGTGCAGAGCAAGCCCTGCAACGCACGCAACCCGCCTTGTTCTTCCTCCAGCTCACTCCCGTGTCGTGCAGTATCTCCGCAACGGCCTCATAGAGATGACGCATCCTATCTGAGCCTGGCGGTTTCTCATTCTCCATATCAGACCCAGGTATAGGGCGAAGAGGCACGATAAACGGATAAACTCCAAGCTTGGCTAACATCTTACTACCTTCTATGATCGAGACATCATTCTCTCCCATTCCTACAATCACATAACTGCTCACTTGACTCTCGCCAAAAATATTTACACTCCGCTTCCATGCTTCTACGTACCGCTGAAGCGGTATCTCAGCCTTACACAGAGCCATTTCTTTCAGCACCGTCCTATCGAAACTCTCCATATGGATGCCTACAGTATCAACAGAATCATAAAGAAGATCTATCATGCTGAGCTCTTTCGGTGGTTCGAATTGAGCATGGATGGGCAATCCCGTTGCCTCTTTTATCGCACTCGCAGTTTCCGCAAGGTGATTTATACCCTTGTCAGGAGTGGATGTTGTGCCCGTGGTAAGCGTCACATGCGTTACACGATCTATTTTTTTCGCAGCAAGCGCCACTTCGGCAAGCTGCTCCGGCTTCTTCTTCGCTATTGTCGCACCACTTCTCAGCGAGAGCTCGATTGCACAGAACTTGCACCTCTTTGGCGTGTTCCAGTACACGCACGTTTGTATCGTAGTCGTAGCCAGGCAATTCTTTCCGTGTAGAAGTGCGATTTTAGGATATGGTATGCCCTCCTTAGTCATCAACTCTTGGAACCTCGCTGCGGGGAAACGAACGTCTGCAATTCGCTCGCCATTCCTCCTGATTATATATCTTCCATTCTCAGCTTCAATATGATACGGCGACTGAGCGACAAACCAGCTCTGTGTTGGAACATTTGCTACCGTGTTGCCAAAGATGAACATCCCGCCAGCAGCAGGACCTGCACCTGCTTTCCTGCCTTTTTCCACGCCAGATACTTTTGCACCCAGGCATAACAAGTCCACCTTCAGATTCTTAGTTTCCATTGCCACTTCTTCCGTTTCCCGATCAATTTGCTGATCTCATCGCTGGATACCATCCCGATAACCCTCCGCTCATCATCTATGACAGGCAATGCGGATATGTTACTGCGCTCCATCTTTCTAATCACCAGTTCAAGAGGCTCTTCTAAACCTGCAGTTATCACTTTTTTCGTCATTATTTCTGACAATTCTTCGTGTCTCTTTGCCACTGCTGTTGATATATCCCACGCGGTTACCATACCTGCAAGTTTACCATCTCCTGATAGAACGGGTATATGCGTAGACTGGGATTCCATCATCAATTTTGCCGCTTCTGCTATACTCGCGCGGTCATCTACGGTCTTCACTTCTCGTATCATGACATCTTTCACTAATGGTAGTTCTGGCTGTTTCATCGGCTTGACCACGGTATCTCTCGATAATCGCTCTACCTGCGGCGAGAGGAAAAATTCACCTTGCTCTATTCTACTCGTCAATTCATCCGCTACTTTATTTGCCATGAAAAAGCTTGAAAGCGGTGAAGTTGGAACTTCCTTACCCCCGAGTTCTATCATCCCTGATTTTAACTCCTCGTAGGTAACCGTTCTCAATACTGGCCGCTCTCGCCTGCCCACTCCATAATCTATCACGTCTGTAACAACATCAGCATCACTTATCGCGGTCTTCTTCGCCATACGCTCGTTCAGTATCGGTATCGGTATGCCAATACCAACGTAGAGGGTTACGCCATAGCCGTGGAAGGTGGCACCCTTTAAGAATTCCGGATTCATCTCCTTCAGATTGCCAGTGACCATTAATGTTCCAAAGCGATGAATAGGGTCGTGTTGTGTTCCCATCCCCACCACATATCCTCCAGCACCACAGAGAAAAATCCGCGTACCCACACCTATGGTCTCAAAATCAGGATCGTTATAAAGCGGAGAGAGTGCACCGGCACCGGAATAATTCACATTTCGGTAATTAGGGAGCAGTGTACCCATATAGGTGTATAGCGTCCGATCAGTGGAGTTTGTCGCACTGGCATACCGTTGATACGCATTCCGTGGATTTACCATAATCGCCTGATTTAAATCTTCGAGCGTAATGGTTGTTTCCAAGTCTTTACGCGGGTAGCAATCCGTGACATAGCCCGCAGCTCTCATATCTATAGGCTTACCTGCGACTAAATCCTCTATCACGTATCCTCCGCCATAATTCAGCCCTTTTTCCTCTGATAATTGCGTTGCTCCGAGATAAGCATCTACCGCCGCAATACCGGCGTACGCCTCTACATCGTTGAGCCATACACGCTGCATTTTTATCGGGGGATCAGCATGACCAAAATTGAGGAACACGCCTGAAGAGCACATAGGGCCAAAAGTCCCTGTGGTGACAACGTCTACTTCCTTCGCCGCTTCTTCTGCACCCAATTCGCTCACTATCTCGCTCATTCTATCCGCTGTCACTACACGAACACTGCCATCTTCAATTCTCTCGTTTATCTCCTCTATGCTCTTCTCGGTCATTGTATCTGCCATACGTAGAAGATACGAACGCAAACCTTTAAAATCTTACGGATTTTATGCTATTTATCCACATTATGTATTTTCACTATCGGCCAGGATATTTCAATCCCCTCTTCATCGTATCGCTTCTTCAGCGCTTTGATAAATTCGTGTGTAACAATGTATTTAGTTGCAGGTTCCTCTACCCGTAAGATAATCGAGAAATTGATGTTCGATTCGTCAAACGTGTGGTACCGGATGAATGGTTGAAAGTTCTTCATCGCGCCCGGGACGGTTTCCTGTATCTGCTTCGCTACGTCAATCGTGACCCGCTCCACTTTCTCCAAGTCCGAACCGTAATCAACGCCGCATTGAATGACCACCGACATCTCCAGCACGGGCAGCGAATAATTGGTGATGATACTCTCGGCGAGTTTTGAGTTTGGGATGATGACAAGCGTATTTGGCAGGGTTCTTATCCTTGTGGACCGCCAGCCGACATCTTCGACAAATCCTGAAACACCTCCTTCTACATGTATATAATCGCCAAAATTTATTGGCCTGTCTGAAACGATATGCAATCCTGCGAATACGTTTGAAAGCGTGTTTTGAAGAGCCAGTGCAACCGCTAAACCCCCTAACCCATAAGCCGCGACTAACGGAGTTATCTCTACATGGAAATGGTCCAGAATCATCAAAAAAGCAATTAGATAAATAAGAATGGCCGCTACGTGGCTGAGCAATTTCGGCATCTTTTCATATTGCTTCTGCGTCCGCAGCCAGAGGCTGAGCAGAATACGCAAAATATCGGATGTGATCAAAGCCAGCAACAAAACCGTCACGATAAAAAATATACCGTCTATAAACGTGAAGTATGGTGCGAGTTGGGATAGAGATTTTAGTGCGAAATACAGACCTGTGAAAACGATGAAAATGTACACCGGTTTGGTCAGTATTCCCAGAATGAGGTCGTCAATATCGGTTTTCGTTCGAGTGGCAAGTTTTCTGACGTAGTTCACCAGGATAAAATGGATAATTTGGGCAAGGATAAAAAAGCTTATCAAAATTAAGAAGAAGTGGAAATATTCATGCTGAATTAACTGCGCTATTTCTATCGCCATGGTTTTATGGTTAAGTACAATAGCTTAATAGCTTAAAAATATCGGTATAAAAATATAAAAAGGTTTGTAAGGAGTGAGTACGTTAGTAGTACTCGATGGCTGCAACCGAAGTAACGGATTTGACACAGTGAATTTGAGGGAAGCTGAGCTTGGAAGAAGTCTTCTTGTAGTTCACGGGGAGAGAGGGTAAGGGAATAGATAAAGTCCCCTCTGTCATGAAGCTTCCTCTAATTTTCGTTAAGGCAATCTTCGATTGATTTCATCTATCTTCTTTGATAACTCCTCTAATCTTTCTAATATCAATTGATTTTCGTCTTTCTTATCTTGATCTTCATTTTCTTTATTCTTATCCTTCTCAACAAAATATGAAGCTATATTTGCAGTTTAAATAGCTACAAAACCAATTCCGATAATCATTACTGCTACTGCCAATATCCGCCCTGCGTGGCTTTCTGGATAAAGGTCTCCATAACCAACGGTAGTAACCGTTGTAATAGCCCACCAGATACCTTGCAAAACTCCTTGAATTGAAATAACTCGATGTTCCAACCAGTTAAAAGCAATACCAGAGGATTTATTACAAGAAGAATTGTAATTAACCTATGTTTAAGAGTTTATATACTTCGGCTGTTCTTCTATTATAACAAAAACTTTAGACAGTGCTTAGAAACCATTAATAGCTTATCATTGCTTTTAAATTCGTGTAGTCACTAACAATTAATTCGATTAGAGTGGAGCT
>JAUWQN010000048.1 GCA_030611045.1 Methanosarcinales archaeon
AAGCCTGTTAAAAGGTGACGAATTGACAATAAAAGCGGTAAAAGTTCCAGAAGTCATGGATTATGGGGACGTCACCGCACTGTATAAAGTTTGTGAAGTCCTTGACCTTAGGCAGATAATAAATCGGCATGTTTTCAAGGGCGGTGGCGTGGACGTTGGCATTCAGGCGATATTTATGGCAATTAACCACTGTGTTGACCCCGTGAGCAAAAACCAGTTCGAATTCTGGTATAAATATACCGTTCTGGAGAAGATAACCGGAATAAAGGCTGAGAAGTTGAATGCCGAGAACCTGTGTACCGCACTTGACTATTTTTACCCCAATGAGAAAGATAAAGCGGTAGAAATAGAAAAGGAAGTCGTTAAGAAGCTAAAAGAGCTTTTCGGTATCAAAACGGATTGCTTGTATTATGACATCACTTCAGCGTACTTCGAGGGGACGAAATGCATCATCGCAAGGCGGGGGTACAGCAGGGATGGCAAACCAGATAAATTGCAGGTGAACATCGGTCTGGTGGTCACAAAGGAGGAACGTTTACCGGTGTTTAATCTGTCTTTGCGGGAAATGAAACTGATATAACGACCGTTGGCAGAGCAATATCCAGTCTAAAAGGGAAGAATCACGCCAAAAGCACCGAAAAGGAGTTCTATGCGGTTGAACGAGTCCGCGAGTTATACGGGGGAAAGAGGAAAGTTGTTATCTGCTACGATGCGAAGATAGCAGCGTCGAAGAATGGGGAGAGGAATGAGAAGTTAAAGCGTGCGGAGGAGGAATTAAGCATGTACCGTGCTAAATTGGCAAAGGGGAATTACAGAGAGGTGGGAAAAGTTGTTTCAAAGGTCAAAGCGATATTGAAGGGCGTGAGCACGTATTTTAAATGCACATACACCGCAGAACGGGGCAGGATAACAATTGATTTTGACAGGCGTAATAATAAAATAGCGGATGCTGAGAGGCTTGATGGTAAGCACGCATTGATGAGCACACGAATTGCGATGAGCGCCGAGTATGCGCTGAAACAACTGGGTAAGGTGAAGTATGTTGTAGTCACTAATCCAGATGGGGGCATCACAACATCGAAATTGTCCATTCCCTCACGGGAACAAAGGCAAATTAAGGCTGTGCGGGGGGTCGAGTATATAAAGTCTGAAACTTAGGGTAATAGGTAATTAAAAATAAAGTTAAAAGACACGAATTTTTCCCTCGCATAGAATTTCATCTTTTCAGACGTCCTCTATGATTTTGAAAGGTTCACGTCAAAAATACCGCTTTGCGTAAGGCGGAGGGATGTCAGGAGGAAAATATTTCCTCCCAGACGTTAATTAAATCTTTTTAAGCTCGGAAATCACTTCCTTCACTTTGTCGGTCACCCAGTATTTCCGTATCGCTTTTCCCTTCGACTTCGGGCTTTCGGATATTTCGTACTTACTGTTCACGAATCCATACTCTTCCAGCGTTAGCAGATGGTACGATACAAGTCGCCTTTCTTCGCCCATCACTTTGCTTATCCCATTTATGTGCAATGGGTTCTCTGCAAGCAGCTCTATAATCCTAAACCTTATAGGATGTAAGAGCACATGCGCATCCTTCACTAACTCATCTTCCATCTTCATCATGTATCCTCATTTGAACTAGGTATATAAAAACCTTGCTTAGGTCAGGCAATATTCCTGCGTTATACTACGCAAAATGCAAATAACGACTCCCGTATGCAAATAAGATGAAGTCATGGAGGAGGAGGGATTAAGGGAGAACTATAGCCATAACTTTTATCTTCTCTACGACTCCCCGGATGGTGTGTTTTTGGGTTTATATGCGCCCTGAACGCACTACCGCCATCGTAATAAAACTCCTTTTGGCAACTTTCTTTTCCAAAATCTCTCTTTTGATATTTGAAACTTATATTATAAGCGTTCTTCTCTTATACTTATACATGCAAGTGTTCAATGAGAGTGGGGTAGGGTAGTTAGGAGATCCCGTCGGGCTCATAACCCGGAGATCGGTGGTTCGAATCCATCCCCCGCTATTGAAACATGATAATTAACGCAGATTTGCATATCCATTCTCATTATTCGGCTGCTACTTCTCCCCGTATGGATTTACCTACGCTGGCCACAGAAGCGTTGAGGAAAGGGATACAGCTCCTCGGCACGGGAGATTGTTTACATCCAAGATGGTTACAGGGGATAAGGGAGCTGGAAGAGAGAAATGGCTTTTTTTATTTTAAAACTGAGGACGAAGGCACAACACATGCAAACACAAATTTTGTGCTTACCGTAGAAGTGGAGGATACGAGGCGGGTGCACCATCTGCTCATCGTGCCTTCGATCTCGAAAGCAGAAGAATTATACGAGTCGTTTAGAAAGTACTCAAAGGATATCGATTCTGATGGCAGACCTTCGCTGAGACTGAGTGGAGCGGAAATAGCGGAATATGCAAAGGATGCAGAAGCTCTTATAGGTCCTTGTCATGCGTTCACGCCCTGGACTGCTTTGTACGCATATCATGATTCGCTGAAGGCGTGTTACGGTGATATGGCGGGGTATATCTCCTTTGTGGAGTTGGGGTTGAGTGCGGATTCATCGTATGCAGACCGAATAGGAGAATTGCACGATCTTACGTTTTTGACTAACTCGGATGCGCATTCACCGTACCCTATTCGGCTGGCACGGGAGTTTAACCGGTTTCACGTGGAGGACATGAGCTTTGAAGAGTTGAAAGCGGCGATAAAGCGGGAAAGATGGAGGAAGCCCGTGCTTAATGTTGGATTCCCGCCACAGGAGGGGAAGTATAACGAAAGCGCGTGTATCAGGTGCTATACGCATTATTCGCTTACTGAAGCGATTACAAGAAGATGGAGATGTGAATGCAGCGGTCTGATAAAGAAAGGAGTGAGAGATAGGGTAAATGAGCTTGCGGATTGCGATGGCACACATCCAGAGCATCGCCCGCCTTATCTTCATTTGATACCGTTGGCTGAGGTGACAGGGTTAGCAGTGCATAAATCACCGAGTTCAAAAGCGGTACAGAAGATCTGGGAAGCGCTATTAGCCGAATTTGACGACGAAGTTACTGTTTTGATTGACGCTCCGATTGACTCTATTTTAGGCGCTCATTTTGATTCTGATTTCAATTTGGATGACCTTAAGCAGGTGGGCGATGCAATAAGAGCATTTAGAGAGGGGAATATACGGATATTACCTGGTGGCGGCGGTAAGTACGGAGCGATCGAGCTAAAAACAGATGCAACTAGGGGAGTGAAAGAATTGGAGGTAGAGCAAGAGCCAGAAGAAGAAAAAGTGAAGCAACGTTCTTTGCTTGATTTTTGATTGTTTTCTTATTCCTCTTCTTTACTGTTCGCTAAATAAAGATACAATAACATTATTTATGCACTAAATTTTAAGTACCGATGTGCGTAAAGTAATGTTGGGCCGGTAGCTCAGAAAGGTAGAGCAGCAGGCTCTTAACCTGCCCGTCGGGGGTTCAAATCCCTCCCGGCTCGTTGATCGAACGGAACGATGAAAAAGAATTATTACGATGTCATTATAGTAGGAGCAGGCCCTGCGGGCTTATTTGCCGCGAATGAATTAAAAATGGCAGGACGCGAAGGGCAGAAGAAGAGAGTTTTGGTGATAGAGAAGGGCAAGGACGTAGAGGAGAGACGTTGCTTTGTAGAAGAGGTTGGTTATTGTAACCACTGCAAGGAATGCAATATAATGTGTGGCGTGGGAGGTGCCGGGACATTTTCCGATGGCACGCTCAATCTCAGACCTGATGTGGGTGGTGACCTTACCGAATTCTGCGACCGCGAAACAGCATGGCAGCTCGTGAAGGAAGTGGACAGCGTGTTTCTTGAGCATGGCATGCCTGACAAGCTGTATAATGGTTCTGAGGAGGATATAGAGAAGTTGAAGAGACGCGCAGCTTCGGTTGGTGCAAGTTTTATAGAAATCAATCAAAGACACATCGGGTCAGATAAAACAAAAGCAGTGATAAAAGCGTTTAAGGATGATTTGGTGGAGCAGGGCATTGAATTTATGCTCAATACGAGTGTTGTTGACCTCCTTATAGAAGAGGAAAAAACGGAGAAGAAAGGAATAAAGGCAAAGGCATGCCGGGGCGTGATAACAGATACTGGAGATACAATAAATGGCGGATGCATCCTATTAGCGCCGGGAAGAATAGGTGCAACATGGGTCGAGGGTCTAATAAAAAAGCAGGGAATAAAAGCGGAACATGAAGATATAGACGTTGGCGTGCGGGTAGAGGTGCCTGCGATAACCATGAATATCGTGACAAGAATAAACCGCGACCCGAAGTTTCATATACGAACAAAGCGCTATGACGATTTTACAAGGACATTCTGTACTAATGAGCGCGGTTTTGTAGTTAAGGAAGATTATACTGATTTTATAGGTGTAAATGGCCATTCACTGAAGATGAAAAAGTCAGAGAACACTAATTTCGCGTTCCTCGTGCGTGTGGGGCTGACAAAACCGGTTGAAAATACAACTAAATATGGCCGGTCAATAGCCAAGTTGGCGACCACAATAGGTGGAGGAAAGCCGATAGTGCAGCGAATGGGTGATCTGAGGCGAGGGAGAAGGTCAACATGGGAGCGGATAGAGCGTAATTTGGTGCGAAATACGCTGTCGGATGTTACGCCTGGCGATATTTCTATGGCACTGCCGCATCGGATCACGATGGACATCATAGAAGGGTTAGAGAAACTGAATGAGATTGTACCCGGTGTTGCTTCGGATTCAACATTGCTCTATGCGCCGGAGATAAAATTCTATGCAATGCGGATAAAAGTAAATAAGAATATGCAGACAACGGTGAAGCATCTTTTTGCCGCTGGTGACGGTGCTGGGTTATCCCGGGATATTGTTAATGCAGCAGCTACGGGCATACTCGCGGCGAGAGGCGTGCTGAATACGTGCAGATGAATTGTGCATGCTTTATTCGGTTGAACTGTGATACCAATCCATAATCTCAGGCGGAAGTCCAAAGCCATTTTTTTCCAACTTCGCTACCAGCAATAGTGGCAGGGGACTGAGAAGAAAAGCCGCTCTGAGATAAAATTGGTTGGCGGGGCTTTCCATGATGATGCTATCAGTTACTTCAGAAAGGGTTGAGTGATTTCCCACGATCGAAAAAGTATCAGCCCCCGAGGCCTCATATTCTTTTTGCCACGCAAAAAGAGGCTTGTTTTCACCACTCCATGATACCAGCAAAAGACAGTCTCCATGTCGTGGCCTGGGCGCTAATTCCCCCGATAAATAGGCTTGGTCGCCCATCGCTCTTTTCACATGCTGTAACCTGATTATCGTCATCTCCGCTACATTCTTTCCTGGTCCCCGTCCCCCAAGTGTAGCATGGCCTCGACTGCTCATTTTTTCTACTGCGCTCTGGTAGACAGCGGAATCAACGTACTGATCAATCATTCTTCCCACCTCTTCCATCTCCTTGTTTATCTCTTCTATTACCCACAAATGATCCCTGCCTTCGTTCAGTGCTTCTTTAATCTTTTGGAATAACACCATACTCCCCAGCTCATAGACATCATTCATTATTCCTTTTTTGAGAACCCAATCCATAGTTTTGGCTTTACTTTTAGGACCGCTTAGTGTTAGCAGCGACCCATATTTTTTACCGATTCTTCCTATCGAAGATCTGGGCTTGGAAGTGACAACATCTATGGAAAACTGCTTATTACTGTCTCTCTTGTTGATATAATCCGCCAGGTCTTTTGCGGTTTCTTTTGGTGTGGTGGTTTTTCCGCTGCTTGAATTGATAACTAAGGCAATTTTCTTGTATTGCTTCTTGAGTACCGGTACTGCGTCCAGTAAGTTCCGCCCCGGAAAATCGATGTCTTCTACTAATTTCACTTCTTTTTTTAACTGCCCTATTCCGATGTGAAGGGTAGCTTTAGACCGCCCCTCTGCTACGAGAATTAGACACTCCGCTTCCCTCAAATTCTCGAGGAGTCTTCTGACTTCTTCTTCGTTGATGCTTTGCACATTCTCCGCCGTCTCATTTATATACGGAAAGCAGTTACAGATTTCCATACTCATTCAAACCTCCGCTATTAATTAATAATTTAACAAGCGTGATGACAAAAGATATAATAAGAAGTTAATAAAAGGTGGGTGATGAAACTAATTACCGTGGGGTTCTTGATTGTGTTCATAGGAATGCTGGTAATCCTCGCAGGGATATTCAGCATGGCATATCAGTCTTGGAAGACCGGAAGCGGGAATATGGAAAAGCCAGAAGCAGGCGTGCGGGGCGGAGGTGTCATTATGATTGGACCTATCCCCATTATATTTGGCACTGACGTTGGCGCGTTGAAAATCGTAATAATCTTAGCGATCGTATTGATGATAATTGCGGTTATTTTCTTTTATCTTCCGGGAACTTATTGGAAAGCTTTTTTTCCAAATAACTCACGACCTTTTCTGTTTTCTCCGCGGCTATTCCCGTGTATTTCTCGGCATCGAAGACCTTCTCCTTCTGCTCGCTCGTAAATTTTCGTAAATACAGTAAAATCTCATTATCGTTCTCCACGAGCTCTTTCAATGGTCTATTCTCTTTGTACGCTTGAAAACTCTTTCTTCTGACGTATTCGTGAGCATCTGGATGCCCGTAATACGAAAGCAGAATATATAACGGTTCAGCGATAACATTATCCTTTGCTTGCATAAAATTCCCCTGCATCCTTTCTCTATCCACTTCTAACCGCTCTGAAATGCTCTTCAGCTTTCGCACGCAGTAATCAAAAGCTACCAATAGCTCCTGCGTGTATCGTTGTGATGCCGAGTTTGTGAGGTCGCGTTGATGCTCGGAGATCTGGTCGAGGTGCATCGTTACGACCTGCGGCATGAACTTTTTCCACAGGCTTTTCACGCTTTCAAAACCAATCGGATTTCGTTTGTGCGGCATTGTTGACGAGCCTACCTGCGCCTCTGTCACCCGTTCCATCACTTCCCCGATCTCACTTCTCTGAAGGTGCCGCATATCATCACAGAAATTAGCTAAAACCGAGAAACTGCTGATAATAGCATGAACGAAATCGGACATCGGTTCAGGAGGAACTATCTGCGTGGATATCGCTGCAGGTTTGATTTTAAGCGCAGCGAGCACCTCGCGTTCAAACTCCTCTGGGTCGTCAACCACCAATGATGTCGCATTATATGCACCGACCGCGCCGGAGAATTTACCGACGAGGTTTTCACTCGCTTCTTCCGTCTTCAGTATCTGCGAACCCCATCGGTTCACGTACTGCGCAAGTGCGAACCCAAAGGTAATCGGCTCGGCATGTTGTCCATGCGTCCTACCGATTTGTAGAGTGTTCTTTTCACGTCGTGCCAGATTCATCCACGTCCGCTCCAATTCGAGCATATCAGGAATAATGACGTTCAGCACGGCGTCTTTATACCTGAGCGCATTTGCGGTATCCGCCACATCATAAGATGTTGCACCGAGATGCACGAACGGTTTCGCCTCGTCGCTTACCCCTCTCTGTATAACATTAACCAGCGCCCGGATGTCATGCTTCGTCTTTTGCTCCTCTTCGTACACCTCTTCTGCCGTTACGTCTGACACCGCGGCTACGATTTCAGCGCATAAATCTTTCTTTAACAAGCCTCTGGCCGCAAACACTTGCGCAAGAGCAGCTTCTACCTTCGCTTTATACCGCACGTAAGCTTCATCAGAGAGATAAGCCCTTAATTCATCCACGGCATACCGATAATCAGTAGGAGAGAACGCAGAGAAGTCTATTGCTTCTTTCATTTTCGCACGCTTTAACATTATGACCCCCCTTTAATAAAACCCTCTCTTTTTAACCGAAGAAGTGCTCGAATGTTGGCGACTGTTATTTTATTTTAAATTACGCATTTTTCCTATTTTTCCTTTCTAAATAACCTTCTTATATTTATCGAAAATGAGGTAGGAAATCTGGTTACGTTGTTATGTGAACTGCCTCACGATTCAGAAGGGGTATATTTCCGCATAAATAAATTCGCCCCTTCGAGCATTAATTTTATCCTTGCTCTATCTCATCGTTTTCCAGAAGAATTTGAGCTTTCCTTTCGGGTGATAATCCTTGGAATATCTACCGCTTCGTTTAAGCGATAACCGGGAACATTAAGATTCAGGCTATTTAGTGTAGTATAAAATGAATTATTAGGACCACCTCCTAATTTTTAAAAAACTCTTTTGCTTCTGCATAGTTACCTGAAGATGCGTCACCTCGCGCATTTTCTATTATCGATCTTGCCTTTTCAATTATTTCTTCTTTTTTTCATTTATGAATTAATTATACGTGTGGCAGTTATATAATTTTTGTATATCTCTATCGAACTTTATCGCCCCCTCACAATTTTATCAAAGACCGTGTATGTGACTGTCTGGTATAATTGCAATAGTTAATAGAGAATTTTGAAAAACCCTGTGGATATAACTGTAAAGTAAGGGGTAGTCCAGGATGTGACTTTTATTACTTCTGATCCTGGACAGGGACTAAGGTCTCGTAAGAGATCTCGAAACACCACAGCATCGGTTCACGACTGTCAGGTAGATCTATCCAAAAACAAACTAATAACTTACATACTACATAGTACAAAAGTTTATACTTGTGAAGTTAAAACTAACTACATTCAACAGAAGATGATAGAAGCAGGAATAATAGGCGGAACTGGATACACTGGTCTTGAGTTAATTCGATTGCTTGTGCGGCATCCACAGGTGACCATATCTGTCGTAACGTCCAGAAGATACAAAGGGAAGAAAGTAAGCGATGTAAATCCGCACCTGTTCCCGTTTATCGAACTCGATTATGAAGACGTTGATACCAAAGAGATAGCGGATAGAAGTGATATTGTCTTTGTAGCGGTTCCTCATGGCAGTGCCATGGAGTACGTGCCTGCGTTAAGGGAGCGAGGAGCGCGGGTAATAGACCTGAGCGCAGATTACCGACTGAAAAGAGCAGATTACGAACTGGTGTACAAGCGCGAGCATAAGGACAAAGAAGAGCGAAACGCAGTCTACGGGCTGACGGAATTGCATCCTGAAGTAGCAGATGCGACTTTAGTGGCAAATCCTGGATGCTATCCCACGGGAGCGATACTTGCGGTTGCACCGCTGGTGAAAGGAGGAATGGTGAAACAGGTGGTATTCGATTCGAAATCCGGCATATCCGGTGCAGGAGCAGAGCCGTCAGAGACATCCCATTTCCCTAACCTCGCCGAGAATATTATTCCGTACCAGGTAACTGCGCACAGGCACGTAGCGGAGATGAGAATGGAGTTACCCGTGAACGTAAGCTTCACGCCGCATGTTATACCCACCATCCGAGGCATACTCACCACTGCGCACGTCTTCTTGAACGAAAACATGTCAAAGACTCATGAAGAACTCGAAGCGATGTACACGCAGTTTTACGCAGGTAAGCGATTTATAAGGCTCAGGAAAGGACTGCCATCGCTGGGCGCCGTGAGAGGCACTAACTTCTGTGATATAGGATTCGAAATAGAGGAAGAGAGCAACAGGATAGTGGTGATTTCAACCATTGACAACCTTGTTAAAGGTGGCTCGGGTCAAGCGATCCAGAATATGAATGTGATGTTCGGCTTAGATGAAGGAGAAGGATTGTGGTTCCCGGGATTGGTACCATGATTTCTATCCATACATAATATCTCCTCTCTAAGCTAAGATAGCTCAATGCAGTGGTAAAGAAAGTTATAGGGCGATCCGCTCTTCGATAATCTACGCAGTCCTCGGAATACTGCAAAACAACCATCAGCTTTAAGTCCCCTATCTACATATTCTTGAACTATGAACATAATTGGAAAGGCAATTAGGATGGAGCGAATCGTCGATCGGAGGACTCGCAGAACGGTCATCGTGCCTATGGATCACGGGATAACGGTAGGTCCAATTCCTGGGCTGATAGATTTACGCGAGGCTGTGGACAAAGTGGCTGAGGGGGGTGCAAATGCAGTTCTCGGCCATATGGGTCTGCCTCTCCACGGCCATCGTGGATACGGGAGAGATGTAGGTCTCATAATCCATTTATCGGCCAGCACCAGCCTCGGGCCTGACCCGAACCACAAGGTTCTGGTGACCACGGTTGAGGACGCGATCAAGATCGGAGCAGATGCAGTGAGCATCCACATCAACATCGGAGCAGAGGACGAGGCCGAGATGCTGGCAGACCTCGGCTGGGTGGCGAGAATGTGTGATGAGTGGGGCATGCCTCTTCTGGCAATGATGTACCCTCGCGGTTCGAAGGTGAAGTCAGAGCACGATGTTGAGTACGTCAAGCATGCTGCACGAGTAGGAGCGGAGCTCGGCGTTGATGTCATCAAGACCAACTATACAGGCGAACCCGATACCTTCAAGGAAGTGATAAAGGGCTGCCAGATCCCAGTGGTGATAGCAGGAGGACCGAAGATGGGCACAGAGCACGAGTTATTCGAGATGATCTACGATGCGATACAGGTTGGCGCCGGTGGCGTTTCCATAGGCAGAAACATCTTCCAGGCGGAGAACCCAACGCTGCTTGTCAAAAAGATCTCGAAGATCGTGCACGAGGACTACACCGTGGATGAGGCGGAGAAGATTGAGATTTGAAGCTGATCGATCTCTTCATGCTGCGTTAATTTTGATAGCCTTTTTAGTTGGATAGGTAGGTAGGACTAGGACGAGTTAAGGAAAATGACGAAGATTAAAGTTAGTGCACCCGCACGGATACACATGGGGATATTAAACCCCACACCGGGTATTGGAGACCGTTTATACGCCTCTGTGGGTGTTGGTATTGCGGAGCCGAGAACGGTTGTTGAAGTCGAACCTGCTGACGAGTTACGGGTGAGTGGTCTCTCTGCTGATGAGTGCAAGTCGTTCGTAACGAGGATACTTGACTATTACAAGTTGAACGGTGCAAAAATTAATGTCCGATCGGTACCCCCACGCCACGCTGGTCTCGGCTCTACCACTCAGTTATCGCTATCCATCGCTACCGGAATAACGAAAGCATATGGCCTGGATGTGCGACCGGTAGAGTTGGCACGAGTGTTAGGACGTGGTAAACAGTCTGCTATAGGTACCTACGCATTTCAGCAAGGAGGATTCATAGTTGAAGGCGGCTGGGGAGATAATACGACTTTTCCTCCACTCCTGTTTAACTACGATTTCCCTGAGGATTGGAGCTTCCTCATAGTCATTCCTGAGAGTAGAAGCTTTGATGAAACGCAGGAACTGGAAGTTTTCGAGAAGCTGCCGACTCCGCAGGAGAAGCTGGTTTATGAGGCTTGTTACAGGATTTTATTAGGGATGGCTCCTGCGGTTGTGGAAAAGAACATCCGGGCATTTGGTGAGAACCTTACGAAACTCCAGGAAGTTGTTGGCGCTATGTTCTCACAGGCTCAAGGCGGGGTCTTCCAGCCTCATTCAGCACCACTCATCGAGAAACTACGGGAAATGGGGGCTATCGGTGTTGGTCAAAGCTCATGGGGGCCTGCGGTCTATGCACTCTTTGATCCAGAGAAAAGAGAAACTATCGAGCGCGTCTTAAAGGAAGAAATACTCTATGGCGACTCTATAAATGAAACTGAAGGCACGATGTACGGCGTTTCCACATGGGGAGAAGTATACTTTACACATGCCGATAATAACGGAGCTGTGATAAAGACAGTAAAATAGGTGGGAGAAGTCGAGAGAAGCCCCGATGTAGTCACCCCAAAAGGTTAGGTTAAAGCCCTTATTGTTTTTTCGCTACGCTCATGTATGTACGGCATTCGCGTAGCTAGCCCTACCCTACAAAGATCATCTCCTCTTTTTCAATAGAGACGAAAAGACCTCATAGCGAAATTAGTTTTTACCTATGTTTAAGAGTTTATATACTTCGGCTGTTCTTCTATTATAACAAAAACTTTAGACAGTGCTTAGAAACCATTAATAGCTTATCATTGCTTTTAAATTCGTGTAGTCACTAACAATTAATTCGATTAGAGTGGAGCT
>JAUWQN010000049.1 GCA_030611045.1 Methanosarcinales archaeon
GATGACAATGAAAGAGGAGTTACCGCCGGGTGAAGTGCCACCAGAGGAGATCCAGGAAGCTAACGCTCTTGTATCACTTACTTTCTCTGATTTATTCAAATCCACCATCGGTCCTCTTGGATCAAAGAAATTGATAACCGGCGGCGCCACAAAACTCGAAATGGATGACCTCGTAACCAGTAACGCATACAGCATAGTAAGGGAATTGAAATACACGCATCCCACTGCCGATGTTTTAATAAATGCAGGCTTAGCACAAGGCGAAAGAGTCGGAGATGGTATAGCTACCGTTATGATTCTGACTGGTGAGCTGGTGTGGCGAGGATTTGAACTGAGAAACCTAGGGGTACATCAAAATGTGGTTTTGAGCGGTTATGAAAAGGCACTGGGACGTACAAAAGAGGTTTTTAATGAGATAGCATCGCCGGTGGAGATAAGAGAAAGCGATGAGTATTTGAAGAAAGTGGCGAAGACCGCATTAAAGAAAGAAGACTATTGTGAAGAGGACGGATTAGTAGATGCAATCGTGAAGAGCATAAAACGGATAAGCGAAAGCGGAGAGTTGCCAATAGATGTGGATGATGTCGTAATAGAGACGAAAAGTGGGGGGCGGGTAGCGGATACGCGTTTTTTTGAAGGCGTTGTTGTGGACAGGGATGTCCTGGATGATCTTCCGACAGACATGGAGAACGCAAAGATCGCTCTGCTTGATTTCCCTATTGAGCACAAGGAGCCAAAAGTAAAAGGCAGGAAGGAACTCCAAACCGGAACAGCGGCAAGAGAACGGAGCAAAGCAGGTGATATGATCGGGTCACTTGATTTTCATGTTACTATTTCAAAAGCATCTCATCTCAGGGAGTTCCGAGATGTTAGAGCGAGGATGTTCAATGAGCTTATAGACGCTGTACTAAACTCAGGTGCAAACGTGGTTTGTTGTCGGTGGGGTGTGGATGACGATGCGCTGGATAAGTTCCGAAGAGCCGGGATAATGCTGATGAAACGAGTGAAAATGACTGATTTGAAGCGGTTGGAGAAATCCACTGGTGGGAAGATAGTGCAAGATGTAAGCGATCTAACCGCAGACAAATTTGGCTTTGCAGGGCGAGTAGCACAGCGAGAGGTAGGTGGTGTAAAGTATGTATTTTTTGAAGACTGCCCGTATAAGAAGTCCTCTACGATACTTATTCGAGGTGCTCATCTCAGGGTTTTGGAGGGCATGGTGGGCGGTATAAAGAGTGCTTTGCATGCTGTTGCTTGCCTATATGATGATGCAAGAGTAGTGCCAGGAGGCGGTGCAACAGAGACTGAATGTGCAGCGGAATTACGGAACTTTGCGAGGACTATACCAAGCAAGGAGCAATTAGCAGTAAATGTGTTTGCAGACGCTTTGGAATGTATACCGAAGGCAATAGCGAAGAACAGCGGAATGGACCAGATAGATACGCTCACAGCGCTCAGAGCGGAGCATTATGCAGGCAATAAAAATACGGGGATCTCGGGAAATGATAAGGCCATAAAAGACATGGCGAAAGAAGGAATCATAGATCCGTTAACGGTGAAATTACAGGCGGTTATCTCTGCCGCAAGTGCTGCTGCCGGGATGATAAAGATAGATGATCTGCATATAGCGAAGAGTGAAGTAGCAGAGGAGTCTGAGGATATAGAAGCAATGATCTCCGGCAGAACACGTGAGCTGATAGAAACAGAACGGAAGCCTCCTGACTTCAAATTTAAAGGAGGAAGATTGAAATACACAGGAAGAAGAGGTGGAGAACCATCAAAGTCTGTGTATGGTAAGGATTGAAGCCAGGTTCTTTAAAAAGAAACGGGTTTATTGGGATAACATAACAGGAGACTACTTGCAACTGTATGAATCAAGAAGAAGCTAAAGCTCGCGCACAAGCACTTCTTAACGTAATCGAAAACGCGTATGCGATAACAATCGTAAACATAGATGCGGTTGCCGACGCGATAACTGAAAAGACTTGTGATGAGCAGAAGATTTTGACGATCTGTACCGCGTTAAACACCTGGGTAGCATTAAATGGAGGACTTAGCGGAGAATTCGAGCTACCACTGGACGTTGTGAATGACTTATTAAAAAAGGTAATGAGGTTATGACGGATAGGGGGATGCAAAACGTTCTCGGGCAGAAATTTTTATCATGGAATGAATTAATTCTTTGTAAACGTTTTTCTTCTCTAAACGAGAAGGGGTTATTGAACTATGTCTACGATAGCGGAAAAAATCCTGGGTGAAAAAGCAGGGAAAGATAATGCGGCGAATGCCGGTGAAATTGTTGACTGCGCGGTAGATTACATCATGGTGAATGACATAACGGGCGTGCCTGCTTTTGAAGTCTTCGAGAAGCTTGGACGTGAGGACGAGATAAGACGCGAGAAAGTAGTCGTGGTACAGGACCATTATGTTCCGAACAAGGATGTGGCTTCTGCAGAGCAGGCGAAAGCATTGCGGGATTATGCCCGGCGATACCGGATTGAGCATTATTATGACATAGGACGGGGCGGGGTATGCCACCAGGTAATGATAGAGGACGGATTTGCTGCTCCTGGAAGGTTAATCATAGGTGCGGATTCACATACCTGCTCGTATGGCGCATTAGGGGCTTTTTCCACTGGTGTAGGCTCGACAGAGGCAGCCGCAGCAATGGCTACAGGGAGATTGTGGTTCAAAGTTCCAGAGACGCAGAAGTTCGTGATTAACGGCACGTTGAAGCAATACGTAATGGGTAAGGATATAATTCTGCATGTCATTGGCGATATAGGCGTTTCCGGCTCGCTCTACAAGGCACAGGAGTTTTACGGGACTGCGATCGAAAGTTTGAGCCTTTCTGATAGGATAACAATATCGAACATGGCGATAGAAGCAGGAGCTAAAGCAGGGATTATCCCACCTGACGAGAAGGTCTTTGCGTTCCTGAACGGGCGAGTACGAGGCGAATATAACGCAGTTTATGCCGATGGTAATGAAAGAGATTACGAGGAAGTGTTTGAATATGATGCTGCGGAGATCGTGCCAACAGTTGCAAAACCCTTTTTACCTGAGAATACCGCGCCGGCAAGCGAATTGGACGTCCCTATTGACCAAGCATATCTCGGCTCGTGCACTAATGGACGAATCGAGGATTTACGGGTTGCTGCAAAGCTATTGAAGGGTAAAAAGGTAAATCACGAGGTGCGGATGATTGTAGTGCCAGCAAGTGAGAAGGTGTTCCAGCAGGCGATCGAAGAAGGGTTAATCCAGACGTTCCTTAATGCAGGAGCTTTTGTTTGTGGTCCCACCTGCGGCGCCTGTCTTGGTGGGCACATGGGCGTTCTTGCACAGGGTGAACGATGCGTAAGCACAACAAACCGGAACTTTATAGGGCGGATGGGACACAAGGATTCCGAAGTATATTTGGCGAATCCGGCAGTAGTTGCAGCGTCGGCAATTACAGGAAGAATAACCGATCCGGCTGAGTTGACACTATAAATAACGGCTTTGCACCGGAAATGCTAATTTTGGATGAATAAAGTTGCAGAATCATGGATAAAAGTGCAAAGCCAATTTGACGCAAAAGTATTAATTATTTATCACCCTTTTTATCAGAAAAGTCGCCAGAAGAAACTTTTATCCATGGAATATTCCATCAAATTCTGGAATATGAGGGGTTCCCACAAATTGCCAAGGATGTCCCTCGTTTTTAACTCGTTAGGAATCTCACCCTCCAGAAATTGAGCCTCAAACTCCGCTCGATATTCCGGATCCCACCATATTCCTGGATAGGCCGTGTCAAACGTTATTGTTATTGATTCAACATTTAAATCGGTTGATGCCTTGAGATAAGGGTGTATTGTAAGTGATTCCACATCCAGAGATGATTTTGCGAGTTCACTCGCATACAAAATCTGTATGTAAATATTATCGCCAACGATAAGCTTCTGTTGGTCCGTGGTGACACTTGAGGTGCCGGAATCCTTTATTAATATCCCGTGCTCGTAAACGAATTTCGGGCTGTTTGTTTATCGTGCCGTGCAATTCGTATGTTATCCTGCTCGAATTAAAAGTCTTCGTATGCGGGGTGAGAGTTCCTGCTACTTCGATGGTATACTCGACGACAATTTCCACACCGCTATCTACAGCTAACGTTCCTGTTGCGCCCTCACCGGGATTCATAAAAATCATTCGCTCCGGATACCGCACACCCGATGAATATCGCTCGACTTTGGTGACTTGAGCAGTGCTACATCTTCGATGTCTGATTTCAGCGACATCATATCGCTATAAATAACGTCTAAATGGTCGTATTCCACGCCTTTATTCCAAATAGGGACCATAGTGCTTTGCATCACTCCAATCATCCCTACTAATATTGCGAATATCAATAAGCTCCCGATGATTGGCGAGACTCCTCTTTTATCATCTATAAAATCTGGTTTTTCTCTTCTCATTTTATCTGTAATTTAACGCTACTTTCACACCATGATCCACCGTAGATTGTTTAAAATTGTCCTGATGGACATCAGAATACCTATTATTATTGCTAACGGTATGTGTTTCTTTAAAAATGTTCTTTCTTCCACATATAAATAAATATTGCACCTATTACGCTAAGAAAAATTGCCTTTG
The DNA here is from genome assembly GCA_030611045.1 of Methanosarcinales archaeon. Classification (GTDB taxonomy): domain Archaea; phylum Halobacteriota; class Syntropharchaeia; order Alkanophagales; family Methanospirareceae; genus JACGMN01. The sequence goes on from JAUWQN010000049.1 coordinate 4,630, forward strand.
CATAAACCAAATTCCACACACCCCCATCACCCATAACTATCCGCATAAAGGAAAGGAAAGGGGTTTCCTTCCATTAAACCTTTCTGAAATGAGTTGGTTTTACACCTAAATACTAATTTCGCCTGATTCAAGGTGCAACCAATGGAATAAAACTGCAAACGCGAATAAAGGTGCAAAGCTCCGCTATAACAAAAGGTTTAAATAGTGTAAAAGAGAAGAGATAATGTAAACTGGGGAGGTGAGATGAACGCAATGGGAAAAATAAAATATACATCTATATTCTTTACGGCTGTTTTGATAATCGCAGTCTTTGGAGGGATAGTTCCATCTGCAGTTGGAACAAACGGTGGATCTAATCTTAATCTATTTGAAGAAATAAAACCACTGGTGGAGGTCTACAATCAAAACGTTGAGGATATACCGGTTATAAAGAGTTTTATCGGCGAGGAGAGGATACACGCTAACATTTCTCTTAACGATGGATCTGCACTCATTCTTGCAATTACGACTGACAAAGACGCAAAGGTTGTTAGTTTTACAAAAGGCGAAATCTCAGACCCAACGATTAGGGCAAATACTAGCGAAAATACCGTTCGCATTATAATGAATTCCAGCGACCCTGTTTCAGCATTCCAGGATGCGTTAAACACCGGGGCAATAACATATGGGGGTGTAGGACTGGGTAACAAAATAAAGGTTGGTGTGATGAAAGCAGCACTGAAAATAGCGGGCTTCTTTATGTGATATTTTGATTAATAGCACAATCAAACTCGAACTATGAGTGAAAAAATCGTAAAGGCTGTTATCTCTGCGATTCCAACGGTTATACTCGTGGTATGCGTTGTAGCAGCGTTTGCAACACAAGGCTGGGATGTGCAGGCCACACTCGTTGGAGATAAACCCATAGAAGTGCTGGAAACGCTCGTGCCTGTGCCTGCTGAGAGTGCCGTAGGGGAAGAACTCAAACTCTTAGAAGTTACTGATTTTCGGCTTTCTGACGACGGTACCAAGCGTATTCTCGAAGCAGTGTTTCATTCGCCATTGAATGTGCCAGTAACGATAAAAGAGCTGTCGGCGGACGTCATCATGGACGGTAATAGCTATACTGTAAGCTTGCCGAATGAGGTGGAGATCCCAGCGAAGGGCTCAGCAAGTTTAACGCTGGAAGGTGCGCTTCTCGAGGTGCAAACTCCATCCACTTTGCCATCGGCGGGAAAGTTTACACTTAGCAACATGAGGATGACGTTAGACATCAGCGGGATCGAGTTGCAGATAGAAGAATCAGAACCGGGAGGTCGATGAAAGATCCCAATGACAAATATTACTAAAATTGAGATTTTGGATTTTGGATTTTCCAACTGGGAGGTGTCACCTGGTTGATGCCTGAAGTGACTCAGGAGTTGACGGCGTGGCGCAGGATAAACTTGCCTGGCGTCATTGCAGGGCTGCTCACAATTGCATTGCCCTTTCTGGGAACGTGGTGGAGTTTCATGCTCGGTACCGGAGCAGTCGTCATGGCGATCTCGCCATTTGGCGTAGAGGTGAGCATTTTCGGAGAGGCAATGAGTTCACCACTCTTCTGGTGGCTCCTCCTCGGTCTTAAGCTCGGCGTTCTGTATCTTGGCATGCTTCTGCTGACAGGCTCGGTGCTGCCTGTTTCGAATCGCCGTGCTGCGATTGCAGAACTGTTTGTGCAGTTCAGTGCACGGAAGCTGTTATGGCTTGTCGTAGCGTTTGTTGCAGCATTACTCATCTTCATTGTGCTCGTGAACCATCTCCCCGGAATGCTCGGACTTCCGTTTCAGTTACAATTGCCCTACCTCATGGGTAGCAGCTCATTCAGTACCGGGATAGAGGGCGTACAGCTTACCATTCCCATCTTCATGGGTTTCACGCGAGCATTTGCAATAGCAGTAATTGCTGCTGTACTGGGAATCGCTGCTTGGTTTTACCAGAGAAGGCTTTTATAATTAATGAATAGAAATGTTAACCGAATTCATGATCCCGCGGGAAAATTCATATCGATTAGCTACCATCTCTGCAATTAGGTTCTTTTAGTAAAGCTTTTCTTTTAAAGAAAAGGTTTGTTTGTGATAAGAAATGAGAATCTGGAAGTTTGGAGACAATGTGGATACCGATCAGATTATACCTGCGGAATATCTGACGACTGGGGACGCAAAGGAGCTTGCAGCTCATGCGTTCGCTAAAGTAATACCGGAATTTTCAAAAGAAGTGCAGGAGGGCGATGTCGTCGTGGCGGGTGCTAATTTCGGCTGTGGCAGTTCACGGGAGCACGCACCACGTGCATTACTCGGTGCAGGTATCCGCTGCGTGATTGCAAAGAGTTTTGCACGAATCTTCTTCAGGAATTCTATTAATATCGGGTTGCCGTTGATCGAAGCTGACATCTTCGACAGGATAGAAGAGACAGATCAAATAGAAATACGGTTTGACGACGGCGTAATACGGAATCTCACAAAAAATGAGGATTATCAGTTCAAACCGCTACCAGAATTTATGCAGAAGCTCTTGGAAAGCGGTGGTTTGATTAATTATATTAAAGAAACAAAAATGGGAATTAAAAATTGAGGTGTTTTAAATAAAGATGGACATCCCGTTTAAAAAGATAAGAGCAGATGTGTGGGAAGTGCCGCAGTCGTATAAAGACTACATGAGGATGCCAGTGAGGATATACGCGGCTGAAGCGCTGTTAGATAAGATGAAGCGCGACCTAACGCTGCAGCAAACGATAAATGTCGCTTCGCTTCCCGGTATACAGAAATACTCGCTGGTTATGCCTGATGGGCATCAGGGGTATGGCTTCCCAATTGGCGGAGTAGCGGCTACGGACTTCGAGGAAGGCGTTATATCGCCCGGTGGTGTCGGTTACGACATAAATTGTGGCGTACGACTAATTCGAACTAATCTGAAAGAGGAGGACGTCAGACCTCATCTGTCTGAGATAGTAGATAGGCTGTTTGAATCTATCCCATCAGGGCTGGGGCTATCCGGAAAGGTGCGGTTGTCATTTAGCCAGTTAGACGAAGTACTGCGGGGGGGTTCAGAATGGTGCATTGAGAACGGCTATGGCTGGGAGGAAGATGCAGAAAGGACAGAGGAGGGCGGGAAATTAAAAGCGGCGAATCCTGATAAGATCGATGAGAAGTCAAAGCAGCGGGGTGCACCTCAGCTCGGCACGCTCGGTTCCGGAAACCACTTTTTAGAAGTGCAGGTAGTGGATGATATTTTTGATGAACGGCTCGCAAAGGCGTTTGGCATAGAAGAGAAAGGGCAGGTAACTGTTTTAGTTCATACTGGTGGTAGAGGCTTATCGCACGGTGTGTGCACATATTATTTAAGGAAATTCGAACGCGAGATGAGTAAAGATCCTGTCCTGTCACGGATACTCGGTTTAGAGCGTGAACTGGCATGCGCATATTTACAGAGCGGCACTGGCATGGATTATTATGAAGCGATGTGCTCGTGTGCGAATTACGCGTTTGCGAACAGACAACTCGCAATGCACTGGGTACGGAAAGTCTTTGAAGACACACTGGACAGAAAAGCGGAAGATATGGAGATACGGCTGGTGTATGACATCGCGCATAACATCGCGAAAGAGGAAGAGCACGTAGTGGAGGGCAAGCGGAAGAAATTGTGTGTGCACCGTAAAGGAGCAACGAGGGCGTTCCCAGCCGGTGATGAACGATTGCCGCCCATTTACCGTAGCGTGGGGCAGCCAGTCTTGATTCCCGGCTCGATGGGCACGCGCAGCTTCTTAGCCGTAGGTACAGAGATAGCGAAGGACGAAACGTTTGGGAGCTGCGCACATGGTGCCGGTCGCGAGATGAGCAGGACCGCAGCAATGAGGAAATACAGGGGTAGCGAAGTGAAAGCAGAATTAGCGAAGAGGAATATTATCGTGAAAACGCGAGAACGAACCAAGCGGGACGTGCGGAAGAAGCGGGGAGTTCAGTTTGACAGGTATGGTGAACTGGCAGAGGAAGTATCCGCGGCGTACAAAGATCCTGAGGTGGTCGTTCGCAGTTGCGAGGTGTCCGGGATAGCGAAGAAAGTAGCGGCATTCCGAGCCATTGGCGTGATAAAAGGATAAAACATGAGTTACTAATAAAAAATGAACTGAGAGGTGATGTAAAATGGAGAAGATGTATAAATACATTGTATCCGCAGATGGAAAGCCGATTTTAGAAGGTAGGAACTTAAAGGAGATGTGGAAACGAGCAAAGGAGAAATACCCAGACAAGAAATTATCTATTAGATGGGAGCCGCCAGCAGGGATTTTAATTGCGTAGCGTAGGTATTCAAATGCAAGAGAAAAATTTCGAGTATACGGAAAAAGAAAGTGGAATTTTTGGTGATGTATTAAGACCTCTGATTGAAGTGGAAATAAAAGGTGAGACTCCAGAATGGATAAAAAAATTAATCGTTTACATTCATCAATTAAAATTCCGACTCAACGGTAAAGAATTCGAATTGCCCGTGGCAATTTCCGATTCAAATGATGTCCCACCGATCTTCGGCAGGGTCAAGGGCTTAGATCGGTTCGATGCTAACTTTTTGAGAGGTCAAAAAATCAAACTCGCATGGGAAGAGTAAAATCGGATAACAAGTAGCATCTTGAAGCAAAAAGGTTGGAAAATTTACCTAATACCGCACAAATGTGGCAATCTAAATACGAGGTGAAGATAAAGCTATGCGAATAACAATAAGCGGTCTTCCGGGCAGTGGCACGACAACGGTTGCGGAATTGTTATCACGGGAGTTGTCGATGGATGTGATTTCCGCAGGCGAGATGTTTCGAGCGATCGCGAAGGAAAAAAGCTTGCAGTTAGGGCAGTTCAACGAATTGGCAGAGAATAGCGATGATTTCGATAGACAGATAGATAAGAAGCAGGGCAAAGAAGCGATGAAGCGCGAGGATGTCATTGTCGAAGGTCGGCTGTCCGGATTCTTCGTTCCTACTGCGGATCTGAAGATCTGGCTGAAAGCGCCTTTGGAAATAAGAGCAAGGAGAGTTGCAGGTCGCGAAGGAATAGCTTACGAAGAAGCTCTTTCTGCAATGGAAAGCAGAGAGCAGTCGGAACATAAGCGCTACGAACAATATTACGGGATAAATTTGGGCGACCTGTCCATTTACGATCTGGTAATTGATTCATCGAAGTGGAGCGAGAGGGATATTGTGGAGATGATAAAGGTGGCGAAGGAACGTGTGAAGGGCTGAGATGATGAGTGAACAAAACTTTTCAGTAAGTGCACTCATGCGCTATGTTCCAAAACAATAAAAATTCTCGAAAAATTTATAACTATGGAGTTCGTTACTTTTAGAGAGGAATCTAAAATGGTTCAAGATCAATGGGATGACCTGAATCGCCTATTAAATGAGGTATGGGAAAAAATGTATTCGAAAATAGGTTCAGAGTCCGTTTCTTGGCAATTTGGCTTTGCAATAGCAAGCTTTCGTGATAAATTTGACCATCTAAAGTTGATTTACTCTCGAATTAATGAGGGGATTAACAATATAAAAATAGTGATGAACAATTGCGAACGTGGTGACATGTTTTATGGCTATGGTTTCGATACCTTGAGTCTCGATATTGAAGATTTTTTTATACATAGTAGGATATTAATGGACAGAATCACCAATTTGGTTAACCTTTTCTTTGGAAAAGATATGAAAGATTATGATTCGTTCTATGAGCACCGGAAATACTTTCTCGAACCAGAGAATATTCCATGGCAAATCGACGAGGAGTACGCAGAGTATATTCGAGAAGAAACATCTTGGTTTCTGGATTTAAAAAACGCACGGGATGATTCTATCGTGCACCTACATAAAAAAGGGAAGGGAAAATCACTCGCTTTGATAAAAGGTAAAGTACAATGTTGCATAACAGGATATTCATCAGACAAAGATCAGGATAAACTCAAGGACATTTTCGAGAAATACAACATGCCTGTACCTGACCTTAGAGCGATGACTCCTGTTGATAAAGCTTTAAAAATCTTAGAAAATAACAATCGTTTGAAACACAAAGATAATGAATCCAAAGATAATAAAAGACTTTCAGGAATTCGGCAAGGTATTAGAGGAGAACTTCCCGATATCGATTCGCTTCTTGCGAATATTCTTGCGTTCATAGCATTTTCTGGAGAGCATTTTCTGCAAAAGCTTAGTCAATCAAACAACACAGTAGAAAAATAAGAAACCTCTTCAGGGAAATAGGAGGTTTATAAGTTCATGAATCTGATAATCTTTCGATTAAGTTTTAAATGAAAAAAGGTGTGCTAAGAAATGTTTTATTGAAAGATCTCCTCCTCCTCCTCTACTATAAGTATTCCCCCAGCTTTTTAACCCGACTGACAGGAGTAGGATGCGTGGAAAAGAGTTCCATCAATCTATCAGCACGGCGCGCTTTCGCCTGTTCTGCAAACATTTTTAATTCGTATGCGTCTATCTTTCCGTCTCTATTCAGATCGGCAGCGCGTAAATCCTTTAAATCGTTGCGTGCCGTTATCGGATCGGCGGCGAAGAAAGCTCGCATGCTGCCCATTTCCTTCTTTACCTTATCTGTCTTCACACGTGCACTGCCATTTATCATTTTGTAGAGCGCAGACGCGAGTGCTTGAGGATTCCTCGTGAGTTCTGCACTACCCGCATCCGCGTAATACTCCCTTATACGAGACACATAAAGCACGATTAGGTTGCTTATGAAATAGACCACGAACGCAATAAGCGCGATCGCCATCATCGGTAAGGCGCCTTCTCTATCCCTGCCACCACCGCCAAAGATGCCCGACCAGAAGAAGCTGAAATAAATGAAGTAGCAGATCATTGGAATCACACTCAACGCCGTTATAACCACCATATCGCGATGTTTTATATGCGAGAGTTCATGCCCTAAAACCGCTTCTAATTCGTCCCTGCTCAGCAGCTCCATCAATCTTCCTGTAACACAAACCCGTGCGGTCTTTTGAGAAGTGCCAAACGCGAACGCATTTGGTATTGGTATCTCGGAAATCCCGATGCGTGGCTTGGGAATACCCGCTTTCATCGCTAATTCGGTTACTATCCGGTGCAACTCCGGCTGCTCTCTCTCCGTGACGTAACGAACACGCATTGTCCGCTCTACTATCTTCGGTCCGATAAAGAACTGGATAGCCACCATCACAAAGGCGAGTAAGGCGTAAATGAGCGGCGTGCCCGCTCCAACAAATGTAGCGATAACGATTAATAACGCATAGATCACTGCAAACAGGAGCACGACGCAGAGCCCCATCCTTATGTTAAGACACGCTGTTTTCATTTTCTTTACTATTCTATCAATAAATAAATCTATACATACTTATAAATCATCTCACGCT
>JAUWQN010000030.1 GCA_030611045.1 Methanosarcinales archaeon
ATTCAAAACCAACCCCTTTACAGGGTCTTACATGCTCGTGGGGCCGTATGGCAGTTTTGATATTTGGATTTTGAATTTTGAAGTTGTTTAGAGTTTAGAGATTGGGATTTAGGGTTTTCCACCTCTTATTGAGCATATTCATAAGGAGCAAGCGCAAGAGCGGTTCTATACCGGAATAAAAAGCATTTTCGATTTGCAAACGATCGGATCGGGGGCTCATATAACCGCATTTGAAACGTAATTGTTTATTCTCTCCACCGAAAAGTCAGCAATGAATTGAAGTTTCTGCTTCGCTTCCGAATCCTCGAGCTCAGCAATACAATTTATCGCAGTTCTTACGAGCCCTTCAGAAAGTCGAAGCGCGTAATCAATCGAGCCAGAGTTTACCAGAATTCTCCTCACTCTATCAATATCAATATCAATACTGCCGGGTTCTCTATCCCGTGATAGAATCGCTTTTATATACTCCTTTTCCGTATATTCTGAATGATTTAATGCGTGAATAACAAGAAGTGTTCTTTCACCATTTTTAATGTCCAGCCCAACGGGCTTTCCTGTTTCCGCGGTTTCGCCACAGATATCTAAGATATCATCCTGAATCTGGTATGCAATCCCTAAACTTTTACCGTAATTGCGGAGATTATCGATTTCTACTTCGTTTCCGCCTCCGAGCATAGCACCTGCTTCTGTACTTGCCATAAAGGTAGCAGCAGTTTTCAGCTCAGCCACCTCCATGTACGATTGCTCTGTTGCTTCTTGCAAGTTTCGTAACTTGAACTCCAGATACTCGCCCATAGCGGTATCAGAAATAGCGTTCGATACCAGGCTCACGACTTCAGGCATCTCGCACCGCGCAAGCATCTCGCAAGAAAGTCCAAGCAGTAGATCACCGATGATTACCGCCGTCTTCTCACCGTAAATCGCGGGATTGGATGGATTTTTCCGCCTGATGTGATTATCATCTATAATGTCATCATGAACGAGTGAAGCGTTATGGATGAGTTCAATCGCTATCGCGGTGGATAACGCTTTTTCCCGGGAACCACCCACCGCCTCCGCCGATAGATAGCATATAATAGGGCGCAGCCTCTTTCCTCCAGTATCTTTTATATAGCTCAGCGCATCGTATAAAATCTCATTGTGGCACTCCTGCAATTTCTGCTCGATAACCTCAGAGAACTTGCGGTTGAAATACTGCACCTCTTCTTGAAACAGCATCGCTTTCATTTCGGTTCCCATCCCATATTATAAAACCCACTTATAAAATACCCTTTATTTTTGAATGGGTCAGTACAATGCAATTTCAATTTTGGTTATTTTCTCTCTCTCCGCTCTTTTCCTTCCACTGCAAGAAGTTGCAATAAGGGCAGCCGAAATCCCACGGGCGTTTCATACCCTTCTTCACGATCTTCAACTTGAACAATGACGGATGTTTATCGCAGGTATCAGTAGTCACGACCACCCTTCCACTTTTTGGCAGTGGTAGAGAGAAATCACATGTGGGATAATTCTGGCAGCCTACAAATCGTTTACCTCGTTGCGATGTTGCTATGAAAAGTCCGGAGCCGCATTCGGGGCATGCCCCTACCGTCATACCGCCTCGCATAGCATCTTTAAGCGACTTCGCTATCTCTCCCTTGTTGAGCGTCATCTCCTTGAAGACCGCCCTCAGCATATTCCGGGAATCATCAGCAACGTCCTTCTTCGCTCGTTTTCCCTCTTTTATATCGTCCATCTCCATCTCCAGCTTTTGTGTCATCTCCGGCTTCGTTATCAGCGTTGCATATTTCTCTAACGAATCAATAAGTGCGATTGCCTTTTCTGTAGGTTTAGCAGGATTATCTTCCACGTATGCCCGTTCATACAATTTCCCTACGATCTCATGTCGCGTGCTCTTCGTGCCAAGCCCCAGCTCTTCCATCTTCTTTATCAAGCCCGCTTGTGAAATCCGTTTCGGCGGCTTTGTCTCCTTCTCTACAAGCTCTATCTGCACGGTCTGTACCTTCTCGCCCTCTTTCAGCTCCGGGATTGGCACCTCCTCCTTTTTCTGATACGGATATATAGCGAGGAACCCTTCTGACTTTAATCGTCTACCCTTTGCTTCCAAGATCTCCCCGACTATATCTACCTTCACGTCGGTATCTTCCCATTTCGCGGCATCGGAAAGCGTGGCTAAAAAACGCCTTACCACAAGTTCGTATATCTTCCACTCCGGCTTGCCCAGCATCCCTTGCGAAGCTACTGAGACCGGATGTATAGGCGGGTGGTCCGTGGTTTTCTTTTTACCTGCAGTTGGCTTCAATTGCTTCTTCTTTGATAAAAGCCGAACGTAATCGCCAAACTCTTCGTGCTCGTGGAACAGGTTCACCAACGCTTTTAAATCAAGCGTGTCTGGATACGTGGTATTATCAGTACGGTGATAAGAGATGAGACCTTGCAGATATAAACCCTCAGCGATATTCATTGCCCTCTTTGGCGTATATCCCATGTTAGATGCCGCCCCGATAAAACTGGTTGTATCAAAAGGAGTCGGTGGGTTTTCAGTCCGCGAACGCATCTTCACAGCGCAAACGGTTCCTTCATGAGCTGCTTCTATTCTCGATTTTATGCCTTCCGCTTCTTCCTCATCCCAGATTTTCCCCGGCTTATAGCGGACCCCGAAAATCTCGCCCTTTTCCGTCTTTAATTTCGCATGCAGTTCCCAGTATTTACGCGTGACGAATTTCCTTATCTCCTTCTCCTTATCCACCAGCAACGCAAGTGTAGGAGATTGTACACGCCCAACAGAGAGGAACTCCTCTCCCAAACGATTGGCAGATAATGAGATGAACCGTGTCAGCGCTGCGCCCCAGATCAGGTCAACGATGCTTCTCGCTTCAGCCGATGATGCCAGGCTATAATCCACTTCGCTTCGTGTGGCGAAGCTATCTTTTATGTCCTTCTCGGTGATCGCGCTGTATCGCATCCGGTCAACGTTCACGTCGGGATTTGTTTTTTTAATAATTCTCAGCGCTTCAACACCGATTAACTCACCTTCACGATCGTAATCGGTTGCGATGGTTACAGCATCAGCGTTTTTCGCGATTTGCTCAAGCGCTTTAACGATCGTCTTCTTCAATGCGATATGCACGATTTTAGCGTCTATCAGCTTTTCCGGATTTATCCTGCTCCAGTTATTGTACGTGGTGGGGAAGTCCAGACGGAATACATGTCCGCTGAGTCCTGCAACTACTTTGCCATCGAATTCGTATGCATTTACGCTCCCTATCTTTCTTTCCTTTGCCTTGCCTTCTGATAGAATCGCGGCGATCTTTTTCGCTGTTGTTCCCTTTTCTGCAATGATGTAGTGCATTATGCTTCGGTTTCCACTTTTTGGTTTAGTTTAGGTAGGTATCTGAGTGTATAGCTTTGATAGAATGGTTCTATTTAAAGTAAATTACCAACCACTCCAAACCTTCACGTTGCTCAATATCCTCTTTTCCGCTTCTTAAGCAGATAAATGAAGAACGGAGCACCGAAGAAGGCGGTTAATATCCCTACTGGCATTTCACCTAATAAACGAGCTAATGCGTCAGTCCACACCAGAAAGATCCCGCCCACCAATGCGGACGCGGGAAAAAGAATCCGATGATCAGGTCCGACGAGGATTCTCGTTATATGCGGGATGATCAACCCCACGAACCCAATGGTTCCGGTAAAAGACACTGCGGCGGCGGTGATTAATGCTGACAGAACCAAAAGAATTCGCTTTGCATTCTCTACATTTATACCCAGTGTCTGCGCGGATTCATCGCCAAGCAGCATCGCATTGAGGTCCTTTGCGAAGAGGTAAATCAACCCGAAGCAAACGAGTACCGGCAAAACGATTATTTTCACTTGTGTCCAGCTCGCGAGCCATAATCCACCCATAATCCAGAAGAAAATGCTGTGCAACGCTTCACCTGCTATTGACATCATGAACGATAAAACAGCACCTAAGAATAACGAAACTGCTATTCCCGTGAGTAATAACGTGTCCACCGGTATTTTCCCGCCCACCTTCGCGATGTTATAGACCAGGAAAATGGTGAACAGAGCACCTAAAAAAGCCATAATTGGTGTTGTATAAACGGAGAAGATCGGAGGGAGCACCAGTATCGAGAGCACGGCTCCAACTGCAGCGCCTGATGCTATCCCTATTATGTACGGGTCTGCCATGGGATTTTTGAATAAGCCTTGCAGCGCGGTACCTGCGGTTGCCAGCGAAAGCCCTACCAATATTCCAAGGAATATCCTCGGCAGTCGTATCTGGAAAATTATGACTTCATGCTTATGCGGAATAGAGGACGTCTCGCAGAGCTGAAGTTTGCTGCCTAACAAAGCGAGTATTTCCATCGGTGGCACATAAACGGGACCGATTGCCGTTGTCAGCACGATGGTCAAGCAGAGAATCGCAACTAAGTAAACCATAATCATCTTCCAGTGGATAAACTTTCTGAAATATGCTGTTTTTGTCATAAAAACCACCCGTTCCGTTTTTACCAATATAGCTCTGGATGTATCATCTTAGCCATTTCTTCCAAGGCATCCGCTATCCTTGGACCTGCACGACAAACGATGTCCGCATCTATCACATATACCCTATTATCACTGACTGCATCAACACTCCTTAATCGTGGCTCACCAATTATATATTCATATGTATAGTTTGTCTTAGCAAAGCCCATTCCAGTCCCCGAAGGAGTGATTATAACTTCAGGGTTCAGTTCTATTACTTTTTCCAATGAAATCGCCTTATATCCTTCAACGGGGGCAACATTGACCCCCCCGCTCTTTCTTATCAACTCAGCCTCAAATGTTCCTTTACCCGCTACCCAGATTGGGTCGTGCCAGATTATGTGAAGGACGGTTGGCTTTTCTACACCTTTCAGTTCGCTCATCCGTTCCTCTGTTACTTCTATCCGTTGAGCCATATCTGCAACCAAGACCGAGGCATTGTCGGATTGTCCGGTAATTTCTCCAACCAATCTCATGTCATAAAGTATCTCATCTAAATTGTCCGATTTTAAGCCAACAACAGTGAGATTAAATCCTTTTAGCGCTTCTACAGTTCCTATAGGATTACCATGAGCAACTAAAACAAGGTCTGGTTCGAGGTCAATCACCCTTTCGATATTAGGCGTGCTGTAACTGCCAACTTTTTCCTTGGCTTTTGCTTCTGGTGGATAATTACAATATTCGGTCACACCGACAACTTTGTCTCCTAATCCCAAAGCAAAAAGTATCTCTGTATTAGAAGGCGCTAAAGAAATGATTCTCTCCGGCTTCTCTGTTATTACAATACTATAGCCAAGATCATCAATGATCGCTACAGGAAAACCTTCTCCAGAAGTTTTGAATCGCCATGAATCTTCCGTTATATTTATCGTATAGGTGGTGTTATACCCCAGGTTTGTGCCGGGCACGAAAGTCATCGTATTATCACTCCAATAAAACATGCCGTCCGCAGAAGGCTCGATGGAAAATGCTTCTTCTACTAAAGAGTGGTTGATCGCATCCGTGAAAGTAGCACTTATCTTCGTGGCAACGCAAATGTCTTTAGCTTCGTTTGGGGGTGATACGACTGCTAATCCTTGTGATGATTGGTTTATATCCGCATCTATGTAGCCACAAGATAACAGATAAAAGGGGATAGTCAATAGGAGAAAGAACGCCAGTGCTATTATGATTTTTTTCGCTTTCATCATGGTCTTTTACTTTTGCAACGTATTACAACTGTAAATGCTACCGTTAATAATCCGGTGATGCAGGATAATAAGTCAAAACCCGCTACCTCAGTGTCATTGGATGCGGAAGGCGTTTCTGTTGTTAGTGCTGTTGCAGTTGGAGTAGGTGTTGGTTGCGGTGATGTAGATGCAGGTACAGGGGTGCTTGTGCTTGTTATTCTTGGTGTAACTTCAGGCGTTGATGTCACCGTTGGTTCTGGTTGTACTTGCGGCTGAGGTTTTATTGGATGCGGCTTGCCGAGCAATGCCATGATAGCACAGACCGTCATGTAGCCGGGATTTGATTTTGTGTAAGAAGTGTAATAGAATGAGCCATCCGACTGCTGAAGGCTTAAGAGATGGCCTACGGGATTATTTCCATTTACTGTCCATTCCTTATCTTTTGGGTCGTGTCCGCACGCTACAATAGCCTGGATAACCCATGCATCGGAAGCCGCGTTAGAAGGAGAAGTTCCAAAGTATCTGAAGCCACCGTCTTCATTCTGACCAGTCTTCAAATACCCAACGGCATCTCGTATTACTTTTGAATCAGGACTTTCTCCAGCAGCGATCAGAGCCTCTATCGCCACCGCTGTATCGTCGTAATCGCTTTTCTCTCCCGGCACCCATGCGAAGCCGCCATCTTCATTCTGCTGCGCTTTTAACCACTTTGCCGATTTCGATACGTCATCGCCCGCAGAAGAGAGAGCCAAAATTCCCCAGATAGTAGTGTAGGTAAAATCGCTGAACTGACCGTTTTCTTCCAGATAGTTATCTTTTAGTTCCTTTACAAAATCTCTACCTGCGAAATCCCTCGGATCCTCTCCCGCTGCAATTACAGCGAGAATCATCCGTTCATAGTCCGTCGAACCCGTCACCATATTTGCAGTCTCTCGCAAGTAGTCTATCGGGGAATGTCCGTTATTCATCCATTCGTGTGGATTTTCACCAGCAGCCACTGCTGCCATAATCGTCCATTGGGTATTACTCAGCGCACTTTCCTCACCCGGGTTACTGAATCCCCCATCGTTATTTTGCAACGTACGAAGATAATCCAACGCATTCTGTATTTCGTCATCAGATTGATTTAGGGGATAACATTGTTGATTGGCGATAGATGCTGATAGAGGCGTGCTAAAACTCAGCATTAAACATACAAGCAGACTGAAACTGAGCAGTACCTTCCTCTTCTCTCTCTTTCTCATTCTTTTCCTCTTCTAATTCTAAGTGTAAAATATGCGACGAGCACGATTAACAGTAAAGCGATACTCACCGTGGTTATTATAATCCCTTTTATTGAGACCAAAGCTGGTAGCGTTGATGCAAGTGTTAGTGCTATTGCAGGTGTGGATGTGTCTTTCGTTGTTGCAGCAGTGGAAGGAAGTATGGTTGTATGAGGTACTGAAACCGAAGGTGGTACTGTTTTTACCTCACCCGATATTGCGAATAAAGAAAAACCCGGTGTTTCAGCTTCAAAATACAGCGATGCGTTATCCTCTTTAATTTTTGTGGTGGGTAAGGCATTCCAATTAATATCGCAGTATCTGCTTAAGGTGATTGTTACTTCGTCTATGTTGCTCGCGTTTATCCAGGTCTTGTTTACTTTGAATTTGATGGTTGCATTTGCTATGTCACTATCTGTTAGATTGGTGGTGGTTACGTTGAAGTAGCGATAAGGTATTCCAGAAATGTTTGTGATATTTTCAGGTCTTTTTTCGATCTGCTGAATCGCAACTTCCGCATTGCGAATGGTGTTGCGGGCGTTAATGATAATCCTTGTAATATCGGTCTTTTCAAATGTCACGGATGCGGTTTCACCTGCTTCGATGGGTTCGATCTCTTTCACCTCTTCTACTACCCGGGTTGGTGCAGGAGTTGGAGTTGGAGAGATGCCATCACCGCTACCACTATAGTCTCCGCCAGAACTCACAATTTTTATCCTCAGCGCTCTTGAAGATGTAGAAGGCGTTGTGTCCATGCTCTTTGAGAAATACCATATTACTTCATCTCCTATATTTACCGCGTATTCGTGCGCACCAATCATTGGACTCTCGCCATTTACTTGGTACATCCAGCCAGAAGTTCCACCTTCGTCATATTTCTCTTTATCAGCAATAGAATAGACAAAAGGGCCCCACGTTGTTTCTTCGATTTTATACTCAAAGTTACCCTCCGATGCTTTCTGAAGCGCCCCTAATGCACTCCACCATTTTATTGGGTATGTTTTATTGGTATCGAAAGTCGTTTTTGTAAAAGTTCCCGACGGTAACGTAACGCTACCGCTCCACCAGTATGAGATTCCTCCGTTGCCATCTCCGCCATCCCCTCCGTCGCCTCCATTACCATCAGAAGATTGACTCACGGTTATGTACTTGCTGACACTCAGCTCATCATCCTTCATCGCAACGATCTTCAGAGTTCCTGCAATTTCAGGCGTGAATACCGCTTGACCACTCGCGTTTGTAACAGCATATATCGGCGTTCCTTCATCAATAGTAAACTGTAAAAACACGTTTTCCACTGGTGTTCCGCCATCCTGCGTTACGGTAACAATAATCTGCTCGCCCTGTGTCACTGTCTGCGGGCTTACCGCTATATTTAATTCTACCGCAGCCGCAAGCTGGGTTAGCAACACCAATACTACCAATATAATTCCGATTTTAAAACATATTCCACGCATTCTTATTTGTCTCCCTCTCTTAGCTTACAGTCACATTTACAGGACCTTCTCTATCCATTAGCACATGTGGATAGTTATTCAGCCTGTGTATCACCGCATACAGCTTATATTCTCCAGTTTCTGCAAGTGAAGGAACGGGTATAAGCATAGGCATACGATTTACGGTATCATTTGAACTCAGATATACAGTCCCTATGCCCGCGATAGACCGTCCATCAGCGTTAACTCCACTTACCACCACTGCATACCACCCACTGACCGCATCTTCACTTGTTGTGATGTTCAGTCTCGCCGTAAAGCTGTGCCCCTTCGTTGAAGAAGTGCTTTCCATCGTAAAGGATGTGATGTTCGCTCCAGAAGGTGAAAACGCAAGTATGCCTGCGAAATCAGCTCCAATAAAGACGGTTCCACTGGATACTGCAGGAGAAGACATGATGTTATAAGAACTTCCAGAGGGGGGACTCAACGTATAAGACCACCTCAGGCTTCCGTCCGTCACGTTTAGTGCATATACTGTTCCGCTTGCTGTATTCGTGCCAAAGTAAACCGTATTGTTCGCAATTAGTGGTGAAGAGTCTATTTTCCCATTTGCCGGGAAATTCCATACGTTATTACCGGTGCTTGCATTAAAACAAGACAGATTCCCGTTGGGATTAGACCCTATGAAGACGTTTCCGTAAGCCAGCGCAGGTGTGGACATTCCACAACTAAATGAGTTGTTCCATAGTTCTGTACCAGTTGATGCGTTTACCGCATACAACCTATCTGTAGAAGCAAAAAAGACCGTATCATTCCAAATTGCAGGTGAGGACTTAACCTGTGTGTTGTCGGTTGTATTGAACCGCCATAAAATATTGTGTGTGGATATGTTAACACAGAATAACGAATGATTATTTGTGAGATTTCCCGAGAAAAAGACATTACCATCTGCAATCGCGGGAGAACTATAATGGTAATTATCCCCTGCAGATACGTTCCATAAATAGTTTCCATCAAAGTCTAATACATGAAGTGTTCCATTGTTCAAGCTTGCGTTTGTATTACCCTTTGAATACGTGGTTACGTATATATTGCTCCCATATACAACTGGAGAAGAACCAACACCACACCATGCTGCAGGGCTGTGCTCTATCGTTGTATTCCATAGCGTTGCCCCGGTTGAAGCGTTTATGCCATATAAATCGCCCGTATATGACCCCACAAATAGTTTATCGCCAGATATCGCTGCCGTAGATGCCCCTCCACTGCCACCTAAGGAATTAGTCCACAGAATTTCACCTGTAGTTTCATTCAGGCAGTATAGAGCATCAACACCCCCATACCACACTGCCATCCAATTCGAAATAAAAACTTTTCCATCCGAGATAATTGGAGAAGCTGCCACACATCCATCGGTTATGTCTGAGCTCCACAAGAGTTGATTAGTTATCGGTGCATTCCCGCTAACGTTTCCAGTCCTTTGCACATCGTAATGAAACATCGGGTAACTTGCTGAGGCCACCATTACAAAGAAAAAACACGCTAATAGCAACGTGTAAAGGCACTTTTTCATTCTTTTTCACCTCAAAGAATGAAGTGCGCTGAGCGACTTTAAATAACCTCCTTTTCGGATTATAATTATTACCTGAATGGCTAATAATGCTTTTTAATAATATGGAGCCTCACTTCTTATTAAAAAACTCCCTTACCATTTTAATCGCGCACAACTCGCCGCAGATGGAGCAGGCATCGCTTTTAGAAGGTCTGCTATCTCTTATTCTCTGAGCTTCCTCGTGGTTTATAGCGAGTTCAAATTGCCGTTTCCAATCCAATTTTTTCCGTGCGTACGCCATCTCGTCGTCCAATCGTCTCGCCTTCGAGCGCTGCCCTTCTTTTACGAGGTCCGCGGCATGCGCTGCTATTTTTGTTACAATCGTGCCTTCCTTTATGTCGTTTACCGAGGGCAATGCTAAATGCTCGGACGGTGAAACCATGCAGAGGAAATCCGCACCATACATGCCTGCAACCGCTCCTCCTATCGCACTCACTAAATGGTCGTATCCTGGTGCGATGTCAGTGACAAGTGGTCCTAAAAGATAAAGTGGTGCAAAATCAGTGACGTGTTTAATCACCTTTACCGATGCTTCTATTTCGTCCAGTGGCACGTGTCCCGGTCCTTCAACGAGTGCCTGAACACCTTCTTCTCGGGCACGCTTCACGAGTTCGCCAAGTATAATGGCTTCCATAAATTTCGCACGGTCCGAAGCATCGGAAATACAGCCTGGACGCATACCATCGCCTAAACTGAGTGTTAGCTCATACTCCTTCGCTATCTCTATAAGATACTCATATTCGTCGTAAAACGGATTTTCACGCTCGTTGTGGATCATCCAGGCAACAAGGAATGCACCACCGCGACTCACGACGTCTAAGATGCGTTCGCTCTGCTTCAATCGCTCCAGCGAATTGAGATTCACGCCTGCATGAATAGTAACAAAGTCAATACCGTCTTTTGCATGGTTCCTGACGGCGTTGAACATGTCGTCTGAACTCATGTCCACTACTGCTCTTACGTCTGCCTTCTCCAATGCCGCCTGGTATATCGGTACCGTCCCGACGGGCACGTTTACTGCCTTCAAAATTGTTCTTCGCGTTTCATCAAGGTCGCCACCGGTAGAGAGGTCCATTATTGCATCAGCACCATATTGCAGAGCAATCTTTGCCTTCTCCACTTCTTCGTCAAGGTTAACATAATCTTTTGACGTTCCTACATTCACGTTCACCTTCGTGCTCATCCCTTCACCAATTGCTTTGAGCACTATCTCTCTGTTCTCCGACTCCTCTGCCCGCTTCACATTCCTCGGAATTACTACCCTCCCCGCATCGAGCAGTCGCTGCAATTTCTCTACGTTAACTCCTTCTGCTACGGAAACTCGCTTTAATTCTTTCTCTTCCCATTTGACGGCGAAAGACATGGTGCTTTTTTTCTTTCCTTTTCGGTTACCTTTATTAATTAATTCGCGGCGTTTTGTATAAACTTTTTCAATCCAATCGCCGTAGCCTGTTTATTTCGTTTTGACAATTTCAGGCACTTTTCCCCACGTTGCCAGCACGTCCTTATAGATTGCCAGCGCACCTTCAATGCTTTTCACGTGGTTGATTGAGTGGAAAGCATCCGGAATAGACTGTGCATCAGTTACAGCATTGCAGAGCGCAGTAGCTGCGGCATCTGACAGAGATGCGCTCGTGCTAATCACCGTTGCGGCATCTGCAGTTCCAAAGCTTATAGAATGCCCTACCGTACCGGAGGATGTGCATATACCCACTAAAGATGAGGACTGCCTTACACGAAGCGCGATTTTGTTCGAGAATTGACTTTCTCCAGCATATATACCGACAAGCACCTCTCTATCGGTTATCAACGCAATATCACCGCCGTTATCCACCATTGCATATGTCGCACCGGCATCTTGCATCGCCTCTACAGCAAATTCTGCTAAAGTGCCTGCAACTGCTGACATCGGCCCTATGCCGAATTTGCCCGCAGCGTCTATCATTCTTCTCACCACCTCTGGTAGCTCGTCCTTTTCTATAGTACCACCGGCCTCAACTTCACCTTTCATCTGGTACCGTTCGAGCGTCACCAAGAAATAAGGATGCCAGCGCACAAACCGTTCCAATTCTTTTCTTCGCTGCTTTATCTCCCCTTTTGCTATCTCTACATACCGCTTTTCGTCTGCAGTTATCCATACGAAAGTCTCCTTTAGCCTGAAACTCTCCTTCATATCCCGTCTTGCCGCTGTATTTTAATAGCTTTTCCTCCCTTTAAATTAGCAGCACGGGTATGTTATTTATTTACGCATCCCGTGAGTGAGCGTTCACACGGCGGTTCTCCGTTTCAAATGGCGCCCTGCAGTCAGTAAAGAGATAACGATGATAAAAGATGAGAAAGAAGCATGCGGCAAGTTAAGAGAACTATTGAAAGATGTGGTGGAGAGAAACAATGCGGAAGCATTGCTGCTTTCTGGCGGGTTAGATACGAGCATTTTAGCCGCTCTTGCTAACGATCATGGTAAAAGCAAGAAGGCGCTTACCGTAGCTCTGGCTGGAACTCGGGCTCCTGACCTTAAATATGCACGAAAGGTAGCTCAGAAGTTTCGGTATGAGCACCATCTGATTTGCCTAACAGAAAACGAAGCTTTGAAAAAACTGCCGGAAGTGATAAAAGCGGTTAGAAGCTTTGATCCTGCGCTTCCTAACGATTTGGCTATCTACGCCGCGTTACAGGAAGCAAATAAACTCGGAATAAAAAGCGTAATGACCGGAGATGGTGCAGATGAGCTCTTCGCAGGGTATTCTTACATGCACGAGCTCTCTCCGGATGCACTGAACAAATACATAAAAGCCATTTCAAAAACGATGTGGTTCTCCTCTAACAAGCTGGGCGCTTCTCTCGACGTGGAGATAAAACAGCCATATCGCGATAAAAATCTTGTTGACTTCGCTCTTGAGATAGACCCTGGCTTGAAGGTAAAAGAAATAGACGGTAGAAAATATGGAAAGTGGCTGTTAAGAAAGGCATTTGAAGCGGAATTGGGCGAGGTGGCATGGCGAGCAAAAGAACCGATAGAGTTCGGTTCAGGAACAACCAAACTCAGAGATGGTATCAGGCGGAAGATTTCAGATGCTGAGTTCGCAGCGAAAAAACGAGAGTACGAGATGGCATTCATGAATAAAGAGCATCTATTCTTCTATGAGCTATACAAAGAGGTTGTGGGCGAAATTCCAAAGTCGCTGGGAAGAGGGAAGGAATGCCCACTGTGCAAGGCGGAACTGCCAGAAGATAAATTCCACTGTTACATCTGTGGCTTCTCCTATCCTCTTGGTAGCGGTAGCTACCTTGAAGAAACTTCATCAGAGTAATACCGCTGGCTGGCGGACAAAAAAGTATGGAATTCAAAAAAGGAATCTTATAAATATCTGTCAGGGTGTTGATTATAAGCATATACTAAACTGTACTAAAGAGAAGACGGTGAGCATGAATAAAGAAAGATGCATCCACTTGCTTATGAACACCTGAAAAAGGTGTTGGAAGATAAGAAAATTGTAGGACCTGATGAGACCTGTGATTATTATCCCTGTCATTTCACTGGTCAGGATTGCACATGGTGTTTCTGCCCGTTTTATCCCTGCGAAGATGAGCAAACCGGTGGAGAATGGGTGAAGAAGAAGGACGGCAGCCGTATTTGGGGCTGCTCAGAGTGTTACTGGATACATAACGCGGAAGTTGCGAATGCACTGTTGGAGACGTTCAAGGCGCTTGGAATAGATAATGCTGACGAAATCGAAAAAAGAAGGGATGAGCACAAGGAAATAGTTTCACGGTTAAAAGAGAAATATCCCCCGCCGCCCCAAAAATGAACTTCCTTATTGATCATATTCTTATTCTCATACTTGCTCTCGTCATAGATTTGATCATAGGTGACCCTTCTGAGAAAAGAGAGAAATTTTATCCCATTGTGTGGATAAGCCGGTTGATGTACTTCTTTGACAGAATAACGAGGCGGGGCGATGCACGTAAAGAGAAGATTCTTGGTGTGGTGTATCCGCTGCTTACAATTTCTATTTTCTCCATACCCTGTTTAATGCTCTATCGTATCCCATCAGAACTCGTATACGTTGTTTTAGGCGCGCTTATCTTCAAGATGACCTTCACAATAAAGGGATTGGAACGATTCGGGCGGAACGCGCTGGAAACGGAGAATTTGGAATTGAAAAGAGAAGCAGTAGGCAAAATAGTCAGTAGAGATGTTGAAACAATGGATGAGGAGCATCTTGACTCCGCAGTTATAGAATCGGTGGCGGAGAACCTGACTGATAGCGTTATCGCTCCTTTCTTCTATTTCTTGCTCTTCGGCGTTTTTGGTGCTATGGTTTATCGAGTGATAAATACGTTGGATGCCGTTGTCGGGTATAAAACTGAACGATATTTGCATTTCGGCTGGTTCTCTGCGAAAACAGATGACCTGCTGAATTACCTGCCAGAACGGATCGCAGCAGGCTTAATTATGTTGACGGGGCGTTCGAAATGGAGTGATTTGAAAAAAAGGGTGAATGAAGAGGGAAATAAACATTTGACAATAGCAGCAATGAGTCACGCCTTACAAGTGAAGCTGGAGAAAAAAGGGCATTATATCGTAGGCGAAAATTTCGAGCGTGCATCCAGGAAGCATATAGAAGGTGCGATAAAGATCATGAAGCGATCTTCACTCCTTTTCGCCCTCGTTTGCATTCTGGTGCTGTTACTTCTTTATGTTCTATCCCTTAGCCTCTTCACCATCTTCACCGCGGCTTCCACAGCCCTTTTTGCATAATCTATCCGTTCCTGCGCCTCCAACCTCGTCATCCCTGGTCCTGCCACGCCCAAAGTCACCGGCTTGTTATACTCCAGCGAAAGATCCATTATCTTTCTCGCCAATTGCGATGCGATTATTTCATCATGCTCTGTTGCACCCTCGATTATGCAGCCAAGCGTAACCACCGCATCTACATCTCCCTCAGTGAGCATCTTCTTCACTGCTAACGGCATGTCAAAGGTTCCCGGCGTATATACCGTGCGATGAACGTTCGCACCAAGAAACTCAGCATGCTCCCTACCCAGTATCTCCATCTGATACGTGATGTCCCGATGAAATTCCGAGACAACAAAACCCAATTTTATCTCTTCTTCTTTTGCCATTTTTCTCCTCTTGGTTTATAACCACAAGATTAAACTGATTTTCACGAGATTATTTATTTTTATTCTTTTTGTACTTTTCAATTATTCCTTTAAATGTCCTGCATCTTCAAATCCTTCACGCTTTCCCATTCCGGCTTCTCGCTCCATTTCTTGCGGCTTGAAAAGCATTTTTATTGCGTTCTGTGCATGCTCCCGCGCACGCCGATCTGCAAGCCACGCCAGCTCCTTCTCCCCCTTTATCTCGTCTTCATAGACAAAGACCTCTATTATATGCGTAGAAGTGAGAAGCTGTGCCGCTATAATTCCGGTTGAAGCTTCGTGTGCGCATTGCTTGTCTATATCCGCAGCTCCGGGCATCCCCAGTGCCATCACTATGTCGCACCCCCTCTCCTCGATAAGCTTCTTTGACGCCACTGGCAAATCCTTTATGCCCGGGACCGTGTACCGCTCTATCTTCACGGATGCATTTTTCCGCAGCTCATCTATTGCCGCGGCACCCAGGTCATATCGTGCAAAGGTAGTATCAGCAACGCCTACTTTTTTCATCATCATTCCACGCATGCTAAAGCACTAAGTGGACATGCTTTTACACATATCTCACACCGAACACATTTCTCTTCTTCTAAATTTATGTTCCATGAGGGGTTGAACGTAAACACCCTTGTTGGGCAGACAGAAATGCACGCGCCGCAGTGGATACATCGTTCTTCATCCCATGTAATCAGTTTCAGTAATTTCCGTACTTCAACCCCTTTCTCTCTAAAAAGCTCTGCAACATGTTCCACATCATCTCCCGGGACATCAACGATTAGTTCGTCTCTCGTCGCCCGGTCTATGTTTATTTTCGCACCCGTTTCGAGGATTACTTCAGCCGTATACGGCATTTCATCTAGAGGTAATGGGTATCTCAATAGCAGCTTCATTTATCTGCTCTATATTTGACTCTATACACATATAAAATATTTCTTTGGTAAAGCTTTCTTTTTAAAAGAAAGGTTTATGATAGCGAGGATACGTGATTTCGTGATAACGCAGCACGATTGGATTTTTTCTGTGGTCAGCTATGATCTGGGAGGCGAGGATGTGAAATGCCTCTTGCGATATATCCCGGATGAAAAAGGGGAGCGAGTCTCTGAGATAGGAAGATACCGTAAATTGGAGTTTTACGAAGCGTATGAATTCTTAAGAAACTACCGTCCTGAGTATCTAAAAGACATGCATGTGGTTCCAAAAAGGGATATAAAGGAGATTCTGAGACCTGAGGTGAGGCTTCCAGTAATTGCGGAGCGTGAAGAGAACGCCAGAACCATTTATGAGCTCCTCGGACGGCATATTCCAAAGGAACGGATAGGCATCACCGGCTCTTTTTTGTGCGGTCTTAACGGCGAAAAATCGGACCTCGATTTTGTTATTTATGGGCGAGAGAACTTCAACAAGGCGAGAGAGGTTGTAAACGATGCGAACGAAGAGGGACTCACAGCCGAGATAAATGATGAGTTGTGGAGACAGATTTACCAGAAACGGAAGCCTGAATTGAGTTATGATGCTTTTGTCGCACACGAAATGAGGAAGGGACATAGGGGTGCAATCGGCGGCACATACTTTGATATATTATATGTACGTGACGCTGAAGAATTAAAGCGGTTGGATAAGAAGAATTATGAGAAAGGCGAAAGAGCAGGTTATAGGTTGATAACAGCAGAAGTAAAAGATGCTTCTTTCGCTTTTGATAGCCCTGCGATCTATGAACTCGAACACCCTGAAATAACCAAGGTTCTTTCGTTCACGCATACGTATGCCGGACAAGCATTAGCGGGTGAAACGATAGAAGCTCGTGGCGTGATAGAGCGCACAACAAAACACGAGACAAGATTAGTGGTGGGCACTACAAGAGAGGCGAAGGGTGAATGGATACGCTCGCTCTCTTTAATTTAAACCCGCTCTTTTAAATTAAAGAAAGCGTTTTACAAAAAGAAAAAGTGTTATGGACCTGAAGGTGAAGATACTCGCAGGTAAAGAGGAAGAGAAAAAGATGGAAATCGCGGATGACTATACCTACGGGAAGGTGTTAGAGAAGCTGAAAATAAACCTCGAAGAGGTGGTTGTGCTACGCAACGGCAAACCCGTGCCTGAGGATGAACGAGTGGCAGATACGAACACTGCCAGCAGTGAGATAACGATTATCAGAATCGTATCTGTTGGGTAATAACCACAAGATTACACGGATTATCACACAACTTTTTTACTTCCGGTAAAAACAGTGACTGAAAATATTCCCTTTGTTTTTCTTTTAGCACAGTGGGGCTCTGCCCCACGACCCCGAAAACCCTGTAAGGGTTTAGTTTTCTTTTTTCTAAAAAGAAAAAGTGTTGTGCTAATCTCGTGGTTCCGTTCCATACATATACCTAAACATCTTCTTTCACATCGCGAATCACACCCTTCTCTGTAATTATCGCTTCTATCAGCTCAAACGGCGTGAAATCGAAGGCTGGATTATAAACCTTCACGTCAAGCGGTGCAATTTGCTTCTCACCGAAGAATAGTAGTTCCTCTGGACCCCTTTCTTCTATCTCAACTGCTTTATAACTCTGTGCTGTATCGAACGAGGAAAGAGGCGCAGCAACGTAAAAAGGTATGGCGTGCGCTTTCGCAACTACTGCATGCATGTACGTCCCTATTTTGTTTAAAACTCCTTCCTTAACCACCCGATCAGCACCTACCAGCACCTTATTCACCTTTCCTTCCCGCATCACCGCCGCACCCATGCTGTCAGTGATAAGCGTAACCGGTATTTCATCCTGAAGCAGTTCCCAGGCGGTGAGCCTCGAGCCCTGATTAAGCGGTCTCGTCTCGCATGCGATTACTTCTATCCGCTTCCCTTTCTCTATTGCAGTTCTTATTACACCCAGCGCAGTTCCCCAATCCACACATGCAAGCCGACCGGCATTGCAATGCGTCAGCACGACATCACCATCTTCCAGAAGAGCACTTCCATAATCCCCTATCTTCTTGTTCACCGCAACATCCTCTTCGGCAATCCGTTTCGCCTCTTCCAGCGCATAGCTGCACCTCTCCTGCATGCTTCTTCCACGCATCGCTGCCTGTAACGCTCTGTTAACACCGTAAGAGAGGTTTACAGCGGTGGGTCGTGCTTTTTTAAGCTTCTCCACCTCGTCTTTTAGCGTAGCTTCATCCTGCTCGTTCATAAATGCTAATACAACGCCAAACGCGCCAGCAGCGCCTAACGCCGGTGCACCTCGCACCTTCAATTTCTTTATCGCTTCTATCAGTTCATCCAGACGCGTGCACTCCACAATTTTATAATCTCCCGGCAACAACGTCTGGTCTATGAGTTTTACCACATCCTTTTCATCATCCCATTCTATCGTTCTCATCTGATCTGTATTTTTACGTTACGTTAAATTCATAGAAGAAGTAAAATAACAATATGATTATGAATTGTGCTGGCTGCGGAGAAAAAGCGTGCGCTAAAGGTAAGGACTGCACGGATATTGCAGAGGAAGCCAAAGCGGCATACAAAGACAAAGACAAAGACAAAGGAGATGCTGAAGTTCTTAAGTCGCTGAAAGTTGCTACACGTATTGAATCACGGTATTACATGCAGAAAACCCGCATAGAGGAGGTAATACTCTACGCACAAGAGATGGATTACAAAAAGGTGGGCGTTGCATTCTGTATAGGGCTGGAAAACGAGGCTGAAGTGCTTTGCACTATTCTCTCGCACTATTTCGAGGTCTCTTCGGTCTGCTGCAAGGTCTGCGGGATTGACAAATCATATTTCGAGTTGGAGCGTCTCCACAAGGATAGAGCTAGAGCGGTAAACAATAAAGGAACAGTGGCAGGTGCAGAGATGGAACCAGAACCAGAAGGAGAAGCGATGTGCAATCCAATCGGGCAGGCGCTCATCTTGAACAGAGAAAAGACAGACTTAAACCTCATCCTGGGATTGTGTATAGGGCACGACATCCTGTTTACCAAATACGCGGAGGCGCCGGTAACGACACTTGCGGTAAAAGATCGCGTTCTTGCTCATAACCCGCTTGGAGCATTATATTCCGGGTATTATCTAAAAACGCTACGAGAAGTTGCACATAACGAATAAAGATAAAGCGTGACCGATAGATAGTTCAGCCATAAAAAAACACCCCCCTCAATTTTTTTGCGTTTGTTTCTTTACTTTCGTCACTTCCTTTTCTGACATCCCCCGAGCAATTTCAAAAATTCCAGGTACTCTTCATGACCGAGCCGGAATCCTTTTCTAATCATCAAATCCACTTTATCCTTCGCTTCTTCTTTTCTCATTTTCCCCTTCTCAACCATCAAAAATAGCAGAAATAGCGTGCCATGAACTTCTATTTTAAAAACACTTCCTATTTCTCTGGCTATGCTTTCGTCCAGAATAGCTACGCCACCTTTATCTTTTGCTAAGGCAAGCACTTCCAGTTCGCCTTCATGTAGCTCCTCCTCCAGACTTTTTAACATCTCCTTGAAACCATTCTCTACTCTTACTACCTTAATAACCGCTCTCTTTACCAAATCATCCGAGATTATTGCATCTGCATCTCCCCTGATCTTCCCTTGTTGCTCATAGACTTGTGTAGGAACGAATTTTTCCCCTTCTAACTGCTCGAAAATCCAGTTTAATCCAACTTTATTCAGATATATCAAAGGAGAGGAATCGAATACCCATATCATTTTATCTCATCGCATCGCATCGCATAGCAGCTTCGAAATCTTCCCTTATATCCTCAATGCTTATATGCAAAGAGATACTTTTCTCCTTTATCAAATCCATCATCTCCCGGACTGATATATCGGCTATTTCCGCAGCCTTCGCCAAAGATACCTTTTTATCCCTGAACAACTCCAGGGCATGTTTTTTTAATTCCTCATCTATTCCGATGTCCAAAATCCTTCTTATCAAAGCGGACTTCTCTGTCTTCTCAATTCCGATCAACCTTCCGAGCTTCCTTTCTATCTCTTCCGTGGGCCGGACAGATATAATTTTTTGCATGTTTACCTATTTGATTTTTGTATACTTAAAGATATCGCCATGATGCAATAGCGGTTAGTACCAAATTCCCGGTTTTCTGATAGTGGTGGCGGACCTTTACTCAACCTTTCTTTTAAAAAGAAAGTTTGATCAAAGAAAGTTATATTTTCCGCGAAACGTTTTTTAGTTGAGGTTTTTGCTTCGCAAAAAAGTTATAGCACAGGTTCTTTCTTTTTAAGGGGCCAGACCCCCTTATCAACCCTCCCGACCATAAAGAACCTGGTTTTGGCACACACCTTTTTTAAAGGTGTGATTTGGATTAAACCTTTTTCTAAAAGGTTTGTATAAAAAAAGCCCATCCGCAGATTTTTGCATTTTTCAGTTTTATTTTATTTGCACTACTTTGCTTCGGTTACTTCTGGTACTTTTGCTACAATCTCTACCGTTACCGTATCCGTATGCCCATCTTCATCGTCGGTTTTTATTATGTTCTTCCCCATGCTAAATGTCCCCCCCTGGAGCTATAATCCTTAGAGTTCTTCCATCAATTGTGAGCTTCTCAAGGTGGAGCAAGGCTCCATCAAAGGTCACTATCCGTTCTATACTATTAAACAGAAAGTTTGCCAGTATCAAACAGTCTCTACCGCCCAAAGGATATTCCAATCCAATAGACAGCCCGAGTTTTGTGATTTCCTTCGTTTGGTTCAAGAAAAGCGTTGTATCGAGATTAATATAGACGTTTAGCGTATCTATTGCCTCTTTTCTATCCCATTTCTGGGCGTAAACAAGTGTGTGATAAGCTTCATGAATAACAGTTGGGTTTGTAGCAGTATTCGGGATGAATCCCAGCCTTTTTGCTTCTGGATGGTCAGGATGTTGCTTGTCTAAGAAGGACACCAAAACGTTAGTATCTACACCCAGATACTCTTTATCTCCTCTGTTGTCGCCCATTTTGGTTTTCCTGTGCGTTTAGGACTCAAGCCACATAGGTCTTTTAAGCTGACTTTTTTATCTACCACAGGTTTTAGTAGAATTTTATTGTCTTTCTCTTCAAAGTGGATAACCGTCCCTTCTTTGATCTCCCATTTCTTCCTAACCGGCTCTGGAATCTTTATTCTGCCTTCAGTATCTACAATTGTCTCCGCCATATATAAAGGTAAGTAAGACCAGTTATATAAGTTTTTCTCCTTTCTAATATCACTTCCTCCTTAACTTTACCTCTTCCTCCGGCAAGTCTCCAGTGTTAATGATCTTCTGCATTTTTTTCGCCGAATTAGCATTCAATTATAATC
>JAUWQN010000081.1 GCA_030611045.1 Methanosarcinales archaeon
TGATGGCCGAGAACGAGAGGTTGTATCAAGCATATCTGCCGAAAGAGCAGGCACTGGACATCTTTGACGAACGAGATAAGGAGAATGCACTGAAACGGCTTGATAAATGGTTCGTGAATGTCAAAGAAGCCGGATATCGCAATTTGACACGGTCGTCAAAACCATCAGATCATACCTCTACGGGATCGCGAACTACTTCAAATATCGGCTGACTAATGCGGCAAGCGAGGCTTTCAATAACAAGATAAACATCATCAAGCGAAGAGCTTACAGATTTCACGATTTGGAGTATTTCAAGCTAAAGATCCTTCAATCATGTGGGAGACAATCTTAAAATGGGAGAAGTGCTTAATTTTTTTTCGGTTATGTTGCAGCCCGAAAAAAATTATAATCTCTGAGCGCCGAATGTCTTTTATGCAATCCCTTTCACTCTTAAACATAGCGCCTACTTTGGCGGAGTTCTTCGGTATTCCCCTGAATACACGAGTTCGCCCCATCGAGCGGATACTTAAATTCATGTATGCTCGTAATCCACAGGTGGTTGTATTGATAGTGATAGACAGTCTCGATTTTCAGGTTTATTTAGATTTCACAGATGAATTAGAGGTTCTTCACGAGCTTGTCAAACAAGATGGTCTTCTGTTCGAGTGCGAGACGGTAAGCAGTCATACAACACCGGCAATTGCTTCTATTCTCACCGGGTTACGACCAGAATCACACAAGATTCGCACGAGTGAAGACGTGGGCAAATCGAAGATAAACTCCATTTTGGAGATACTTGATGATGCTGGGAAGCCAACCGCTGCGGTACTCGAAACGGACGGTACAAAACCGCTTTTAGGAAGAGTAAGCTATGTGTTCTCAGTTGACGACCGGGAAGACATAGTTGAATATGACGCGTTAATAAAGACTCATACCATTTCCGTATTGAACCACCAGCGTGAGGTAAGGTTCGTGTTTTCTCATCTACGTGCCATTGACAGATTTGCACATAGAAACGGGGATTTACGTGTAGCGGCGAAGATCACAAACGAGAATATGAAAGCAATCGCAAAGGCTGTTGGCGAACGGAACGGAATGATGTTTATCTGTGGTGATCACGAGGCGCATCTTAAAGAGAGAGAAGCCTCGCACGGAAAAATGACAGTGCCTTTGATTGTTTGCTGTCCTTAATAAACCGACTTTTAAAACTTATTAGTCGTGTCTAAAGAGTTTAACTGATTTTTATCTAGCGACAACATTTATACGCTCAGATAGTTTATATTATTTACGAAAAAGAGAAGAAGGTTATCTAAATGACATTTAAGAATGCGGAACTTTACGTGGGCATGAAAGAACTGGCTAGAAAAGCATTAACTATTTTAGACAGGAGCGGATTTGAATATGTCGAAGATTTGAATATTGAAGTCGATATCAATAATATTCCTCCAATTTCGTTTTTGCGGAACGATAAAATAAGTGGTCAAATATCTTCAAAAATAGAAGCAATAGAACAAACTAGAGAATTCACTTATACTTGCAATTTGATAAACAAGATATCCCTATCTCAAGCGGACTCAAAAACGAAAAAACTCGATGATATTCAACCCCTAGGATTGGACATGGATGCGCCTCCAGCAGAAGTAGAGAACGCATTAAGTAAACAAGAATTTAAATGGACTGATCTACCCTACTTTTTGAACGCCTATTGCAATTTGAAAAAAGATTTAGAATTTGATGAGACTATATTTAAGGGATTATACAAAAGATTTGAAGAGAAATTATACGGAAAAAATCATATCATGGCTTTATGCCCGCTAAAGAAATTCTATTTGGAAACTGATGAACTGGTACTTGATGATGGAATTAAAATTCGGAGAATATCCCAAGGAGAGCTTTCAATTATAAATAAATGGATGAGTGGTAATACATTGAAAAAACGCGATGATATTCAATTCACACTGGAATATCGATACGATGAAAACGAATTTAGAAAACCACAAGATGCCGATGAATGGACTTATAGTGCACACCAAAATGCGACTGCTTCTTGTGAAAAGAGATTTATTGAAATTGTTGCACTTTTGAGGCTTTTTAAAGATGGCGACTTCCATAATCCACTTGAAAATTTTCAAGTGCCTTTTTGGGCTAATGCTGGGCAAGGTATTCACTATAATTTGTGTGATAGGCGGATTCCAGAAGATAGAAACTATATTTTGAAAAGAGAGGAGGCTGAAGGCTTCACAGAGTTTTATAGAAAATCATTAAGATTCACTGATGGTAGAAGGATGTTCATTGCTCTTGAAAGATTCAATTTAGCATACGAAAAAAAGAGATTTGTGGACAATATAATTGACTATGTTATTGCACTTGAAGCTTTATTTGGAAAAAAAGAAAATAAAAACCGTCTCGGAATGAGAATTGGATTGAAATCAGGATTTCTGGTTGGAGATTCAAAAGAGAAAATAACTGAAATTTACAAATTTATGCGAGGCGTTTATAAGTTGAGGTCGAGCATTGTTCATGGAGGTGAAATTACGATTCCCATGAAAATTGGAGAAGAGGATTATTATTCAGACTACCAACTCAGATCAGACATAATAAAAATTTTCAGAAAAATTATCACATCCTTCTTTGATGAAGAAAGGTTACGGGATAAAGAAGAAATATTCACTATTATTGAAGAAGAATTGAAATCTGAGGAGAAACCAATACCTAAGAATAAGTCTGGAGAGGAAATTATTGAATCAGTTTTGGATAAAGTCGAGCGTAAAAGAAAGCGTCTGGGTCAACCTGAGCACGAATCGGCTGGGGTTTTAAAATAAATTTTACCCAAAATGCACACCCCCAAACAAAAGACGAAACCTGCAAAAATCGGCGTCGTCCTCACCGATCCCGAGGACTGGACCACCCAAACATTTTTAGAGAACATAGAGAAACGAGGCGCGAAACCGGTGCCGCTCAACCTTTCAACGTTAAGCGCTTCTGTATCCACTACGGATTTCTCTATTTTTAGCGCGGATTTGAGAGACGTGGAACTCGACGCTATTATTGTCAGAGACGTTGGCATCAGCCTCTCCCTGGAACAGATTTCTTTCAAGTTCGACCTGCTTCGACAATTTGAAACTTCCATGCCAGTTATGAACTCCTCAGCGGCAATTCAAAACTCAGCAAATAAATTCTTCTCATTTTACCTTTTCAAACGCGCGCATCTTCCTATTCCGCGCACTACGATCACTCCTGAGTTAGACGTTGCGCTGAAAGCAATCGAAACCTTCGAATGTGTTATAGCGAAGCCGATTTTTGGCAGTCAAGGTGAAGGGATACTCAAATTTGAAAGCTCGCAGCCGGATTTAGAGCCAAAACTCACAGCGTTACTGAAAGAAAGAGGCGTGCTTTATTTACAGCAGTTCGTACCTAACCCGGGAAGAGACATCCGTGTTTTTGTGGTTGGTGAAGAGGCAATCGGCGCGATTTACAGGGTCTCGGTCGGCGGCTCATTCATTAGCAATTTGAGTCAGGGCGGCACGCCCGTTGCCTGTGAAGTAACTGAAGAGATGCAAGAACTTGCAGTACGCGCTACAAAAGCGGTAGGCGCTGATTTCGCGGGTGTTGACCTGATAGAAGGCGAAGAAGGATTGTTTGTGCTTGAGGTTAATGCAACACCGTCAGGGAAAGGCATAAACCGTGCGTGTGGTATTGACGTTACCGAAAGGATTGTTGACCTGCTGTTCGAGCGGCTCGATTGAGAATAAAAAATGAAGATTCGCAGTCTTCTAGATACAGAGCGATATGCGAAATACCAGAGCCCATTTAAAAAGCACGGACTATATAATAATTTGAAGGAGGAGATCAGATGAAGCAAGAAAGCAAAATGCTTAAGGAGATAGAAAAAATATTGAACGAAAATAAGGTGGTTTTGACAAAGCAGTTTAAGGTTAAAGAGATAGGTATCTTCGGTTCCATAGTGCGAGGCGAAGATAAGGAAACAAGTGATGTAGATATACTGGTCGAATTTAAGGCGCCGATAGGGCTATTTAAGTTTCTTGAGCTTGAAGAGCACCTTAGCGACCTTATAGGAAGGAAAGTAGACCTTGTCTCAAAAAAAGCTCTTAAACCAAGAATTGGAAAACATATCCTGAGGGAGGTTGCATTCCTATGAAGAAGAGAGAGTT
>JAUWQN010000060.1 GCA_030611045.1 Methanosarcinales archaeon
CTTTTCTTATCATAGTAATCAAGGTCCTTCGGAAGCCAGAGACGTAAGCCTTTTGCAAAATAAATCAGAAATACGCATGCAACAAATCCAAATATTGCGTAAAATGCTAATGGTATTGGTTCTTGCCACGAGAACGCTGTATGCCAGTTAACGAATAAACCCGCCACGACAATCACCACAAGGCAAGAGAAATAAATTACAATTAACAAATTTTTATGCGGAGGTGCCGGTTCTTTTGCCATAAAACACAGAACGGCATATGCAACAACTCCAAGTATAATGTAAAATATGAATAGTGGCTCCATTTTACACACCACCTCCAAAAATACTTCTTACAGCCATCTCTGCAAGGTCAAGGATATGGAATGTATGAGGGAAGAAGCAAAATATGACGGAGAAAATTGCTGTTATCGCTAAGGGAATAACCATGAAAAGATATAATGGATTCTCTGTTTCTTTACTTCCCGCTTCTCTCTCCCCTCCGTTCGTTTCCAACGGTTTTTCAAAGAATGCGGTTCTTATTATCGGGAAGAAATAAACAACATCCAGTAAGGAACTTAGCAGGATAACACCTAATAAAATCGGCAGGCCTGCTTGCAATGTTCCAAGGCAAAGGAACCATTTACTGATGAATCCGCATACGGGTGGCGCTCCACACATCCCAATCGCACCTATAGTAAATGCTATCATTGTTATCGGCATCTGCCCCCTTCTTCCTATACCGGCCATCTGGCTTATTTCCGTCTTCCCGGTCACTACTATTATCGCACCGGCGCAGAGAAAGAGGGTTATCTTCATGAACCCGTGGAAAGGAATATGAATCATTGCTCCGGTTGCACCAAAAGGACTTAATAACGCCACGCCAAAGAGTATATAAGATAACTGGCTTATAGTGGAATATGCCAATCTCCTTTTCAAGTTGTCCTGTCCGATTGCTAAGAAAGAACCCACAATCATTGTGAAAGCAGCAATAGAAGCAAGTATTAGCCCCAGTCCAAGCTCGCTCATCAAATCTATTCCAAATATATAGCATACGACTCGCACGAACCCGAATACGCCTGCCTTCACCACTGCTACTGCATGCAAAAGCGCGCTTACCGGCGCTGGCGCGACCATTGCAGTAGGAAGCCACGAGTGAAAAGGCATCCACGCAGCTTTCAATAAGCCCATCATGAATATTGCAAATAATATCATTAATATCACGGGTGATGCAGAATCGAGACTTAATATTCCATTGGGCACAAAATCGGTAGTCCCGGTAAGGACATATGTTATCACTATTGCAGTGAATAAGAACCAACCGGAAGTAAGCAAATATGTCAGGTATTTACGACCGCCAAAGAATGCTTCTTCATCCTCGTGGTGCGCCACCAACCAGTATGTAGATGCCGTTAATATCTCATAAAAAATGTAGAAAGTGATGAGGTTCTCAGACATTGCCATGCTTACCGCAGCGAAAATGGCTAAAGCGAACATGAAGTAGTATCGAGTTTGTGCGTGTTCCTTCAATGCACGCATATACCCTATGGAGTATAAAGAAACCAGAATCCAGAGGCAGGAAGAAGTAAAAGCGAAAATAAGACCAAAGGCATCTACTTTGTAGCTAAAAATAATCCCATACTCAGAGGATATGGTAAGTAAATGGCACCTGAGCTCTTGTCCTTCTAGAATAATCGGTGCCATTGATAGGACAATCAAAAACTGCATTACACTGGCGGTTATCGTGCAGCTTTCCCTCAGATTCACCCGCGTGGAAAGCTTCGGGTGATAAAATAGAAGTATGAGGAGAGCACAAATGGCGGGGCATGCAACTGCTAACAACGGTCTAATGGATTCCACTACTACCGTCATGGCACCACCACCCCCAAACCAAATCCCGAATTAATTGCTTCCATCATGGGTAAAGGAGTCCCGATGAGCCAGATAATCCCCACGATGAAACAGAGAACCGCAAGCACTAACCCTGGAATGACCATACTCATCGGTGCCTCGGCCACTCTTATTTCTTTTTCTCCACCCTCTTCTACCCTTATATACATAAGTTCTACTACATGCCAGAAATAAACGATCATAAGAAGCGTGCTGAAGAATATCACAGCCACAAATATATATTCGCCCGCCTCTAACGCAGCGAGTATTAAGTACAATTTCGTTACAAAGCCCACGCTCGGCGGCAGTCCTATCATAGAGAGAGCAGCTAAAAGGAAGGCAAAGCAGGTATAAGGCATTTTTCGCCCTAATCCCACAAAGCCCCTTATATCCCATAAACCTGCCTTATAGATGAATGCACAGGCTGCCATGAACAGGCATCCTTTCATCAATGCATGGTTCAGTAAGTGCATCAATGCAGGAGTTAGTCCGAAGGTTGTGGAAGTGGAAAGTCCCACACCGAGCATGATATATCCCACATTCGCTATACTCGAATATGCAAGCATCCTTTTCAAGTCAAACTGTGCTATCGCAAGAATAGAGCCAAAGATCATGGCTATCGCGGCCATCCAGCAAATAATTTTGAATATAGGTGCGAAAAGAATGATAAAATCCACGGTGAAGACCGAAAAAATAACCCTTATGAGTGCGTAAATAGAAGCCTTTGCCATCGCTGTTGATATTATCACGCTTATCGCGGAAGGAGCGTAGGTATAAGCATCGGGTTGCCAGGTATGAAGAGGGAAGATAGCACATTTTATGCCCAATCCAATGAATGCGAAAACGAAAGCTGTCTGAACTGCTTTATTAGCATAGAGAGCAGGAAGCAAAACCCTCAAATCTGCCATGTTCAGTGTGCCGGTTACCGAATAAAGGAAACCTATGGCAAGAAGGTAGAAGCAAATACCAAGAGCACCCAATATCAGATAATTATAACTCGCTCTTAATGCTCTCCCACCGGCTGCCGCTATCAAAGCGTATCCCGCCAGAGAGGCTATTTCAAGAAAAACATACAGGTTGAACATATCTCCGGTTACTACTACACCGGCTAACCCGGTCACGAGTAGTTGAAAAAGAGTATAGAAGGTTGGGAGCTTCCTCGCCTCTATTTCCTGCTCCACACTCCTCTTTGAATATATCGCCGCCAATAAGCTCAAGAAAAGAACTATAATCAAAACGTAGGCATTCAATACATCTACAACATATTCTATACCCCAGGGTGGTCGCCATCCTCCCAACCAGTAATGAATGGTTCCCACGGTAAGGACATGACGCAAGATGAAAAGAGACAGAATGAATTGGAAGGTGATTGTTGCGAGTGAAATGAAAAAGCCTGATTTCTTGCTTATCCCTCCAGCAAGCAGAATAGTTATTGCAGAAAGCAGAGATATTGCAACCACGAGCACAGGAAACTGCTCAATTGGCAACATTTATCAGGTTCCTCTTTCTAGATCCATCTCCATCTCCATTATCTCCTCTTCTTCTATTGTCCCGTATTCCTCATACAATCGCACTACCAGGGCGAGGGCAACCGCGAGCGTTGCCGCAGCTACTACTATACCGGTAAGCATGAGCACATGCGGTAATGGATTCACGTACATGTAGCCTTCGTGTATTCCATGCTCCCATACAATCGGCGCAGTTCCAAATCGTAGTCCCCATCCAGTTCCTACATCTGAAAGGGATACGTAGAACAGGAAAATAGCGGTTTGAAATATACTTAGCCCAATAAGTTTCTTCAACAAATTCTCCTTTGCTATCATTGCGTAGAAACCGATAAGCATGAGAACGATGGAAATCCAGTAATTATATTTATCAAATATGTGCTGAACCATCCATTCTATCATTCCTCCGCGCCTCCTTCTTCTTCCTTCACGCTTTCTTCTTTCCACGCGAGGTCGAAGAATAGAGATACAAATGCTGCCATCACCGTCATCCCTATCCCTATTTCCACTACGTCTGCTATCATCAACGCTCTCGTATCCGCTTGTCCAATTATATTAGAAAGAGGAACTGCAGCATAGTTCAGATACTCCGCTACGCCGAGACTGAAAATAATGCATAAAAGACCTATTCCTGCGTAGAGATACACGCCGAGGCATTTAAAAGCGGCATTCCAGGACTCCGGAAATTTCTTCCTACCGCTGGTAATACCAAAAGCAGTGACGTATAAAACAAAAGAAGCTGCAATTATTGTTCCTCCCTGGAAACCACCTCCCGCTCCTTCTGTTCCCATCATCACGTATAATCCATAGAGTTGAATAAAGGGAATCATCAGCCGCGCTATCGTTTCTATTACAACATCCCTCCCGTATTTCTTTTCCGCGCTCAAAGCCGCCCTCGCCTCCTTAATAACAATATAACAGAAACAGCAGCAGTGTAAATAACAACGGTTTCACCAAGTGTGTCGTAACTCCTGTAATCCGCAAGACCCGCGGTAACCATGTTTGGCGTAGCCATCTCCTCCTCACATTTCTCCTGCCACCGCACAGGAATCGAATACCTGCAAACCTTCAATTTCGTGCCGTCTTCTTTAATAAAATAAAATTTCTCCAGGCCAGGATAATATAACTCCTCTTTCATGATAAGCACATCCCATCCTTCCTCCCTTTCGCCTTCTATTCGCTCAATCTCATATTTCCCTTCTTCTAAGGATGGAAAAGCGTTCTCCTTTGTGTAACCGATTTCTTCTATTTTGGTTCTCAACCCCGTGGGAAGAACACCCGCATCTAAGCTGCTCGCTAATCCTTCTGCATCAATACTGAACAATTCGATATACCTATTTGGAGGAGAATACGGGTCACCAAAGGCAGGTACGTCCTCCACTACGTACACAAACAAGACACCAAGAAGGATTACGGAAAAGAGAGCCACTAAAGGTAGAAGTTTCATTCCTTCTCCCACCTCGCGATCCTTGTTAAAGCGGCAACCATTAAAGCGGTTGTTGCACCTGCGCCGATAGCAGCTTCGGTAAATCCAACATCCACTGCATTCATCTCCACCCACACACAAGCCATCACGAAACTATAAGCGCCGAGGAGGGCAATTGCAGCTAAAAGGTCCTTCACCGTTATCGCTGCTATCGCAATCAGTACGAGGAAAAACAACAGTGCAAGGTCAATCGGAACTATCATTTGTCTTTTACCCCCCTTTTTTGTTTTTTATAATATTACAAAAACTTTTCGCTTTTTACTTACTCCTCCATATACACGTGTGCCACTTTCCTTTGCATTGTCTTGTCCACCAACAGAGCATCTGCTGGCTTCTCCGCTATCGCATGAACCACAAATTTACCCTTCTCCGGCTCCACTAATATTGTTATAGTCCCCGGAGTTAAGGTGATGGAATTGGCTAAGGTGGTGAGAGCGAAGTCGCTTCTTAAAGTGGTTTCAAACTCTATTATTCGAGGGTCTATCGGCATCTTCGGATGTATGACCCGGTATGCGACATCAAAGGTCGCCAAAGCTATCTGCCACAATTCCCACCCGAGGTAAGGAATCAATCTGAGGGTCTTTAAAAGTACCTTCTCTCCCTTTCCAGGTATCAATAGTTCGTGTGAGATTACCGTAACGATCAATGCCGCTATTATACCCTCACATACATGCAGAAGATTGAAATGCCCCGGGGCTTCATGATCTGAAACCCAGGCTGATAAGAGCACCCAGAATGCAAACATGATACAGAAAGTTACAACCATTGAAAACGCCTTTTCACTTTTGCTCATACTTACTTATCTTATCACCCCCTTCACATCCTCTCATCTCCCTTCTTCCACGGCTTCACGCCAGTAACATACGCAGCTTTCATTATTGCATGCGTGGCCACCGGATTAGCGATAAAAATGAAAAGCATCAAGAAAAAGAGTTTTATGGTTATAAAGGACCATCCCTGATAAATCATACAACCAACTATTATAAGAACTTCTCCGAGCGTATCGCACTTCCCGGTTGCGTGTAGCCGGGTATAGAAATCAGGAAGCCTTAATAGCCCCAGTGCTCCGGTAAACATAAAGAACGCCCCACCGACCAGTAACACCGTGGATATTATATCTATGCTGTGCATACCTCCCCCCTCACAAGATATTTAGCCATAAGTACGGTGCCAATGAAGTTTAACATTGCATATAAGAGTGCGATGTCAGTGAACCAAGGGTGTTCGAATATATAGCCAATAACAACTAAGAGCACAACAGCTTTTGTCCCTATCACGCTCGAGGCTGCAATACGGTTATACACCCCCGGTCCCAATGCCGCCCTGTATAAACATAGCAGCATCGTGAATACAATTATTAGTCCGATAACGAGGAATGTCTCTATCATCTTCCGCTTGTTAACTATGGGAGAGGTAATATAAATAACTTTCGGAATTGTTCCGAATAAAAATGGATGAAATTAACGAAGTAGCACCGGAGGATTACACAAGTTGGTATTTGAAGAGCAGAAGAAGCGGGCGCTTGAGAGACTGGGATACGGGGCGCAGACGAGGAAGTGGAGGCGATACTCGAGAAGATAAATACAGCGGTATAAAGGCGATTAGAACGGATAATGGAAAAGTAATGGTAGAGCTGATGAGCACGGAAAGGATGGATGTCCCACTGGGTAAAGACGACGAAATGTTTTTATCCTGTCAAAGGCGAATTTCATGCTCGAACGGGTAAAAGACAAATTAAAACGGTTTGGTTATGAGTTGAAGGCGCTTGACTGAAACCTTTTAATATACCAAATAGATAGAGTAGAAGGTAATGCGGAATCGCGAATGCCGCCGTAACTCAGTTGGTAGAGTGCCCGGCTGTTAACCGGCTTGTCACAGGTTCGAGTCCTGTCGGCGGCGTGAATGCAAAGTTTTAAGTCCCCCTCTCACAATTTGTGATAGTATGGACATACACAATTATGAAGCGAAGATGCAACATGCTACTGAGCGTGTGCAAAAATCATCGTTGAGCGAGGAAGATAAAACGCTGATACTGGAATTTGTCAATTATAAAACCGCGCGAGGGATAGGGACGGCGAGACAGGAGAAATATCTCAGGCTGTTGCGAGATCTCGGAGAGAGATACACGGATGATACTTTTTCTTCGCTTCAAAAGAAGGATGTCGAGAGGATAGTTACGACAATTGAAAGAAGTGGATTCAGCGATTGGACAAAATATGATTATAAACTTTTTCTGAAAACGTTTTTGACCTGGATGGGTAAGCGAGAAGAGGTTGATTGGATACCTTTAAGGAAACCGCGGAGGTTGCCCGATGATATTTTGACGGAAGGCGAAATATCGGCAATGATCGATGCGGCGAGGAATCTGCGCGATAAGGCGATAATAGCAATGCTTTATGAAGGCGGTTTCCGGGTGGGTGAACTTGGCAGCCTCAAGATCAAGGATGTTACTTTTGACCGCTATGGTGCAATCGCAATCGTGGATGGGAAGACGGGCATGCGGCGAGTGCGATTGATATGGTCTATGCCTTACATCGCTCAGTGGCTTGAGGTGCACCCGCGACGAGAAGAACGAGAAGCTCCGCTATGGATTAAGGCGAGCGATCCGCAGGAGCTATTAAGATATGATGCGATGCGAATGCAACTACAGAAGATAGCAAACCGTGCGGGCGTGCATAAACGGGTGAACCCGCACAACTTCAGGCACTCGCGCTCAACGCATCTCGCAAGCAAGCTCACGGAATCGCAAATGGAGGAATACCTGGGCTGGGTGCAGGGAAGCAAAATGCCTTCGATTTACGTGCATATGAGCGGGCGAGATTTGGATGCGGATTTGCTCAGGATGTATGGACTGGAGCCTGCCGCTGAAGATGAGAAGGAAGAGCTGAAAACATTGCAATGCCCACACTGCAAAACGCTAAACACAGTGGGAGCGAGAATCTGCATAAACTGCCGGAAGCCGCTTGCGGTGGAGGAGGCGATGGAACGCGAGGAGAAGGCGATGGAAATGTTTAAGGATTTTATGGATGTTGCTGCGGAGCATCCGGAAATGATGGAGAAGTTCAAGAAGCAATTTTGATTACGAACTTTCGAACTTCAGAGCGAACTGGTTATTATCGTACCCGCTTGATGAAGCATTGACAACGCGCTTGATCCAGATACCTTTATAAACATTCTCAGCGAGATCGCTAAGCGAGAGCACGTCACCATGAGCTTTAGAACTTGACTTTCGCCAATAGCAGAAATTCATACGGGCATCTTTTTTCATCCAGGTGTTATTTTTCGTTTTTTAGCGAAAATACGCTCAAACAATCGAGATCTAATTTTCTTCTTCGCCCAAAACATATAGACTAACTTCCC
>JAUWQN010000084.1 GCA_030611045.1 Methanosarcinales archaeon
AGCATAGCACGATCCACAACTTGACGAAAGTTGCGGCTCTTCTCCTATTACCGGTCTTCCCTCAGAAAAGTCCATATTGAGAAACCCGAGATCAAGCAGCCTGCACGTAGTAACGCACCCACCGCACAGTGTACAATTACCAACATCTATCACTTCTCTCTTCAAATCGCTGAAATCCTTTCTCTCTTCCATTTTCAATCTTTCCTTCTGTCTTGTTTTGTTTAACTAATACCATAACCATGCCTCGCGGCATATAAAAAGTTTCATTCCCGTTCTACGAGTAGCGCACGAAATTTTATAAAGAAAGAGGAGGTGTGGAATTCTCGCCGTTTAGGTTCCGTAGAACTCTTCCTCAAATGAAGGTTCAATTTCGAGGTGCGTTTCCGGCAGAAATGCCTTTGCTATACCACTGCCCGCATATAAAAAACCAACCAGCATGCCCGTTTGGGCGGGGTCGGATAGCCCTACCTTTACCCTGCCTCCCAATCTCTTTATTGATACGTTTTTGGTGAGTGCCCCCGCCAATTCCTTCTCAGCAGCATAAAGTTCATTTGCGTTCACTACGAGCTTCTTCCAATCTGTAGGTGGCTTCTTCTCCTTCTTCTCAAGCGGTCTCTTGAGAAGGGTGACGCCTAAGACTTGTAATTGAAAATCTCTCTTTTCGGCGCTAAACGCTATACGTCCTGAAGCAGTGCCCATTAATAACGCAAAGGAGATCCGTCCTTCTGCCAATGGTCCTTCCTTTAAGAGCCTAAGCGAGATATCAACTGGTATGAGAAGCGTAGCAGCTATTAAGACTACTATAATCGCCAAAACGATCAATATTTCATATTCTCTATTATCTCACATGCCTTGCAAATGTTTGATGCTGATGCATCGCCACATCGCTCGCATCGCAAAAGCTTTCTCTCCGGCTGCGCTCGTGGCAAAAATTCTGACAGCCGTTCGTAGCCCCGCATCACCGAATATTTTGTGCCCGGATGTTTCCTCTCAAACTCGTTCAGCATCTTCTTCACCGTGAAACGGAAAGAACGCGTAGCATACGGGCAATCGGCGGTGATTATTGGTAAGTCCGCTATAAGCGCATACAGCGCAATTTCCTTCTCCGGAACTCCCCGTAACGGCTTAATTCGAGGAACGAACTCTTCACGCCGTCCGTAAAGCCGTCCTAACCGCTCTATATCACCGCGTATATAATTGATTAAAATCGTTTGCACTTCGTCGTCCAGATTATGCGCAGTTGCTACTTTCGTAGCACCCAATTCCTTCGCTTTCCTATCTATCAGCTTCCGCCTCAGGACGCCACAGAACGTGCACGGTGCTTGCTCGAATTTTTTTGCTACGATTTCATCGAGCATAAACCCAAACTCCTGTTCAAAAGAAAATTGATGAAGAACCATTCCCAACTCCTTTGCTACCTTTTCCGCATTTCTGAGCGTTATCGAACGATAGCCGTTTATTCCTTCATCCACCGCAATCGCGAAGAAATCCAAATCGATCCTGTTATGAAATATCTTTTTGAACATGTATATAAGCGCAGAGCTGTCCTTTCCTCCGCTCAGCGCCACAGCAATCCTATCCCCTTTCTCCACCATCAACTGCTTCCTCATCTCCTTTTTTACCTTTCGCTCTACATCATCAACGAAATGGGCTTCGCAGAAGTGCAGTCCTGAGTATCTCTGGTGGATTATTGCGGGATTATTGCAATTTCTTTTACTGCATCTCATCTCTCATTCATTGCCCTCTCCAGTCAATTTTCCGTAAGGTTTTGAAAAGAATAAACAATTGAAGCTTTTAAACTATTTTTAACATAGCGTTTCTTATAGAAAGGCGCAAGGATGAGAGATACGTTTAAATAGTATCGCGGGGATATTATAAATCTATGTTAGAAGATTTTTACGAGATAAAAACGAAAGAGATCATGACGCCGGGGTGGAATACCCCGTTTATAGAAGAAACAGCCAATTGGAAGGAGTTTCTCACCATACTTTCCATTAGTGCACATGCATGGGTGGTGAACAATACTAAGAGCATGAAAGTGGTTGGAGTGGTAACGGAACATGATCTGTTACGCTGTATTATTCCAGAAGAAAGGAAAAAGGAAAAAATCTTTGGACCTTCTAGACCGGATATATTACATAGGGATAGCATTGTCCGGGACATCATGACATATAACCCCGTAATGTGCTCACCCGAGGATAGCATAGAGGACATTTTAAAAAAGCTTTCTACATTCAATATCAGGAGACTGTCGGTTGTTGATGAAAACAAGCAACTCGTGGGAGAAATAACACTTCAACACA
This sequence comes from Methanosarcinales archaeon, assembly GCA_030611045.1. Lineage (GTDB taxonomy): Archaea > Halobacteriota > Syntropharchaeia > Alkanophagales > Methanospirareceae > JACGMN01. The sequence goes on from JAUWQN010000084.1 coordinate 2,304, forward strand.
TGATTAAAAATCTCAGATACAGATTTATGATACAAGAATAAGAATGACCTCCAATATTTACGTTCTCGTTGCTCTGATACTTCTCCTTGGATTTATACTTGGGCGGTTATTGCGTAAAGTAGGTTTGACCGAAGTGCTGGCATATCTCTTTGCGGGGGTTATCATAGGGCCAATTTTAAAATTTAGCGCACCAGAACAATTTAGCTCTGTTATTACCGGCGTAACGCTTGCTTTTGTTGCATACGCGATAGGATTGAGCTTCTCCTTCTCTTTTCTCAAAAAAATGGGGAAGAAAGTATTGATAATACTGATTGTAGAAGTGCTTGTAACATCTGTTGTGGTATGGATTTTCGTATATTTATTGACGAGAGATCTCCCTCTTTCCATAATTTTGGCTTCTTTGGCTCCAGCAACCGCTCCTGCGGGAACGATAGCGGTTTTAAGAGATCTCAGGTCAAAAGGAACGCTTACAGATGTGAGTATTGCTATTGTAGGACTGGACGACGCTGCAGCGATTATCATCTATTCAGTAGGCATTATATGGACAAAGACGCTCTTAGGCGGTGAAGTGGGTATTGCGTCTTCCTTTGTCTATCCGGTGTGGGAAATTTTTGGTGCGGTAGCACTTGGAGGAGCAATTGGGCTCATTATATCATACGGTACGAAAAAGATGCATCTATCCTCTGACAATATCTTCGTCATTTGTGTTGCTGTTGCTATTCTCTGCTGGGGTCTTGCGGAGATGGTTGGTATTTCGGCAATTCTCACGTGCATGGTTCTGGGAACGACGGTGATTAATTTCAATGTGCACATTGGTAATCGTTCCAACGAGCTGTTAGACAATCTCATGACCCCTGTTTTTATGCTGTTCTTCGCTGTGATCGGTATGGCTATAGATTTTTCACAGTTTGCATCTATATGGGCAATCGTAATCATGTATTGTATTGGCAGAAGTGCGGGTAAAGTCTTAGGCTGTACTACCGGTGGCATCTTATCTAAATCAGAACCAAAAATCACGAAATATCTTGGAATCGCATTGCTCAATCAGGCGGGTGTTGCCATTGGTCTCGCATTTCTTGCAGCGCAAGAATTATCAGAATACGGATTGGGGGGTATAATAATCACGCTGATGGCGACTACAACCGCCGTATTCCAATTATTTTCTCCTCTTTGCACCCAATATGCAATCAAGAAAGCAGGAGAAGCGAATACGAATATCTAATCTATATCATTAACATTTTTATCCTTGAATGTTATCTCCATATTACACGTAGCATTATGATAAAGGCGTAAAAGTAGAGGGAGGAAAAAAGAGGGGATGACAATGAAAGAGGAGTTACCGCCGGGTGAAGTGCCACCAGAGGAGATCCAGGAAGCTAACGCTCTTGTATCACTTACTTTCTCTGATTTATTCAAATCCACCATCGGTCCTCTTGGATCAAAGAAATTGATAACCGG
>JAUWQN010000053.1 GCA_030611045.1 Methanosarcinales archaeon
AACGAGTTCTGGCGTATTTCCAACCGATAAGCCCCATCGTTGAGGCTCGAATACAGAATTGGGATTTATATTTGTCATTTACTCTGCAATGGAAGAGAGGGGTATAAAAAGTTTATTAGCAAATGTGACATTGTCAAGTTAATTAAAGTGTGGTTTATTCAACATAGTTACGCTAACAAAGGACTGCTTTGAGATTGGTACTTTTCACATTCTGTTCTGCATCAGCGTGCAACCACAGGTATAGAGAACGTTTCCAGAGGTTTCACATCCGTTTCCCACGGCCGGTGATAGACCAATTTAAGGACAGTCTGACCTGCATTTACACACTCAAACCGGATGATTTGCACACCGCCGCTACCGACGATACCCGATTCCTGCCTATTCGGAATAAATTCTATTTCACCTACTTGCCGCATGACCTGCCCATCCAGAGGTTCGACCACTTCCCATGTGTAGCCCGTGGTTGGATTCGCTTCCAGAGTGATGCTCAAGACTTGACCGCTCTCAAGTTCGACCGTGCTACCGTTGTCCGCTGCGGTGAGCTGCACCTCGCTGGGACCATGACCATATACCATTAACACTACAACGATGAGCAGTATGGCAATAATTACCCCACCGACGATGTACGCCTTCTTTTCCATTAAGATACGCCACCTTTAATGTGTATTGGCACCGTAGATATAAAAGCCTCTCGACTGCGTGGATGGATAGATAAACGCACGTCACACGCTTCACTTAAGCGTAAAATCGCAATCATTTCGTAGATTATAAAAGAGCACTGGCGGGATACTCGCCATACCTGCGAATACATACACGTTTAACTCTCCGGTGCGGAAAAAGGTGATTACGAGCATACCCCCCGCAAAAATGCCGGTTAATACAATAGCAGGAATTAAATACGTGAACAGTTTTTCACGAAACGTAAACTCTTCTACATCTCTGAACCCTTTATGGTTCTCAGCCAATGCACGACGACGATGATAAATCATTCTAATTGAGTCCATAGCTATCGCACTCAGCCACGCACAACCCAGAAACATTAAGAGGACGAGCGGTATGTCATAGTGATTCTGAGTGAAAAAATACAGGAGTATAACATAAACGGGAATGGTTAAGGGTCTCAAATACTTCTCACGTTTACTCAGGTCATCAGAAAGCCCAAATTTTTTACGCGCTTGATACACAAACACCTCTTTAAATGCCACTAAAAATTCTTTCTGTTTCACTATTATCCCCTTTTCTATAATCAACTACCATTCCAGTATTTAAATAAAGTGCTGAATATTATTCCCTCTTCTACCAATTCTAAAGCGGCTGAAGTTGGGAGGGGTACATGGCCTCGTAAAAACAGCAAAAACTTAAATATCTTAAAAATGAAGAGAAAGCACACAGAGATAGAAAGTAAAAATGGATGAGATAAAAAAGGGTAATCTTTTCTCTATCGCCGGCTTGGAAAACGTGCGAATAAGCATAGGGGAGATAGTAGAGGAAGAGAAAGAATGGGAGCCGATGGGACCCCATCCAATGCCGCGTATCGCTACGCTTCGAGACTGGGACTTCAAGCTGTTGAACCGGTATAAGCCTTTTTATGCACCGGTATGCGACATGTGCTGCCTCTGCACTTACGGGAAATGTGACCTCACCGGGAATAAAAAGGGTGCGTGTGGAATAAGAATGGACGCGCAGCAAGGAAGAATTGTGCTTCTTGCGTGTTTAGTGGGTTGTAGCGCTCATTGTGGTCATGGAAGACACCTTCTGCACGACATGATAAAGAAGTTCGGTCGGGACGTACCGATAGATTTCGGGCCTGAGGTGGATATAGAAGCGCCTCTTACAAGATTGGTATGCGGCATAAAACCGAAGACAATCGGCGATTACGATAAAGTATTCAGTTACATCGAAGAACAGATAGTTCAGTTAGCAGACGCTCTCCACACTGGTCAGGAGGGCTCGTACATGGACTTCGAGTCGAAAGCGTTACACATGGGTATGCTCGATTCACTGAACAAAGAAGCCGCGGATATTATTCAGATTGCCTGTTATGGAATGCCAACGAGCTTACCGGGCGGCGGACCTGACGTTCCTTTGGTTGATGTGGGTATAGGCACAATAGATACAAATAAACCAGTTATTATTGTTATAGGGCATAACGTGCCCCCGGCTGCGGATATAGGCGTGTATTTAACGGAAAACGAACTTGACGACAAGGTAGAACTCGGAGGAATCTGCTGTACCTCTATTGACACCACGCGCGTTTATAAAAAAGCGAAAATAGCTTCTGCGCTTGGCAGGCAACTGCGTGTGATACGGGCAGGAATTGCGGATGTCATCGTGATAGATGAGCAATGTATCCGTGCAGACATCTTAGAGCTTTGCCAGAAGGTTCATTCCCCTCTGATAGCAACGAACGACAAAGCAATGCACGGGCTGGTGGATAGGACTGATGACGATCCTGATAAAATAGTGGATGATTTAGTGAGTGGACGAGTCCCCGGAGTCGTAATACTCGAGCCTGACCAGGTAGGCGAGGTTGCGGTGAGGACTGCGCTCCAAATGGATAAGAAGAGAAGGTCGCTAAAGTTTATACTCAGCGATGACGAATTCAAATATTACGTGAACGACTGCATCTTGTGTGGTGGGTGCACGCTTGCATGTCCTGCAGGGCTTCATATTGGAGAAGCAAATCAAAGTGCCGCAACAGGAAGCATAAAACCACTTGCCGACTTGTTCGACCTCTGCGTTGGCTGTGGCAGATGCGAGCAGGTCTGCAAGAAACACATCCCGATCGTAGATGTGATAACAAAAGCGGCGTATCCGCAGCTAAAAGAGGAGAAAGGGCGGATGCGAATAGGAAGAGGACCGATATGGGACAGTGAGATAAGAGAGGTAGGTGCCCCCCTTGTCCTGGGAACCATTCCGGGTATTATCGCCCCGATAGGCTGTGGAAATTATCCCAACGGGACAAAGGATGCATGGCTTATCGTAAAGGAGTTCGCGGAACGTAATTATATAGTTACGTTGACTGGCTGCATGGCGATTGATTGTGCGCTCTGGAAGGATGAAGAAGGTAAAACGCTGTACGAGCAGCATCACGGCGGGTTTGGCGGCGGTGGCGTGCTCAACATAGGCTCGTGCGTTTCCAATGCGCACATACACGATGCCGCGATAAAAGTAGCAAGTATATTCGCAGGGCGGAACCTGAGGGGTAATTATGAGGAGATCGCGGATTATATCTTAACCCGCGTGGGCGCATGTGGTGTTGCGTGGGGTGCGATGTCACAGAAGGCAGCTTCTATCGCATCAGGCTTTAATAGACTGGGTGTTCCCGCGGTAGTAGGTCCTCATAGTGCAAAATACCGAAGAGCTTTCCTCGGGCGTGCGGACCTGAAAGAAGATTGGAAGCTAATAGATGCCACTGATGGTTCGGAGGTTTATGTCGAGCCTGGTCCGCAGCATTTACTGGTGGCATGTGAAACGGTGGAAGAAGCGTTGCCGATGATGGCAAAACTTTGCTTCCGACCTTCTGATACAGACCGCGGGCGTTCTGGAAAGCTGACGCATTACATTGACCTCAACCTGAAGTATCTTAACACATATCCTCCTGATTGGCATCTCTTCGTAAGGACTGCAAGCGACATCCCAATTGCGACGAGGAACGCGCTATTGAAGAAGCTTGAAGACGAGCATGGCTGGGAGATAGATTGGAAGATGAAGAAGATAAAAGAAGGTCCGATTAGAGGATATGATCCTTCATTTAACCCGACCAATTTAGAACGATTGATAAGGGGGAAGAAGTGAGAAAAGATGGGGATGGAAATACCGTTTGACGTGGCAAATATCCCTGGTCCTGAGATGGGAGAGGTTGTATCTCCGGAAGTGATCGGAAGTTATATCTCAAATGCGGAAAGACCGCTGCTCGTTGTTGGCTCAGAGATACTGCGAGATGATTTCTTTATAAAAATAGCGATAGAAATAGGTAAGAAAGGGATTCCGATAGCAGCAACAGGTCATAGCATACGAGGTTTTGTAGGTACAGAATACGCCGATAACGTAATGTATTACAATTTGCACGATCTCACCAACTGTTTAAGAGACCCGAACTGGGCGGGATTGGATGGAAAGGGGAATTACGATTTCGTGATTTTCTTTGGTATACTCTACTATTACGCATCGCAGATGCTCTCGTGCATAAAGAACTTTGCGACTGATCCTTTGATTCGTGCTGTCTCTATTGATAGATATTACCATCCGAACGCAAGGATGAGTTTTACGAATATCACACCGAGGCGGGAAGAGGAATATAGGGATATGCTGAAGAGATTGGTAAAGAGCATAAGAGGTAGACAGAAGTAATGACGAAAGAGAAAGGGAATTTAATGGATTTAGAGGCTGAAGTGATTTATAACGGGCTGTGCTGCTACTGTGGCTCTTGTGGCGCATTCTGCAAGGAGTACATAACCTACGAGAATGAGCTACCAAAGACGAAGAAGAAGTGCTATGAGATTTGCGGTGCGTGCTATGATTTCTGTCCAAGGACGTTCTTTGCTCCTTTTGAGGTTGACAGGGCGGTGTTTGGCGATGTACGAACGGATAACCTGTTAGGCTATTACCAGGGCGAGATACTCACCGCACGCGCAACTGATGATGCCGTCCGCGATAAGGCGCAGGATGGCGGGGTTGTATCAGCATTGCTTGCTTTCTTGCTTGAGCACGGTGAGATAGATGCTGCAGTTGTATCGAAGACCTCTGAGAACTGGGAACCCGAACCTTTCGTTGCAACAAAGAGGGAGGATATATTAGCTGCGGCTGGCTCGAAATACACGCAATGCCCGTCGGTATTAGGAGTTGGAGACGCTTTTGAGGCGGGCTATAAAAATATCGCCCTTGTTGGGTTGCCTTGCCACATCCAGGGTATGAGAAAAGTCCAATTGTCGAAAGGATTTGATGTTGGTGCTGATAGAGTGAAGCTCCTTATCGGGCTTTTATGCACGGAAACGTTTGACATGGCTATGCTTACTAAAAAGCTGGAGGAGTTAGGCACGAGCATAGAAGAGGTCGAGAAGTTCAACATAAAGAAAGGCCGCTTTATCGTCCAAACGAAAGCGGGAAAGGAGATAAAGACGCCGATAAGGAAGATGCGGGAATGTGTACGGGAAGCGTGCGACTATTGCTACGACTTTGCCGCTGAGTTCGCTGATATATCTGTAGGATCGATAGGCTCAGAGGACGGCTGGTCAACGGTGATCATGAGAAGTGAAGCAGGTGGGGATTTGGTGAAACGAGCGGAAGAAGAAGGATTAATAGAAACGAAGAAGCTATCAGAAGAGCAGATAAAGGAAGTAAGGAATTTAGCATCGTTTAAGAAGCGGGAGAACTTGAAGCATATTTACGAGAAGACGGAACCGATTAGCATCCTGAATATGCTGGTAGAGCCAGAGATGCTGGAACGGTTCTTGAGTGGAGAATGAACATTTATATAAAAAATCACTAATTACTGCCAGTATCTCAGGGATCAATCTCCACATATCCTGCCGTTATGTACCTCGATTATCCGTTTCGCGATTGCTAATCCTGCACCCGTGCCCTTGCTACTCTCGTCCACCTTGTAGAAAAGATCAAACACTTTTCCATGCTCGCTTTTGTCCATCCCTATGCCATTATCCTTCACAAGGAACACGGCTCTTTGTTCTATCCTTTATCGTCTTCTGTGGGTTCAAACTTCTTACCGATTGCGTCTGCAATCTCGCCGTCTTCTATTACCAGAGCACCCTGATAACCGCACTCGCGGCATGCGTATATCTCACCGAGCCATGGCTTATAGTTCAGGTTTTTAGAGCCGCAACGTGGACAGCATTTCGTCATATCCTTGCCTACCGCAATCCTGACGCCAGATCCATCAATACCGCTTTCTTGTCTTGTGCCTTCACGACGCCTGAAGCCAGCAACACGCCATCCGCACCTAACTCGAGCGCAGCTCTTACGTCTTCACCGTTTGTCACACCGGCACCGCAGAGCACAACGCAGTTCTCATCAACGCGCTTCACTTCCTTCACCGTATCCTCTACTATTGCAGGATCAACTTTTGATACTGACCTACCGGTTCCTATCAGTTCAGGAGGTTCAACCGCAACTGCATAAGGCTTCAGTTCCGCAACTGCCGTGCTCACTGCGATATTATTCGTGCAGACAATGGTTAGAAGGTTTAAGCTCACTGCTTTGTTAATGATGAAGTCTATATCTGCTACTTTCAGCCGGTGCTCAGAATGATTTACCAGTGACCCGATTGCGCCTGCTTCCTTTACGGATTCCAGCGTTACGAACCCGGTTTGACTGCCGGGCTCCACAGCGTCAACATGCTGTGCGAAACAAGGTATATCTACCGACGACGCTATCTTTGCAAGATCCACCTGCTGCGGACAGATGGCAATACATACACCCTGCTCGACTGCAACCTCTTCGCATATTTTAGCGAGTTTTAAACCTTTATTACCCGCAGACTCCACGTATGCCTTTTCGTTCAGCACGATTACCGGCAGTTCTATTTTCAATCCTGATTTCATTTCTTTTCTCTCCTCCATCCACACTCTTTAAATACTGGATATGCAGTCTTATAACTTTTTTCGTTTTCCTTTTTAGAAGAAGATTTACAAAAATTTTAGGTAGGTAGGATCAATCCATGAGTGTCTTCTCGACCACTGCCTTTATATCTTTTGAAACGTCCTCCTTCTCTCTATCGCCATCCACAATAAACGTATTGTCAAAGTACCTTTTAAGCGCTAAAAACTGTTCCCTAACTTTCTCTAACCTCTTCTCCTCCTCAAACAGTTCAACATTGTCTCTGGATCTGGTAATCCTATCTAAACAAACCCGTGGCGGTGTGTCAATAATAAACGTAAGGTCTGGCTTTCTAAATCGTAAGTTAATCTCTTTTAAAAACGCTACGTCGTTATCCACAGCACCAAAAGCTAAGGATGACAGGATATATCGGTCTGAGATGACGATTTTATGTGCGCTCAATGCAGGTTCAATCTCGGTCTCTAAATGCTCCGCTCGATCCGCCGCAAAAAGCAATTGTAATGCGAACAGCGATAACTCCGGATTACGATTAAGCGCGGATTTAATCAACTTGCCAATAGGCGAAGCTGTTGGCTCCTTGGTCAGCACAACCTCTTTGTTTTTGCCTTTAAGAAACTCAGCTAAAATCGCAGCCTGCGTTGACAACCCTGCGCCGTCTAAGCCCTCAATTACTATCAGTACCCCATTTTCACCGGTCATACTATTCCCTCATAGCATATTCCTACATTTAAATAGTGCACTCCCTCCACTCACTGAACGAGGACACAGGGTATGCAACGCAACTGGTATATGATAAGAAAATTGGTGATAACGCCCTCTTATTTTCTATGGTTTAGTGTACAGATGTGCTGCTTATCAACACGTGGGAATGGATATATCCTCCCCTAATATTTCTTCCTTATCTATGGTGGCAACGCAAATTACTCTATCCGCTCCACCGTAGTAGATGTAGTATTTATTCCTTACCTCGCATGCCCCGCACGCAAACACAACACGAGGAACCTCTCCTCGTAGTTCATAATACGTCTCTGGTTCGAGGATCGGCTCAGGATACCTATATAACAATTTTGAAGGGTCGTCCAGGCAGAATATCGCTGCTCCCAATCTATATACCTCATCCTCGTCAACACTATGGTATATCAGCAGCCATCCTTTATCCGTTCTTATCGGAGGCGCACCAGCACCAATCTTCCTACTCTCCCAACTTCCTTCTTCACCCGGTCCCATAATTTCTCGATGCCCGTACCACTCTGTCAAATTATCTGAATAAGCAATCCAGATACCCATAGGCTCTTTATCCATTGGTCTATGGAGAAGCACATATTTACCTTTAATCTTCTCAGGAAAGAGGACGGCATTTTTGTTATTCATCTCCGGCCATTCTAGTCTATATCTTTGCCAGTTGATGAAGTTATCTGTACTGGCTAAACCGATCCTCATCCCCTTCTCAGAATAAGCGGTGTACGTCATATAAAATCTATTTTCAATCTTCACTATCCGTGGATCCTCACATCCCCGTGGTTCCAATATCCGTTTCGGCGTGAAAACCGGTTTGTCAAAGCGAAAGAAGTTGAAGCCATCAGTACTCACCGCATAACCAATTCGTGAAATACCATCCTTTCCCATAGCCCGGTAAAGGAGGTGAAATAAACCGTGATCATAAACAGCCGCAGTATTAAAAACATTTTCCGATTCCCATGCATTCTCTGGCTTCGGCTTTAATATCGGGTTGCCTTCGTAACGCCTTAACTTCATCTCCCTTTCAAGACCTCGGTAAAAACGTCTATGTAGATCTCCGCTATCCTCTCCGCGGATCTCATGCGTGTGTACACTTCTTCCGCCTCTATCACTCTCTCCGCTATCCTTTCATCTTCAAGCAGAGCACTCAATTTCCTGCACAGGTCCTCGCTATCATTATAATAGACCACCTCGTCCTTTAATGGTTGGAAATACTCTGATCGCTGTGGAATGAAGATGGGGCAACCAGCACCTATCGCCTGGAAGATTGTAGCAGAGACGAGCCGGTGAAATCTGTTCTGGTATTTATGAAAGATAACGGCATCCGAAGCAAAGAGATACTCATCAAACCGCTCATCAGATAACGCTCCTTCCTCACGAACAATCATCCACGGCGGAGTTACCTCTTTCTCCACCATCTCGAAGCCAGAAGAAATGACAAATAACAAAATCGCTTTTGACTTCAACTCATCACACAAGTATCTGAGATACGGCATATATCTCTTCTGGCAGAAAGTGAAGATTATTTTCTTATCCGAGGGCAAACCAAGTCTTTTTCTACTCTCATACTTATCTCCACGTCTTACCGGGAAACAAGGGAAAGGGATGAAGTCTGCGTCTGGATAAACATCCTTCAGGAAATCCTGTCGCTCATCGAAGTAAACCACTTTATCCCAGAGAAACTGATAAAACCACGTATCCTCAGGCAATTTATCTTCGTGAACGATATGAACCGTTCTTGCTCGTTCTTTAATCAGAGGGAATATCTTTGCTAACTGCTCTACCGGAAGAGTCCTTAAATCCTCAACGACAAAGATGTCAAACTCTGACGAGAGAATAGGTCTCGGATCAAGGAAGTTTTTCCCAAAGCATCGTATCACATAACGCTCATCCTTACCGGTAAATTTGTCTTCCCCGAACTCATCCTTAAGGAAACTGAGCACGGTTACTTTATGCCCCTGCTCTACCCATGCCTTCACCAGTGCTTTTGCATGCACCGCAGCACCCGTTTCATCATTCCATGCCGTCATCACTGCAATCTTCATTCGTTATTCACCGTGCTTTATAATGAAATTCAAAGCACTATATATAGCTTGCCTATTTCTTGCGCTATTTTCTGGTTACATCTTCAAACAACCTCACAAACTTTTTCGCGATTTTTTCCGCCGAATTCTCTCTCACATACTGCTCTGCGTGCCTCAAAACCTCTCCCTTCAACTCTTCGGCTTCTATGAGCCTAATAACTTTCTCCTTCAAATCTTCCCTGTTTTTATATTTCACTATCTCTTTATCCATTAGTTCTACATACCCCACTTCTGGAACCACAATAGGTGTGAGCGCCCCCAAACATTGGAAAACAGTGCTGGAGACCACAATGTTTTCTGTTTCAGACCTTGGCAAGAGGAAGATATCCGCTGCCCGCAAATAGTTATATATCTCTTCATATTCGGGTATTCCCCTCCGAACTTCTAAGAAGTCACTTTCTGGAGGTAAATCTCCATAAGACCGAATGACAAAATATTTCAAGTTATATTTTTCTTTTAATTCGTTCGCTAACCAGAGATAATCCTTATACTCAGATAGAGGCTGTTTTCCAAAGGAGAATAGAATAGTTTTATCGCTTGGAATGCCAAGCTCATTTCTTGCTCTCTTTTTATCGCTATCTCCTTTAACCGTAACTTTAACTTTAGCTACTGGGTGGCATGGAAAAGGAATTATAGAGATTATATTCTCAGGGTATTTTACCTTGAGCATTTTTTTAAATCGGAAGTCAAAGCATACAATCGCATCGAAGTTTAGCTTATACAACTCATTATATATCGGCAGTTTCCCTACATGCCATACGAGCACTTTCTTTGCTTCTATCTTTGGAAATATCTCCAGCAGAGTTGGGATGGGCAATAGTTCTAATCCCTGGATAACGAGTACATCGTAATCTTCTTTCCACAGCCTTTCGTCTATCCATCCTGTTTTTCCGATGCTCTCCGGCTGCTCATAGCCCCGTATTACAAACTCTTCATCCTCCTTCTCTATGGGGTTGTGATGCCAATCAGTGGCAGATTCTAAGGTGGGGGCAAATACGGTGAGGTCATGTTTTTTCACCCATTCCCTTCCCACGAGTTCAGCATGAGCAGATATGCCACAGGTGGCATTCCATCGGCTCATCATCGCTATTTTCATTTCTTTGACTTATTACCTCCTGAAACAAAAGACTATACTCGCAAAAATGTCAGGTAGACTATACTGATAAGAAATAGAAACAACATCTTCCAATTTATTCAGCATATACTGCCGCATCATGAGGTATGTTATGGGTATAAATAGCCCCTCTCCTTTCCCTTCCTACTTCACTGTTATTATACAATCGTAAATGTTTGCGCACAGTTACCGGCCATGAGGTTGCTCTACGGTATTGTTCCGTTCTCTTGAGTACGTACTGCTCAAATTCCTTATCCGTAAAGAGGCGGATAGCCGTTTTTGCAATTCCTGATACGTTACCCGGAAGAATGAGCAGTTCGTCAGAAATATTTTTTACCACCTCAAACTTCGGTACTCGATAGGCAATAACCGGTTTCTTTGCGCCTATTGCGAGATGAACTGAACCCGAAGCAGACCGATCTTCGTGATAATGGGGGTATAGAACAACATCGGATGCTCCGAATACGTAGGGTATCTCCTCGTTTGGAATAAATCCATTGGAAAATAATACGTTATCGGTAAGTTTATCTTTTTTAATCGTCTCTTTGAGGAATTGAACGTATTTTCTATCTTTTTCTGATGCGGTAGGTGCAAGCCCGCCAGCAATAAAGAGATACACATCTTCGACTTCTTCCCGAATCTCCTTGAGCACCTCAAGCGAAACATCCGGCCCTTTAATCGGATTGAGAAAAC
>JAUWQN010000052.1 GCA_030611045.1 Methanosarcinales archaeon
ATTCTGGCATAATAGTCGCCAATGACGTCACGCAGGACTGCACGGATCACCATCAGTTGCAGCCTCAGGTTGAGAAGACGGAGGAGACCGTGGGCGAATTGCCCGATGATACGAAAATGGGCTTTGATAACGGCTATTTCAACGGTGCGAACCTGCGCTATTTGGAAGAGAAGGGTTTGGATGGCTATATTCCGGACAGCAAGCAGGCACAGGAGATGAAGGGCAAGGAACCGAAGAGCTGGCCGTTCTCGAAGGATAAGTTCGAGTATGAGGAAGAAAAAGACCAGTTTCTATGCCCAAATGGTGAGATACTCAGCAGAAAGGGCGAGTACGAGTATAACGGTAAGCCGATGTACGCCTATTACGGTGCGAACTGTGGTGAATGCCCGTTCAGAGCGGAGTGTGCAGGTAAAGGCAAAAAGCGGGTGATTACCAGTGACGGCTACGAGGGCGAACGCCGTAGGATGGCTGCGAAGATGCGATCGGATACGGGAAAAGCGGAATATAAAAAGAGATCGGAGACTGTTGAATGGATATTTGGTAACATAAAGCAGAACATGAAGTTTCGTGAATTCATGACGCGGGGGCTCGAGAACGTGCGGACTGAGTATAATTTGGTATGTTCAGCCCATAATCTGAAGATAATCTGGGGTAAATTGAGTAGAGATGCGGCAGGTATCGGTACGATTTTGGGATCGGTTGCCAATTTGGCAGCAAAGGTCAAGAACTTTTTAGGTTTCCGCCCGGTAATTGACTTGAAGCTATGGCGTCAATATAAGGTTGGATCTTGAACATGTTTAGGGTAGATTTTTTCAGGTTATTTTCTTTAATATTGCCTCTGAAGCCATGAATGGTCATGACCAACGGCATTAGATAGTAGTGGGACCTGTCACTACATTATGTCAGACAAAGTGGAATCCTTAAGGGGCGGAAAATGGTTATTTCGTGATATAATCATTCATATGCACCGATTTGAACTCACAAAATCCAACCCCAAAATGACGCCATAGACTTGAAGTGTTAATGTTGAAAATGAATTGGGGGACAGCCTCCTCTCTGTTTAAAACGAGCACACTGCTGAGCACAATCTTTGATTGCAGCGGTAATGTCTTTACCACTTCCGCCACCCGATTCACCTCTAACTTCTCAGTCGCATGTTTTACATGCTCCTTGCTCACCGTAGTAAAAAAACCGGAGCCTTAACTTTAAATGAGCGAGAACATGGCGTTGTCAACAGACAAACTAAGGTAATATCAGGAAAATGAGGGTATTCACACCCCATATCATCTTTTGAAGATTCTGGAATCTCCACTCTTTGAGCATTGAGCATGAGCGGATAGAAGAACATAAAATTGCAGAGTGCCACATTTACCTCAAAGGCGTTTGTAAAGAATGTTCATTCAAAACGGCAAAAAAAATAAGATGTCGTAATAGAAACGGGATAGTAGGATAGTAGGAGAACAATGTTCAGATATCAAAGCGAGGGGTTAGCAAAGCAGATAGTGGCAAAATTGAAAGATTTGAAGCTCACGTTACGATTGATGCATGTGTGCGGCACACATCAAGATACATTAGTAAGGTTCGGATTGAATTCGATGTTACAAGAAGCTGGGATCGAGGTGCGACCTGGTCCGGGGTGTCCGGTTTGTGTGACGACGGCAAGAGAGATTGAAGAAGCGATTGCGTTAGCACGAAGCGGAAAAGTGGTTGCGACGTTTGGTGATATGTTCAGGGTACCGGGAGAGAAACAGTCGTTAGCAGACGTGAAGGCGGAGGGTCATGACGTACGGATGGTGTACAGCATAACAGACTGCATTGCTATAGCGGAAAAAACAGATAGGGATGTCGTCTTCTTTTCCATCGGGTTTGAAACAACAGCTCCAACGCCTGCATCGGTCATTTTACATAATCCACCGGAGAACTTTTCTATCCTCTCTACGCACCGGATCATCCCGCCAGCGATGGAAGCGTTGATAAACATGGGTGAGCTGAAGATAGACGGGTTCATAGACCCCGGTCATGTATCAGCGATTATAGGAGCAGATTCGTACGAATTTCTATCGAGTCGCTATAACATTCCGCAGGTTATTGCTGGTTTTGAACCGCTGGACGTGCTCATTGCCGTTTACATGCTTGCAATGCAGATACGCAATGGTGAGGCAAAGGTGGAGAACGAATATGCACGCGTGGTGAAGCCCGAGGGGAATGAGAAAGCAAAGCGAATAATGAACGCGGTTTTTGAACCTTGCGACATAAGCTGGCGAGGGTTTCCGGTTATACCTGGCAGTGGTCTTACGTTGAAAGACGAATTCGTGGATTATGATGCGCGTAAACGCTACGAAGACGAGTTAAGTGCGTTAAGCAGCGATTATAAAGAGCCTGCGGGCTGTAGATGTGGCGAAATCCTGCGGGGGCTGGTGAATCCAGACGAATGCCCGTTGTTTGGCACAATGTGCACACCTCAACATCCTGTTGGACCCTGTATGGTCTCAAGGGAAGGTAGCTGTAATATACTGCTTAGATACGGTACGATGTAGTGTGGTAGAGCTTTATCTCGATAACGCTAGCTAAAGAGTTGGGGCTTATTGTTGATGTAGAAATCGAAAGCGAATAGGCGGTAAGATACTGGTAGCAGTTGCTGGTGGGATACGAGAAGAGAACGCACCGGAAGCGATAAAAGGCGGTGCGGATATCTTAATCGTCGGACGAGGGATAACAACCGCGGCAGACGTAGAAGGCACAGCCAGAAGATATTTGAGATTGATGAAGGAAGAGATAGACCAGTACCGGGTGATGACCGACTTCTGAATC
Source organism: Methanosarcinales archaeon (assembly GCA_030611045.1). Lineage (GTDB taxonomy): Archaea > Halobacteriota > Syntropharchaeia > Alkanophagales > Methanospirareceae > JACGMN01. The sequence continues at coordinate 2,812 of JAUWQN010000052.1, forward strand.
AACTTCCCATCCGCTAAAACTTCTCACATTACTCTCTTCGCCTATTCCACTTCTCCCTCATCCATTCGCCCCTATTTGAGACTTTTATCGTTGTGACACGATATCTCCTCTTGAACTAAATAGGACTATTCTAAACCTTTTTGAACAAAATAGGATTCTTCGGATTGTTTATGAAAAAACGGGACTTTAGAAGGCTTTATTTACCCAAAAAACGTAATATAGAGTGTATAAAAAACGGATGTGAAAAAAAATGAGAGAAAAGGCTATTGCAATTGGGGTAATGCTCATGCTTGTCATGACATTTATGCCAGTCAACGCTGCACAAGAAGACGTTCCGCCTTATCCGGGAGGGTTCGGTCCAGACAGCCCATTATATGGGCTAAAAATCGCGTTCGAGAACATAGACGAAGCGGTATCGCGTAGTGCTGATGCAAAACTCGACAAACAAGTGGCGCACGCAGAAGGAAGAATAGCTGAGGCAAAGGCAATGATAGAAAAAAGCAAGCCTGAAGCAGCAGAAAAAGCGATGGTCGGATATACAGCAAAGGCAGCAGCTATTAATGCGACAGCAACCAAGCCAGATGTCACTGAAGAAGGGCTTCAACACGCACGGCAGATGATCCGCAAACATGAAAGAGTGTTACACGGTCTAATCGACGATCCAAACATGCCGGAGCAGGCAAAGTTTGCATTACAGCGAGCATTAGAGAATAGTAAAGCGGTAGATATGGTGTTGTCAGACAACGTGCTGAAGATACAGGTGAGATATGCAGAAGAAAAAGTTGCAAAGGCAAAGGCGATGATGGAAAAGGGTGACTTAGAAGCGGCTGAAGAGGCAATGGAACTATATATGGCGAAGATGAGAGACATCAACGAGACAATAGATAAGGCAAATGCCAGTGAAGAAGGGCTTCAACATGCACAGCAGATGCTCAGCAAACATGAAACAGTGTTACATGGTCTAATTGACGATCCAAACATGTCGGAGCAATGCAAACCAGCGCTACAGAGGGCATTGAACAACAGCAGAACCGCTGAGGATACGCTGGATCGCGTGATAGCTAAGATGGGACCTGAGGGGGTACCGATGGAAGAGAGACCTGAAGAGCCACCCGCAAAGGGGAGACCGCGGGCAGCCCCAGCAGAACAATAAAAGAATAGGGGATAGGTAACCAAAATACTTATCTATCCCCTTTTTATTATTTATTCTATAGCACTGTAGCAATGTCACGTAGATATTTCTCCATCCTGGCACTGATCGTTTTGAGTATGGCGTGTTACTCAATTATGCCTATTTTAACTCAAGGAGACGAGTATAAAACCACGTATACGATAGATATTGTAGAAGATGGATCGGCAACCTGGGTCATAAAAGATTGAATTGGATTGACAACTCAAAGTGATGAGGAGGCGTTTAAAGGATATGTTTCAGCTCTTGAATCCAACCAAAGCGAGTTAGAATATTTTTCGGACAAGATAAATGCGATTGTTAGTGAGGCAGAGACATCAACTGGACGAGGTATGGCAGCCCGAAATTTAAACATAGCTTTTGATGTAAAGGACATGCCAACAGGTAGATATGGTGTGATTACATATCAATTCAAATGGATTGGCTTTGCCACGACCGAAGATAAGAGGATTATGGCTGGAGATGCATTTGCAGGGGGATTATATCTTTCTAAAGATAATGCTCTGATTATCACATATCCGAGTGAATACAAAGTTGATGCAGTGAGTCCTGAGCCTGATATTGTAAGGGCTAATGAATTAATTTGGTATGGGTTAAGAGACTTTAGCTCAGGCGAACCAAGTGTTGTACTTCGATCAACATTCCAGGTCGTATGGGTAGTGATCAGTGTAATAGGCGTAGTATCAATTATCATCGCTGGTTGGCTTACCCATAAAAAGAAACAAAAAAAGAAGATCATAGAGGAGAAGATACTAAAAACTGACGAAGAGAAGATTCTCGAAATACTTAAGGATGCCGGAGGAGTTCTATATCAATCTGATATAATAGAAAAAACGGGTTTTTCCAAATCGAAAACGAGTGCTTTGCTAAATTCATTAAAAGAAAACGGACGCATAGAAAAGATAATGAAGGGCAGGAAAAACCTAATTAGACTTAAATGAACCTATACAGATGATGTAAATGCGGCACTTATCTTATCCCTCATAAATTGGGTATCCCTCAAAATAGGTAACATAAAGAAAATTCGGGGTGTATAGGTTGTGGCAGGAATAGGTATTACCTCTCTCTTCTTTCTAACATCACTTTTATCTTCTTTAACCTCGTGAAATTCTCTCGTTCCATCTCTTCTAATCGCATCTGTATGTATTTCCGCGTCGCTTTTAATCGTGGAATCATCACATATTCAAGTGCGTTGACGCGCCGTTTTGTCTTCTCCACCTCGCCTGCGAGCTTTCTCACCGCTTCCTCCAGCTCCGCGAGCTTTATTAGCTTTTCCAATGCTTCTTCAAAGCTTCTCGCACATTTGTCCACTGCGACTGACGAATCCATAAAGCCATAGCCCCGATCCGTAACGTTCCGCGTTAATTCTTTCTGCAATTCCAAGATGGGCACACTCACACCCATGATGCTTCTCGACGAGATATCCAGTGAGATCTCCTGCGGTGTCATCAGCGATAATTGCCGCACTTCCTCAACGCCCAACCCCGCCTGAGCAATGATCAAATAATCAAAAGCCTCCTTTAACTTATCCTCTGCTTCCTTCCGTGCACCCCTTACTTCGCCCACAACATCTAAGAATTCAGCAATCAGCGCATCTCTCTTTTCGCGCAGCAAATCATGCCCCTTCTCCGCTAATCTCACTCTTCTGCGCAGCCACAATAATTCCATCCTCGTGGGGCTTACCCCTTCTATTATCTCCGGCATACTCCATCCACCAAGATATTATACTATACGCAAGGTATTAGTATTAGTATTTCAGTAGTTTTTTCTATTAGGTGAAGAGAAGGAACCCCGAATGAGCGGTTTTGGATGTGCACTCGTAATTTTTAGGCTACGTGCCCATGCCAACGCCTTTCTCCACCAGATAAATACCGTCCTGAAAGACGCGCGGGTCATAACCTTTTATCCTTGTCGCCTGCTCTATATCTGCCGCAGTCTGCCCCACGGCCTCCTTATTTATGCCTGAAACAACAATCTCCCTGCCCTTTAGTTCCACCTTCGCGCCTTCTACAATCTTTGCTATCCTCGGTTTTCTCTCACCCAGGAAATTCGAAACAGATACGGCATCGCCCTCCTTTGTTATCGCGACTTGCATGGGAAAATGAGCATGCACAATCGCTAACTTATAGAAAAAGCCCTCCGTCACACCGATAATCATATTTTTAATGTGCGATGTGTACGTACCCGCGATAGCTCTTATCTTCTTCTTTGATGAATCGCTTTTGATAATGACCTCATTACCCTCATCTTTTTGCTCTGTTAGTAGATGCAGCCCCGGATACCATAATTCTCGTTCTATCGTTCCTTTCAGACCTTCCACTTTAACCGTTTTTCCAGTTATTGTGACCTTCACACCTTCAGGAATTGGTATACTAACGCTAATACCTTCGTCCGTCTTCTCCTTCTCCGTCGAATTTGTCATCTTTAATTACCACCACTTTGTTTTTTATTTAGTTCCGAGTAGAATAGGATAGAATAGATAAAGCACCTTATAAATATAAATTTTGAAAAGTTTGTACTTACTGCACGTTGAGCGGAAAATGATAAGAAAGATAAAAGAAACGCTTGAAAACAAGGAATTGTTCACCAAAACGCTTGACTTAGCGGTCGTTATGCCCGGAGTAAAAGAGACAATCGCTGGAGTGAAGAATAGAGGGGACACGGCACTGCTGGAATATACCGAAAAATTTGACCACGTAAAATTAAAGGAGCTGGAAGTGACGCGGGCAGAGATAGAAACTGCGAAAGGGAACGTGGATGAAGATATGGTGCGGTGTATCGAAGAAGCAGCTACGGCAATAAGGAATTTTCATTACCGGCAGAAGAGACAGGCATGGTTAGAAGAATTCAGTGAGGGCGTCTTCCTCGGCGAGATGTATGTGCCTTTTGACGTGGTTGGTGCTTATGTCCCTGGATCTTATTTCAGCAGCGCATTGATGTGCGCGATTCCTGCGAAGATTGCGGGGGTACGGGAGATAGTAGTATGCACACCTCCGGGGAATGAGGGAGATGTAGCCCCTCTGACGTTAGTGGCTGCGAATCTCGCGGGTGCGACGAGAATATTTAAGGTAGGTGGCGCTCAGGCTATTGCCGCGCTCGCTTTTGGCACTGAGACGATTCCGCGAGTGCAGAAGATAGTAGGGCCCGGGAATGTGTACGTAACAGCGGCGAAGATGGCAGCTCGCGAAGAAGGTGTGGAGATAGATTTTCCCGCGGGGCCTTCGGAAGTGTTAATAATCGGAGATGAAACTGCGAATCCTTCATTCATTGCTGCGGATATGCTTGCACAGGCGGAGCATGGCGAGAAATCACAGGCGGTTCTTCTTACAGACTCCACACACATAGCCGCGGACGTGGAGCGTGAAATTTTAGCAGAGGCTGGCGAAGAGAGCGAGCGCGGATCACAGCAGCATTGGATATTAATCGGCGAGAGCATAAACGAGTGCATAGAATTTGCGAATGAATATGCACCGGAACACCTTGAAATAATAGTTAAATCGCCAATGGAAGTTTTGAAGCGCATAAAAAATGCGGGGTCTATATTCGTAGGCAATTATTCGCCCGTAGCGGCGGGAGATTACGCAACCGGGGCAAATCATGTGCTTCCAACCGCAGGCTATGCAAAACTATTCTCGGGGCTTGACGTTGACCACTTTATGCATCGAATTACCATACAATGGTTGGATAAAGAAGGGTTAGAGCAGATTAAAGATGTAGTGGTGCGGTCGTGTAAAGCGGAAGGTATGGAAAAGCATGCGCAGTCAGTAGAAAAGCGGTTCTTGCCGGATTCTTCGGACTGAAAGACTGAAGAGGGTATAACTCGATGCCTCTTATGCATTTGCCTTTTATGCATTTGTGAAGACCTCACTCAAATATGGCAATGACGTAGAGTTCACTGAGCGGTTGCTAGCTAAAAGAAGAAATCTTTACAATCCCTCTCGCTTATCCGTTCATTTTGTTTCTTTCTTAGTTAGCATAGGTTCTTTCTGCCTATGATGCATTTTTTTGATTGTACTTTTTCTAAAAGTTTGAGCCACAGCAAAAATGAGCCACAGCAAAAATATCACGACCACGAAGATGATGAACGATAAAAAATAAAGATGCAAAAAGATATTATATTCTGAGAAAATAATATAGGGGGTAATACCTTGGGCCAGAAAAATGGTAACCATAACCGGGAAAGTGCTTCGTATTCTACCGCTAAAAGAAGTTAAAAGCGGCGATACCGCCAAAAGAGTCATTGACCTTATCATAGCGGATGAATTCGAGTACCAGCGCGTATCCTTCTGGGATGATAAAGCCGAGCTGGTTAAAAGCGGCGCGATAAAAACGGGCGATGTACTAAGCATAGAGAACGTTTCTGTATCCAAAACACGAGCGGAAGGTGAGAAGCGGGCACATGCCGGGAAATACGCAAGAATATCCGAAATTACCACGGATGCCCCCCCGTTACGTCATGCAAACGCCATGAAGCTTACTGTATTGGCAGTTGCAAGACCTGAGCTTGGACAGGTCTGCATCGCGGGCATAGACGCCGAAAACGGCGAATGGATACGACCGCAGGGCGTTTATGAAGTTGATATGGTTAATGAGCTCCCCTTCAAAAACCTGTGCGTCTCCTCGCTTTACGTAGATGCGTGGCGTGGCAAGCGTCCAAGGAAGGAGGACAGATTCTTCGTTTACAGCACCGGCATAGAGAAGGAATTGAACGCATCAGCGAAAAAAGCGTTTTTAGAACGGCATGTTGATGCCTCTGTTGATGCCGTGTTTAAACGTGGCAGGAGTTTGGGCTTGATTAAACCACGCGGCATTTTACAAGTGTACGAAGAGAAGGTGCGAACGAAAAAGAATGATGAGAAGAACTACGAGCACTACATTCGCTTTAACTTTAAAGATGCCTCAGGCAGGGCGCACCGACGCTGGTCATGCCGCTGCAATGCCTTTTACAGTACCTGGAACGAGATGAAGAAGCAGCATCGGTGGACGTATGGCTGGCGAATTCTCCGATACTTACGTAAAAACGAGACGTATCTCGCCATCGGCCTTACGTATTCCGATTATGGGGCTACCAAGCTGGAATATGGCGCGTATCCCATGATCGTTGGTGTGCATGTCATGTAACGGTTCAATATCCTGTGGCTTTATAAATACTAAATGCCCTCTAAATCCGAAAAAGCCCTTTCGGGGCTGCGGGAACATGGACGGAGCCCATGACTAAACAAATCCTAATGACCAAAATAAGTTTTGATATTTCGATTTGGGATTTTGGTTAAGTTAAGCCCCTACCGGGCTTGCGGGGTCGTGGGGCAGAGCCCCACAGTTTAGATTTTAGTAATTATGATTTAGGATTTTTCGCCCTAATTCCTGCTGGCAGGATAAAGCTATCACTTCATCATTAGAGTTGTTGCGATATAAAATCATATAAATTGCAGCCTTCTCCTCCCGCATCTTGTATCCTGCATCCCAGCAGCATCATATACAATTATATTAGTTAGATATTAACTAAGCAGTCTAAAATTATTTAGGTGAGGTAAGGAAGAGAACCGATGGCAGGAAGGGAAGGATGCGGAATAGCTGGTATCGCTTTAACCAAAGGTAATGCCGCCTTGCCCATTTTTTATGCACTCTATGCGTTACAACACCGTGGGCAGGAATCGGCAGGTATAGCTGTCTGTAATGGCGCGCGAGAAGTGGAAGAGAACGAGATAGGTGAGAGGGGAGAGAGTATACCGCTGATAAAAGGTATGGGATTTGTTTACGAAGTCTTTGATAACCCACAATTAAAATCACTGAAAGGGAATATTGGCATAGGTCATGTCAGGTATTCCACGACCGGAACGTCGAAGGTAGAAAATGCAGAGCCGTTACTCGTGAATTATAAGAAAGGTAAAATCGCGATCGCACATAACGGCAATCTCGTCAACACCGCGGAATTAAAGAGAGAGCTGGAAAGAGAAGGCCGGATTTTTCATTCTGATACTGACACGGAGGTGATAGCACAGTTACTTGCGAAGGAGCTGGTGCGACATGACCCGATAGAGGCGATCAAGGAACTGATGAGGCGAGTGATAGGTTCTTATTCGTTGGTTATCCTGGTGGATAACACCTTAATAGCGGTTAGAGACCCTTTGGGCATTAAACCGTTATGTCTCTGTGAAATAAGGGGCGGAAACGAAGAAGGGATTGGTGAAGGCTACGTAATAGCATCAGAAAGTCCCGCGATAGACACGTTAGATGGGAATTTTATAAGAGACGTAAGACCTGGTGAAGTGTTGGTGATTACGCCCTCCGGGGATTTAGAGAGTCATCAGATATACAAAGGGAGAAACACCGCTCATTGCGTCTTTGAATACATCTATTTTGCGAGACCTGATTCGGTGATGGATGGAAGGTTGGTGTACGACGTGAGGATGAAGATAGGAGCGCGACTGGCAGAGGAGCACGGCGTAGAAGCGGACATGGTCACACCGGTGCCGGATTCTGGCATCGCGTTTGCAATCGGCTATGCGAAGCAAGCAGGGCTTGATTATATGGAAGGGTTTATAAAGAACCGATATGTAGGAAGGACTTTTATTATGCCAGAGAAAGCATCAAGAGACACTGCGGTGAGGCTGAAATTAAATGTTGTGCGAGCTAACGTAGAGGGAAAAAGAATTGTTCTGGTGGATGACAGCATCGTGAGGGGGACTACATCAAGGAGAATCGTGGACCATTTGAAGAATAAAGGAGCGAAAGAGGTGCATCTGCGAATAGGAAGTCCGCCAATAAGAGCGCCTTGCTACCTTGGCATCGATACGCCAACGAGAGATGAGTTACTGGCTTCAAATAGGTCCCTGGATGAGATTCGTAGGTTTTTACACGCCGATTCCATAGGTTATATCAGTCTGAAAGGGTTGATAGATTCCGTGGGAATAGATGCGAACAACCTTTGCCTTGGCTGTCTGACTGAAAGATATCCTGTTGAAATACCGGGTGAAGTGTGCATAGCGAGACAGTTGAAATTGACGCACTTTTGAATGACGACGACTATGAAGATAGGCGTAATTGCGATACAGGGAGATGTGGAGGAGCACGCCATCGCATTGGAGAAGACCTTAGCAGAGAGGCAAGATAAAAAAGGCGAGGTGGTGAAGATAAAGCATCGGGGAATAGTGGGCTCATGCGACGCCATTGTCATACCGGCCGGGTGGTGAAAGCACAACAATAGGCAGGCTAATGGAGCGCGAGGGCATCTTTACTGAGATAAAAGAAGCTGCGGAAGCGGGTACTCCTATATTAGGCACCTGTGCAGGAATGGTAGGTATTGCTTGCGAAAGAGGGCGATGAGGACGTTGCAAAGACTGGACAGCCACTGCTCGGCTTGATGGATGTACAGGTAAAGAGGAATGCATTTGGCAGGCAAAGGGAGTCCTTTGAGGTTTTATTAAAAATGAGTATTTTTGAGGAAACTTTTCATGCAGTATTCATTAGAGCGCCTGCTATAACCCAAGCGGCGGAGAATGTGGAGATATTAGCAACCTTCGATGAGCATATAGTAGCCTCGAAGCAAGGAAATATAATTGCGCTTTCTTTTCATCCTGAACTCACCGAAGACTGGAGAATTCATCAATATTTCCTCGACTCGTGCAAATAGGCAATAGCCGAGTAGGGAATCTGTTCATCTTTTGTCTGTTCCTGCCTCAGACAATACTTTCACCCTCAGTTTTGAAAAATCCTCTTTTTTTTATCTCTACCTGAAACCCCATTCCGTCAAATATCTCCTCAAGTTCCGTCTTAACGAATTTCTTTG
>JAUWQN010000003.1 GCA_030611045.1 Methanosarcinales archaeon
TTGAGCTGTTCAACAAAATAAAGCATCTTGAGACAGAATCGTCTACATTGATCTATGACATCACCTCCACGTATTTTTATTCGACAAAATTGCCTAAAGCGCGACTCGGATACAACCGGGATGATAACAGCTTACCCCAGATAAACATCGGATTGGTCGCAACAAAGAACAAAGGTCTACCCGTCCTTTTCAGGACGTATGAGGGAAATATAACAGATGTGAGGACGGTAGAACAACTTGTTGCAGATGTTAAACGGGTAGACTTCCGCATTGATGCGATAATCCTGGATCGGGGGATGGCGTCAAGGAATAATTTACTAAAGCTGGATGGAGATGGCCTGAAAATAATTGGGGGTATCCCTCTAACGTCCAATGAGGCTAAAGAGCTGGTAGCGCGCGATATATCCGAAGAAAATGAGTTGATGCGTCCCTCAGGTCTAATCTATTACGAAGACCTCGCTACATCGCTGTTTGGCATTCCTGGTAGGGCAATTATTTGCTTCAATCACAGTGATCTTGAGAGAGAACGCACGGCACGATTGAAAAAGATAGGTATTGCGGAGATAAAAGTCGCGGAGATCTTGTCTTCGCAGACAGGTAATGAAAATCCAGATAGTCTGGAAAAGGAAATACGAGCGGCAATCCGTGGAGTTTCTGATTATTTTGTGATAAACAACGACGGGAAAACAATAACCGTAGCGCCTCACGCAGAAAATCGAAGAACTGCAAGGCTGCGAGATGGCAAATGCTTGCTTTTCACCACTAATTTTGAGAAGAGTGCATCGGAGATTATTGCCACGTATTTTGGTAAGGATGTCATTGAAAAGATTTTCGATTGCTTCAAAAACTGGCTAGATCTGCAGCCGGTAAGGCATTTTGAGGAGGGAAACATTGACGTTTATATTTTTATCTGCTATCTTGCATATCTGGATTTGGCACTGTATAAGCATCATTTAGGCGTTACGGGTTGGGCGGGTGTGGAGGATAGTCTGGATGAACTGGGTAGAATACGAAAAACTACGCTTGATTTTGGTGGAGAAAGCAGTGATAAAATTTCCGTTCTCACTAAAGAGCAAAAGGAGATTATTGAAAAGTTGGGGTTTGCGGATAGGCTTTTCGGGTTGTAGCCCATACAACTCTGAAAGTCAGGATATAAACATGTCCCGCGTCATTCATTCTGGCACGAAACTCTCCGCTCTGCCCGTAGAAGTCATCGCAACAAATCGCCTCAAAGGGAAAACCGTTAGCATGAACTCGCTGGATCATCTTCCACCCGAGTTCTATCTTCGTCTCGAATTTCCGCTCAGGTGGAATCCCAACGCGTTCACGCAGCTCAGCCATCTCCTGTGTGAACCACTGCTCGGGCAAATACAATTCACCATCTACCCAGGTCCACTCAGACCCGTTGGTGTAAGCCAGAAGAGTCCCCACTTGGCACATATCTACTTTTCCTCTCCGCCCAGAGTATTGCCGCGCAGCACCAGCACTCTTGTTCCCCTTCTTATCGTTTGCACTCTCATCCAAAATCAGGACATCACCCCGTAGCTCAGGCGTAGCCGCAATTTCCGCTTGCACATGTTGAATCACCGCTTGCGCCGACCACGGGGAGTTTGACATGAAATGCTGCATATTCTGTCCAGGAACCCCCATGTTGCATCCAATATTAGCAAAATTGCGCTTATTCTCCATTCGTAACTGACCGCATATATAATGGTATGCGTACTCGCCGATGTCACGAGTTTTAGTCTTGAAGTCTTCCTGAAATCGCTGCCAGAACCCGGATAAGCACTGGGTGAGACTTTGTGTATTCTCAACGGATAAGCCCCATCGCTGGGGCTCAAGTACAGAATCGGCGTTCATACCGTTATTTATTGTGCAATAGAAGAAGAGGATATAAAAAGTTTATTGCCAAATGTGACATTGCCAAATTAAATATTGACGATAAACAACATGGTAGAAGATCTTGGCGATATACTAAGCAACGGATTTGACACGTGGAAGAAGAATTTGAGTATTTGCCTGCCATTTGTGTTTAGTTTGATACTGACCTCCTTAGTGGCACTTATAATCATCGGTGGTGCCCTACTGGTGACGGTAGGTCCTGTATTGCCCTCCTTGATGCCCCATATTGCTAATTCCGGTGAGATCCCGCCAGAGATTATTCAACAGCTTTATCCGCTATTCCTTCAAAATATGGGCATAATCATCGCGGCAGTCATCATCACGATAATTTTAGTGCTGCTGATAAGTGTTTTTTTCACCGCGGGCGCAATTGGCATGGCGAAAGAGGCGACGGAAACGGGTAGAACAAGCCTCTCTGACATGATGGATTATGGAAAACGAAAATTCCTGAATCTGCTTGGTGCCGACATCATCGTTGGTTTAATTGTTCTTGCGGGTGTGGTATTCTTAGTCCCTGGCGTGTTATATCTGCTTCCAACCATAAACACATCACAAACGCCATTCGACGTAACGAATATGGCAGCATTTGCACTGCTCTTTTTAGGATTCGTGATAATGCTCATCTATATGCTCATTATAAGCATAATGCTCGCACTTCCACCGTACGCGGTTGTTATAGGCGACCTTAGAGCGGTAGACGGTGTCAAAAAGGGGTTTAACTTTTTCATGGCACATAAAGTTGATGTCTTTTTGCTCTGGCTCGTCGTAGGTGTGATAGCCATGGTTGCGAGTATTATCCTCAGTAATATACCCTTTATTGGACAACTGATAAGCATGGTGGTATCGGTTATTGTCATTCAACCCTTGAGCGTTATATGGTGGAGCAGATTGTACCTGAGCATGGAGGGAGATTATATTCTTCAAGAATTGGAAAAATGAGTTACTGAGCAGGAGAGATACTACTGATTTTAAGCCTATTTATTGCTCTTTTATTATACTGACCGCTCATATAACGGCTGAGCGTATCCGAAATTCCGAGCAAAGCGAGGAATTTGGGCGGAGGTGCGAAGCACCGTAGCCAGATACGCTCTGTTAGGCGCAAGCGAGTGTAACGAGCGTGTAATGCGAAGGCGGCACATATTAATTAAAGCTTTGATGTCTTTTCATGAAGTTTGCTAATAACTTTTTGAAAGACGTCCAGGGCTTTCTCTGCCAAATCTTTATTCGTAAAAATTGGCTCTGATGGAGGGACTTCTTCAAAATTTATTATTGTTTGGTCTCCTTTTGAATGAATTATCTTGTGTCTCCACTTTATGAACTTCTGCGCTTCAACCAAAATGTCATTTGGGATACCAATTTCCCAGATTTTTAAACCATACCCCTTATTATACGCATCTTTAAAGGATTCCCAATTTTGAAAGTTTACTGATCTTCTTTCGATAAAAACCTCTAATTCCGTTTTTCCTTGTTTGCTTGTGGTTTCATTTATTTCTCCTTTGAATTGCTTCCTATATTTCTTGGGAATAAAACGCTCATACAAACCTTCCATATTTACAACCTTACCTTCCTTTTCAAACTCAACAAATCTTGTTCGAGCATATACCTCAAAAGCTGTTGTTAGCATGACAATTATCTGTTGAGCTAAAGTCGATTCAAAAAGGAAATCTCCTTTCTTGCAGTTTTCGATCAGTATTCTTACTTTCTCCATTTGGAAATCAAAAATCTCTCTTGCCATGGGTTCTAAAACGACTTTTTCGCCAACCTTAACCCTATAAAATCCAACTTGAATGCCTTTATCTCCTATTTGATAAATTGCTCCATCTTTGCCCACTCGAAACTTAATATTAGGATCTTTAATAGACTTTCCATTTCTAAATTCGCTTCCATAGTCTCCGACGTAAATGGTATTTTCCTTTTCTGACCATGTGAAAGCAACGAATAACTTTGGAGCATCATGAAAATCTCGAATACTTATTTTTGCGGTTTTCGTTTCGTAACTCGGATTACTCTGAATAAACCTAAGATTAAAATCAGAATCTCTTTCTAAAATAAAAACTGTTTGGCCTTTGGCTATTTCAAGTATTCTAATCAACGGTGTACCTTCATCAAATAGATTTGATTCACTTACAACAAATTCAACTGTCCCTTCCTGTTCATTTAACTGTTCAACAGGAATCCTAAGTGGGTTATACATTTACCGCCTTCCTCCTATTAATCTTTTGCCGCCGAGCATTATTGCATCTAACTCGTTCATATGCGACATTGATGCCGTATATCCTACCAGTTTGGAGTTATATGCGAACTGTATGCCGTATATACTTCCCTCTGTCAGTCTTTCATCACCCATCATTTTCCCTATATGTCAAATTCAGAATAAGGCACACTCCAACATTTCTCTTCTGGATGCCATCTGTATGTATCCTTCGATAGTTTTAATCTTTGTGATGGATGTAGTCAAGGTTATACGGGAAAGAGATTTTAATCCTTTCTCCGTCTTTCCCAACTTCTATCAGTTCTATCGTATCCGCAATATTGCGTATATAAATCCCTTGGTCGAACTTCTCAATCGTCCCTTAACTATTCACCCGAAGTCGCATATATCTCATACGGCATTATCTTCTTATTCGCCTTCTTCTTCCCTTTCAATTTACTTACAAGGCTAGCGGCTTTCTCCTTCTTCTGGCGCTTCTTCAACCGTTCCATTATGCTTGCCATCTCATTCTCTTTTTCTTCATCGCCGTATTCTATCTCTTCCTCACTTAGCGCTTCCTCTTCCTCTTCTACTCCCTCTTCTATCTCCATGCTCCCTTCGGAAACCGCCACACTCACGTTAATCTCATCCCCTTTTTACCTTGCAAGCAAATACCGTTACTTAAAAATTATCCTTGTTTCTATTTATCATTTTTCATTCATTCATTGATACTGAATAAAACTAACTCTAAATGTTACGTTACAGAATCACCTTCTCGGGGTATAATCCTTTCGCGGCTGCTAAAATCACCTCTAAGTCTGCACCTTCCATCAGTTCATCACTCATCTCATCCTTATTCAGCATAAACGGCTCGTCCAGTATTATTTTCGCTTTGCCAACCGTCATCGTTGACCAGCTAATATTTCTTACACGCGAGCGGTATCGTTTCAATAGTTCAACTTTAAAAAATTCTCGCGTCTGCTCGGGTGCATTACTCAATGCATAGTTCACTCGTTCCGGAAGCGAGGACCAATCCACATCCGGCAATTTGCTCTTTGCGAATGCTAATGAATCCTTTGGATTGAACAGGCAATCACTTATTATACTTCCTTTTTCGTCATCGAGGTAATACCGCACGCTCTCATCCAGCAATGCATATTGGTTACAGACACTCATGCCTTCAGAGGCAGTTTTTGGCTCGTAATTCACAAGCAACGCCAATTTCGTTACCCAGTCAATACCATCCACGTAGTTCTCCAGGCTCCGCGCTTCTAAGTCTTCTATCAGATTATTAAAACAGTTTAGCCCTATTTCATCCCACTTACCCACTTCTCCACCCTCATTATCCTGCATCTTCTCTATCGCATCTAAATAAAACCGTAAAATGGATACCGCATCTGTTCTCTCTCCGGTCTTCAATTTTATCGCCCACTCGCAGTCCTGTGTATCCAGTGATAGTTTCTTGAACGCTCTTACCGGGTCTTCTATCTCTGGTGCATCATCTAAAAAGTCCAACTCAAACGCACGCGTTACCAGCGCTTGTGTGATATCACGCAAGAAAATCGCATATTCAGAACGAAGCGCCTCGTAATGAATATCATGCAGTCGCCAATACTGATGCGCGGCATGGGGCTGATCTCTCGTGTTCAGGATGCCTCTTCCCGTAGTGGTAGAAAGCGAAGATTTTTGCACAACAAACATCGCTCGTGGTGAAATAACGAACTTCACTCCCCCTTTACCAACGTTCTCTCCTGAAACAACATCTCCGGATCCGGTGAACAGTATTCTTGTAACGACCCAGGGTATGAGCGCTTTTTCTACACGACTCCAATCTTTGCACGCTGCCCGGTTTGTGATTATATTCCCATGCGTAGCGTAGGTATTGGTCTTTATCTTTCCCCCTTTACCCGTCCGCATACCAGTTTCAGGAGAAGGAGAAGAAGGAGAAGAAGTAAAGAAATTGGCAACATTATTCTTATGGATGACTATTTTCTCCTTTAACGCTAAACTCGCCTCTCGCGACCCCACAAAGGCGTAGATCTCTGATGCTTTATCGTATGCCACGGCGTCAAAAGGGTTATTATAAGACGGTGTTGCAATCTCAAGATGCCCCATATCGTTATAAATCCGAGAGCCGTTATCACCGTATGAAGACGTTATTTTCGATTCATGCAGCTCTTGCGAGACTTCCGTAATAATGTCCCACGTCACATCTCTTGAAAATCCGCTCCTTTTTAAACCTTGAATCGCAGCATTAACCAGCAATGAAGGATTTAAGCGTGCTTTCGCACTCACTGGATATTCCTGCTCAATTCCCCTTATCTTATTCTCTGTCCCTATCCGTGGCACTTCCTTTCTCCTTCTACACTTCCTTGCTTATCTCTGCTATCTTCTTCTTTATTGATTCCTCATTCCAGCCATCCAGTTCATCGAACCGGAACGTTTTGTTATTAGCATACAACAGGTAATCTAAGTATGGGTTTCTGACGATTCTATCTCTTATTTCCCTGCTTATCTCATCCTCCCAGCCCCTTATATCATCCTCCTCGGCGAGCAATCGTACGAGAACCTGTCGTGCTCCTTCTCCTCTACTCCGCTCTCGGCAAAACACCACTACCGCACTTGGCATTCTCGCGAGTTCCGGATAACGCTCAAACAGCCGTGCATATTCCTCGCTGCTCGGTCTGCTCACATCTATCTTCACATTTGGCTCCTTGTTTATCGTTATCTTATTCCAGCTTAGTGTCGCATTCTCGAATGCAGACGCAAGTCTAACCCGTAACTCGGCTCGCGAATTCTTCGGTGGAAAGAGTAACGCTTCTCCTACATCCTCTTCGGTTAGTATTCGTTCCACTCCAATCTTATCCGCAACGCACTCGTATAAGTCGTAATCACAGAGATTGGTGAAATCAAAAGATGCGGCTATCTTCTTCTCCATCTGATCTTCCATCATATACATGCTCCGGTAATCAAACTTCCCTATTGGGATGTAGTTGTATTCAAAATCATTTATCTCGTTCTTTATCGCCCATAACTTCATTACCCATTCTATGCGACGGAAAACGTAAGGATCTTCAAGCAATCCCTGGTCAAACTTGGCGCAAATCCTCTTAAAAGTATCCAGGGCATATTTATCCCAGTAAGAGACTTTTCGCTCCTCAAACAACTCCTCTATTGCTTCGAGATAGTAACTCGTAAGGTAATCAATGGCGGATTCCGTCCTCCCATTCATCAGCTTTATGCGCCAGTCACCTTCCGTATTCGCTGAAATATCTTTAAAAGTATGAAGTGGATTCCAGATCTCTTCCACATGCGTGATTTTCCCTGACTCTATCGCATCTATTACATACGACGTAATGGCATTGCAGAGCAACCTTGTGACCTCCGAACGAACTCCTTCGCCTGACGTAACATGCACACGATATGTATCCCTTGTGCTCAATGGTTCGTCCCGTGTGGATAATATCGGCCACTGCGACGGTGATTCGGTGAAAACCCTTCGAGAAACCATCGCTTTGGGCGATATTACGTATTTTATCCCTTCTTTATCCGCCACATAACCTCCAGCGCCAAAGAATATCTTACGAAGCACCAGAAACGGGATGAGTAAATTCTCTTTGCCTACAAAATTCTTCCGGTCCACTGTATATGACTCGTGCGTGCCCCTGCTGTACCTCTTGTCTATCTCCACGTTTGCTTTCCAGCACTGGATATAGGCTAAAGACCTCTTTCTCTTCTTCAATTTCTCTCGGTATCGTTCGTTTGCTTTCTCCACGCCTATCTGCATGTACAGCTCTGCTGCCTTGTCATATTTAAGCACCTCGAAGGCATCTCTACATTCAGGCGTTGCTATCTCGAGATGCCCGCCCGTGCAGATGTAAATTCGCGATCCATTCCTCAAAAAGCCATCGTTCCTTCTACGCAGCTTCGAGCAGATCGCATTCGATTCGTCAAAAAAAGTATAATTCTCGAGTGCGCGAATTACTTCATCCACATGATAAAATCTTGCATAACGGTACAATCCCGGTGATTCGGAACTTAGGCCCACCCTAAATTCATGCTCGAGCCCTTGCCATTTGTTCAAATCCTCCCTTTCCATTTCTCATGTCAGAGTTAAGTTAACCAAATTAAAAGTGCATTCCTGTGTCTTCCTCTGGCATCTCTTCATATCCTGATACTAATATCTCCTCTGCTCTTCGCTGCACAAACTTATCAAATCCTTCTTTTAAGTGCCCCATATTCACACCTATCTCCTCTATGTGCTTATATCGCTTAAGCAAATCCTCTACCTTCTTTCCCACGTCTAATATCTCCGAAAAACCTTCTTTATCCCATACGTTCCTCAGCGCATCGTTGCTGATAGCACCTTTTTTCATCATCAGCATTGTCCGCTCCTCCAACGCCTTATCTCTCGCATAACCAAATATCTGCGCGATGAACCGCCCGGTTATTGCATCCTCTCGCTTTATCCGCCCTATTTCTGTCTCAACGTACGTGTCACTATACATGTAACGGACAATCTCTTCCACCAGATAGGTCCTCGCCTCTTCTTCTCCCCCTTTCTCCTTTATCAGGTAGCGGTCGAGCGGGATTTTTTTTGCGTAAATCCGTGCGATGGAATAAGCAGCTTCTCTCTCTGGCTTCGAGACCTCGATTATCTTGTCAAATCGCGACCTAAATGCGGAATCTATAAGATGCAGCCGGTTTGTTGCACCGATTACAGTGAGGTGTGGATGCAGGGCGTAAAAACCATCTAAAATATCCAGTAGTTGTCCCGTAACTCTTTCCGGTGCACCGGACGACCCTGTGTACATACCTCTTTCTTGCGCTAAAGCATCTATCTCATCAAAGAAGATTACACCATAATCGTTCTCTCCCTCCTCTAATTTATCGTTCGCAGCCTTGAACACCATCCTTACATTCTTCTCTGACTCGCCAAGCCACATGCTGAACAGCTCTCCGGCACCCACCTTTACAAATTCACAGTTGGGTAATGTAGATGCTAATGCTTTTGCGCACATTGTCTTCCCACATCCAGGCGGACCGTACATCAGTATCCGGCGGGAACTTTCGCCATATTTAGAGTAATCCTCAGGATTTACCATCGGAAGAATAATGCTCTCTATCAAGTCCTGTTTCACTTCCTTCAAGCCACCGATATTATTAAAACTCACTTCAGGGCTCTTTGTGACTTCATAGCGAGAGTACTCCTTTGCCGTATAACTTTTCTTTATATCAAGCGTACCGGGAAGGAGTCCTACCTTCATCCCCTCTTTTACCGTTTCCTTTTCTTCATCCCGCAGCCTTTTATATATCCTACCACGACCTTTTCCAGTGGATACTTCAACTATCCAGCCATCACCATCATCTTCCTTTCTCAGCTCCTCTACCTCTCCAACCTCTAAATCAACCATCCGGTCATATATGTTGGTGATTCCTATGGTAAACCCACTGGGGTTATTCCTATCCGGGATGCGTCCTATGAACACGTACTTTCCCTCTTGTAGCTCCTCTATCTCCTTCTCAGTAAGCGTCCCGTAAGGTAAAGATTTTAATGCCCCGTTTAAATTCACGATGGCACCGTCGTTAAGTTTCTCAACCACGAATCCGCAGTCTAATGGTGGTGCCCTTGATTTTGAAACAAGCTTCTCTAAATCCTCTTTATATGCTTCTGTCTCCTCGTATTTCCTTCTTAACCTTCGATAATCGCTCTCTAACCGCTCATACTCGTATCTTGGAATATAATCCTCTTGTTCCATACTTATCTATTAAAGTGTATGTACTTGATTTTATAAAAATCCATTGCCTCTCCTCCATTTTTATATAATAATATTAAATATATATAGAGATATAAAGAGGATAGAGAATGAAAGAGGAGAAGAGAAAAATACAACTCACCGGTGGTTCAACATTTACTATCTCGCTTCCTATAAAATGGGCACGAGAGGTGGGTGTAAGGCAGGGAGATGAGCTCTCGTTAATTCAACGTGGTGATAAATCACTCGTCTTAACCCCGTTGAAGGATAAAAAAGAGCAGATAAAATGCGCAGAACTCATTCTCTCGGAAAAAGAGAGCTTTGAGGGCAACTTCAGGTATCTTATCGCTCATTACCTCGTTGGGTATGATGTTGTAAAGCTGTTATCGCCAGGCGGTTTTGAAGCTGAGGAGAGAAAGAGGATAAAGGCGGAAGTGAGGAAGCGGCTGATAGGCATGGAGGTTGTTGGCGAATCGTCAAAGGAGATAGTGCTCAAAAGTTTCTTGAAATATGAGGACTTCACGCTCCAGGATGCGATACGGAGTATGTCCAAGATAATTTTATCAATGCACGAAGATACGATTTATGCACTTGAGAAAAGCGATCATAACCGTGCAAAGGATGTTATAGAGCGGGATAACGAGATAGATAGATTTTATTTGCTCATTGTTCGGCAGCTTAAGGCGGTGATAAGAGACCCAGAGCTTGCGAAGAAAATAGGGGAGAGCAGACAGCGAGATAGCCTGGGCTACCGGATTATCGTGAAGAATATGGAGCGGATAGGTGATCATATCGAGAGCATAGCAAAGAATTCTATGATGATGAGCACACCGGTAGGGCTAAAAAGCATAAAAGAGCTCGGCACTCGCACGAGAACACTCTTTACCCAGACCTTAGCTTCCTTATCAAACAATGATATAGTAAAGGCGAATGAAGCGATAAGAGATGCAAATGCGCTGGTTGATATGGTTGAAGAGATAGATGAGCGAATCTTAGCAGAGGAATGGAGTGTTACAGATAAGATACACGCTATTTCTATACTGGAGAGTTGGGGGCGAATAGCGAAGTATTGCGAGGATATAGCAGAGGTAACGATAAATCTTGGGATAGAGGGCGTAGAGGAATCAGAGTTTTAAGGACGAATCAAGATAACGTTTAGGTAATTATGTATGACTGTAAGTATTTATTATTTAGATAGAAAGAAGAGGAGCTTGAGGTGCGTGCAGGAGATAGATGTTAGGGAAGTTAAGCAGTTCGCTGAAGGAATCGATTCGGAAGATCGCAATGGCGAAGCGGATCGATAAGCATACGGTTGAGGAGTTAGTGCGCGACATACAGCGAGCTTTGATCCAGGCGGATGTTAAGATCTCATTGGTGAAGGAGCTTTCAGATCGCATACGAGCGCGGAGTTTAAAAGAGAAAGTGACGTTAAATCCGCGAGAACATGTGATTAAGGTGGTCTACGAGGAGTTGATAAACATATTAGGGAAAGGTGTTGAAGTTCCTTTAGCGTCACAGAAGATAATGATGGTTGGGTTGCACGGTACGGGAAAGACCTCGTCGTGTGCGAAACTTGCGCGGTATTTCCAGAAGAAAGGCTTAAAACCCGCGGTTATCTGCGCTGATGTTTATAGGCCCGCAGCATCCGACCAGTTACGGCAATTGTGTGATAGCATCGACGTTCCCTTTTATGATGGTGCAAGTCTACCAGCAGGTAAGGGCGTGATGGATATAGTAAAAGCAGGCGTAGAAGGGTTTGAGAAGTACGATATTAAAATTATAGACACTGCAGGGCGGCATGCTCTGGAAGAAGAGATGATAGATGAGATACGTGATATAGAGAAGATGATAAGACCAGAGCAGCGGTTTCTTGTTCTGGATGCGAGCATAGGGCAGCAAGCATCGGTGCAAGCGCGCGCTTTTGATGATGCCGTTGGGATTACGGGCATTATTATAACGAAGATGGACGGAACGGCTAAAGGTGGTGGAGCGCTTTCTGCGGTATCGGAGACGAATTCCGGCGTTGCATTTATCGGCACTGGTGAGAAGGTAGATGACATCGAGAAATTTGAAGCTGATCGGTTCATCTCCCGGTTGCTCGGGATGGGCGACATAAAGTCTCTGATAGAGATGGCCGAGGAGAGTTTAGAGGAGAAGGACGTGGATGCAGATATCTTGAAGGGTAAATTCACGTTAAATGATTTGTATAAGCAGTTAGAAGCGGTGAAGAAGATGGGGCCGTTTAAAAAGATAATGCAAATGATGCCGTTAGGCGGATTTGGCGTTGATATTAATGACGAGATGTCTCAAATAACGGAGGATAAATTGGGGCAATTCAAGGTGATGATGGATTCGATGACGGAGGAGGAGCTGAACGATCCAAAGATAATAGACGGCTCGCGGTTACGAAGAATAGCGCGTGGTTCGGGTACGAGAACTGCGGAAGTGAGCGCGCTGCTAAAATATCACCGGCTGATGCAGAAGATGATGAAACAGTTGGGTACTGGACGTGGGAAGATGCCGATGATGAAGGGGATGCAAATCGGTAAGATGATGAAGATGATGAAATAAGGGGCCAGACCCCCCCTTATCAACCCTCCCAACCCAAAAAGAAAAGTTTTTGAAATACCACAATTTTTCAATCTGCACTTTGCATTTTGCAATTACTACACTACCGTCACGTCACCCACTGTTATCCCTTTCTCTTTTGGCACGACTTCACCCACGATTTTGCCCTTTGTTATACGAAGTGCTTCCTGCTCCTCGCTCTCTGGAATGACCACTGCGAAACCCATCCCCATATTGAACGTCTTATACATCTCTTCGTCAGTGATGTTCCCTTTCTCCTGAAGGAACGTGAATATCTCATTTGGCGCGAGCGGATTGTTGATATCAAAGCCGAAGTCGGTGATTCTTCCCAGCTTTAAAAACCCGCTGCCGGTGATATGCGCCAAGCCGTGTACTTCACAACGCTTCAAAATCTCTAAAACCTCCGTATAAATCCTCGTTGGCGTGAGTAGCTCTTCACCTATGCTTCTCTCCGAAGTGAAAGGTGTGTTATAATCCAATCCCGCATCTTCTATTACTTTACGCGCCAGTGTTAACCCATTGCTGTGTACTCCTGAACTCTTCATGCCCAGAACCAGGTCACCGGCCTCTATCTTTTCGCCTCGTATCACTTTATCCTTACTCACGTAGCCGACACAAGTTCCAGAGAGGTCTAAATCGTTTACTACCTCTGGCAGTATCGCCGTTTCACCGCTCACTATATTCATATCAGCAATCTCCGCACCTGCTTCCAAGCCCTTGCCCACCTCCGCAGCAATCCGCTCGTCAGGCTTCTCCATTGCGAGATAATCAACAAAAGCAAGCGGGGTTGCACCCACGCAGTAAATATCGTTCACGTTCATCGCAATGCAGTCTATACCGATGGTATCCCATTTGTCGAGCTTTGCGGCGATGAGCACTTTCGAGCCAACGCCATCGGTGGAGATCGCGAGTAGATGCTGTGGATCAAACGGGAGTTCGAAGAGCCCACAAAAACCTCGTAAATCCTTCTGCCGCTTTATCACGCCCGAAATCGCTTTTACCACACCATGTTCCTTTTTTATGTCCACGCCCGCCTTTGCGTATGTCCAGTGCATAGATGGCATATAAGAGCTAAATGGTTCTAATAAGTTAAAGGTTGTGTTAATCCAAATCAACGCGATTCTTCAGGTATGAAATCTATCTCACACATGCTTTTATACGCTCGACATTCTTCATCGCATCAGCAAATGCACTCGCTCTACTCTCGCCAACGCCTATCGCGGTGGCTATAGGCTCTCCTGGCTTCACTATTCTGCCTTTTTCCGGAATATCAACGATTCCTGCTCTATCTCGGGATAAATCCGGATTTTTCATCACCACTCCTTCTTGCTTTGCAAATACAATCGCCTTTACCGCATACCGTTTCGCCGCTACTGGCTCTGGCAACTCCCCTCTAACCGCTTTCACGTGCGCATCAATTAAATTTAAACCTGTAGAACGCTCCACTGTGTCCAAGCTGCCTTGCAGCCGTGCATTCACTTCTATCACGACCGGGCCGTCGTCAGTAATAACAAAATCAACGCCGTTCGAGCCTAACAAACCTAATTCACTTGTTAATTCCTCTGCAAGCGCGCACACACGATCAGAAAATTTGGTGACAAACGGGGAGATGTTCCCGCAATAAACAAAAGGTCCGGGTGCAGAAAGGGAATCCATGCCTAACAACTGTTCATTCAGACAGACCGTCATTGCCGCTCTTTTTGTAGAAATTGTAGATACAGAAGCATGTTTCCCTTTTATATATTCCTGATACAAGAACTCCGGTAGTTGTGTAGCCCAGCGAATCAACTCCGTTTCGTTGTGGCAAAAGAAATTGGCGGTTCCTCCACCGCCAAAAGCGGGCTTCGCTACCACGGGATAATGGAGCGGTATGCGCTCTCCCTCGGCTATCATTTCTGCTAACGCTCTACCGGTATAGGTGAGTGGATGCGGGATACCTAAATCGTCTAATTGCGATGACAGCCACGCTTTATTCGATATTTCTTTCGTCTTCTCCGGTGCGTTCCCTAATATCTTTCTCCTGTCTTCTGCGGTTAAAAAATCGAAATCAGCGCTCTCGAACCCTGACCCGATAATCAGACCGTCTACCTTATCTATCTCGTTTTTAAGGGTTTTGAGTTCAGCGTGAAGCTGAAGCGGGTCTAATGGATAATATTCGCGGGCACATCGTTTCGTATCAAGATCGCCAAATGCGTCAGCGGCATACATCTCGTAACCTGCTCTACTGCCCGAACATACTATATGCCTGACGGAATATCCTATTGCCAATATTTTGTGTATCTCGTGCATTGTGGTGTGCCCTCTCTTTTTGTTTGTGTGTGGTCAAAAGAATAAGTGAGAACATAAGTAAAAAACAAAGGCTATTTAGAGGGATATAAACATTATATCTTCGTACCACGTAACATAGACGGTCCAATCGATAGATAAATGGATGGTGATAGGGTATGCTGTATTTCAAAAGAGAAACGCAAAAAGCAGATTTTGCAAAGCTGGAAGAAGAGATATTAGAGCTATGGGATAGAGAAAAGACTTTTGAGCGCAGCGTAGACCAGAGAGATGGCTGTGACAAGTTCGTCTTCGTCGAAGGGCCGCCAACTGCAAATGGGCTACCTCATCCCGGGCATATTCTTACACGGGTTGTAAAAGACCTCGTGCTGAGATACAAAACGATGCGGGGCTTCTATGTGCGAAGAAAAGCTGGCTGGGACACACACGGTCTGCCGGTGGAGATAGAAGTGGAGAAGGATCTGGGGATCAGTAGCAAGCAGGAGATAGAGAAATACGGGATAGAGAAATTCAATCAGAAATGTAAAGACTCGGTTTTCAGATATGAGAAAGAATGGGTGAATGCCACTAAGCGTGTGGGATTCTGGATAGATATGGACGACCCGTACATTACGTTTAAGAACGATTATATCGAATCGGTTTGGTGGTCGTTAAAAGAGATCTGGAACAGGGGCTTACTTTATAAAGGTCATAAAGTTGTTCCTTTTTGCCCTCGATGTGAAACCACGCTGAGCAGCCATGAAGTCGCACAGGGTTATCAAGATGTGGAAGACCCTTCGATATATGTGAAGTTCAAAGTGAAGCAAGAGAATGATGAGTCGGAACCGCTCTACTTGTTAGCCTGGACAACGACGCCCTGGACTCTACTGGGCAATATCGCACTCGCGGTTCATCCGTCGCACACCTATGTAAAGGTACGAGTTAGCGTAAAGGATGAAGACAGAGTTAAAGAAAATGTTCTAATCCTTGCTGAAGCGCGTTTGGACGTTTTAGAAGGCGAATACGAAATAATAGAACGATTTAAAGGCAAAGATCTGGAGGATTTGAAGTATGAACCGCTCTTTGACTTTGCAAAGATAGAGGGTGGTGAAGCGCATAAAGTAATCACCGCGGATTTCGTCACTCTCGACGAGGGCACGGGCATCGTTCATACCGCACCCGCATTTGGAGAAGTGGATTACGAGGTATGCAGGGAGAAGAAGCTGGGGTTTTCACAGCCCGTGAGTATAGACGGGCATTTCACAGATGAGGTCCCGCCACTGGAAGGCATGTTCGTGAAGGACGCTGATAGGCTTATAATAGACATGCTGACGCAGCGTGGCATCTTATACAAAGAAGAAAGGTATTTACACTCGTATCCGTTCTGCTGGCGCTGCGGTTCGCCTCTTTTGTATTACGCACGGGAATCGTGGTTCATCGCAATGAAATCGCTCCGTGATAATTTGCTTGCTAATAATGAACAAATAAACTGGTACCCGGAATATTTGAAATACGGCAGATTTGGTAACTTCCTGGAGGATATTGAAGATTGGGCGCTTAGCAGAGAGCGATTCTGGGGCACTCCGTTGAATATATGGTTATGCAACGATTGTGGGCAGGGACATTGCGTGGGTAGTATAAAGGAATTACAGGAAAAGGCGAAGAACTCTGTTCCCAGCGATATTGACCTGCACAGACCTTATATTGACGACGTGGTGCTGGAGTGCGATTCCTGCAGCGGAGATATGCAGCGTGTAAAGGACGTGATCGACTGCTGGTACGATTCGGGCTCTGCGCCGTTTGCACAATGGCACTACCCATTTGAGGTGGAGGAGTTCAGGCAGAACTTCCCCGCTCATTTTATCACCGAAGCGATAGACCAGACGCGGGGATGGTTCTATTCTCTTCTTGGTGTTTCAACTGCGATCTTTGATGCACCACCATATCTCAACGTGCTTTCGCTCGGTCATATACTGGATGAGAAAGGCGTGAAGATGAGTAAGAGCAAGGGAAACGTAGTTGACATGAATACTCTATTTGATACTGAAGCAGCAGATGCATTGCGATGGTATCTCTTTACCGCAGGTCCTTTAACAGATGACATACGGTTCTCAGCGCAGGCGATACGGGAGAAGCAGAAGAAGTTCTTGAATACACTCTGGAACTCTTATTTCTTCTTCGTTACTTACGCCACCATAGACCAGTTCAGTCCGAACGAGAAGAGCATCCCCGTAGAGCAGCGGAATGCAATAGATCGGTGGCTTATATCGCGGTTGAACACACTCACGAAGGACGTAATTGATGCCCTTGAACGGTTCGAACTTCATGTTGCATCGCGGAAAATAGAAGAGTTCACCATTAACGACTTGAGCAACTGGTATATACGGCGGTCAAGGAGGCGGTTCTGGATTGTCGAGGAGAACTTTGATAAGGATTGTGCATATTTAACGCTGTACGAGGTTCTTGTTTCTCTCTGCAAACTACTCGCTCCTTTTGTGCCTTTCGTTACAGAACACATCTATCAGAATCTTGTGCGGGGTGTATTAGAAGACGAGCGTGATAGTGTGCATCTTTGCGACTATCCTTCTCCTGATGAATCGCTTATAGCGGTTGAATTAGAGGGCTCGATGGAGCTGATTTCCAAATTGGTAGATGCTGGTAGACGGGCGAGGTCAGATGCAGGGATAAAGATACGGCAGCCACTAAAAGAAGTTGTCGTTACGTGTGGTAAGGACAAGCGAGAGAAAGCGGAACGTATGGCAGGGATATTGAAGGACGAGGTGAACGTGAAGGAAGTGAAATTTGGAGATGCGTCTGAGGGTATTGCAGATTTGCTCGAGGGAGAGCTTGCTAATTATAAGCGTGCGGAAGTGGATGAAGAGACCTGCTTGTTTTTGGACTGTTGCCCGAGCAAGACTCTTATAGAAGAAGGGTTGGTGAGAGACATTGTGAGAAGGACACAAGGTATGAGAAAGGACCTTGACCTGGAATATACCGAGAAGATAGAGATTATGTACGCATGTGACGAGGAGGTAAAAGAAGCGATACAGAACTTCTCGGATTATATCTGTAATGAGACGCTTGCCGTCAGTATAGAAGAGGGAGAAGAAGGAACGCCACCGAGTTCCGCAGAGGACGCAAAGAGCGGGCATATTTACGAGAAGAGATGGAAAATAGGCGACAAGGATGTTTACCTTGCAATTAAACCGATTTTGTCTGTAGAACGAGATAAGAATATCTCGAAGAGAGAAAAATAGCAATTTATATATATGACAAAAAAAGAGGAATGGAATAAAAAACTAAAAAGGTGATGAAAAAGAAATGCCAACAGTAGTAGATGAAGAGAAGTGTGATGGATGTGGGACTTGTGTAGAGGAATGCGCGGTGGAGTGCATAACCTTAGAGGGCGACGAGGACAACAAAAAAGCGAAAATCAATCAAGAGGAGTGCACTGATTGCGAGACCTGCATAGACGTATGCGAGCAGGGCGCGATCAGCATGGTAGAGGAATAGTAAACACACCTCTCGAGAAGACCGCTGGATAAACCTCAAATAGTAAGGTAAGGGGATGAAGACGTGGGTACCGCTGAGGCAGCAGTGGAGATAGAACGTATAGGGGTAACGAATCCCGAGGAGAAGCAGGTAATAATCGGGCAGGGTAATTTCAGTATATTTACCTGCGATGACCTCTTCAAGACTCTTTTGACCACTGTGCCCGGGATAAAATGTGCTGTTGCAATGAACGAAGCGGTGCCGAGATTGACGAGAGTCACGGGGAATGAGGAGAGCCTGAAGAAGTTAGCGGGTGAGAACTGTCTCCGAATCGCCGCCTCTCACACTTTTTTTATTATTATGGATGATGCGTTTCCCATAAATGTACTGAACGCTCTGAAGTCACATCCCGCAGTTGCAACTATCTTCGTAGCTTCTGCAAATCCGTTGGACGTGCTTATTGCCGAGACCGAACTTGGACGAGCGGTCATTGGTGTAGTTGATGGCACATCGGCTAACAGGGTAGAGACTGAGGCAGAGAAGAGAGAACGAAGAGAGCTGTGCGAGAAGTTAGGGTATGTGGTTGAGTAGCTAGCTAACTTTGCCTTTTTTTTCCTTTACTTTTTAAGTCAATATTCTTTGTGATTTTTGTCTCTCTTTTAGTTAAGACTCTACTTCTTGAGCGCTACAAGGAGTGGGTTTATTTTAAATACTATTAAGGATAATCTATATATTAACATGAAAAAAGATGAGCTGGTGCACCTCCATATGTTATTGGCTCAATTTAAGAAGTACTGTGAGGTAAATGGCGTGAACGCTGATTTCAGTAAATATAACGAGTTGGGTATTTCTCCTTTTCAGGTGCACCGAAGCAAGGAAGAGCACAAGCAGGCTATTTTTGTTCTGGCGACCGAACTTGCGTCAATGGCAGCGAGAGATACTCTTACAGAAACTAAAAAACGTCAGAAAGGGAGAAAGCAAGAATAAGGACGCTGTTTAGTTTGGCTTGTCGAATCTAAGTCGTTTATCATAAAGCAAAGCATCATCGCCCTCGCCGCATCGCAATCTCAGACAACTCTGCCTGTACGCGAGGCTCCTGATATTTTTCAGTGCCGTGCAGATAATCCACAATCACTTCATATTCTTGATCCGCGAGAACGTCCTTGAGCCACGCCATGCCCTTTGTCATAAAAGGAATTAAGCAATGCAGCTTTATGTCATATTCTTTCGCAAGCTCTTCCGCGCCTTGCTCCCTATCCAGGACGACGATGACATCTGAGCACGTTACGTGCTTCAACCCGCGCACTTCCAGCTCGAATTCCAATTGCTTTACGGCTAACACTTTACTACCAAATTTTGTTACAAGATCATCTACAATCCCCACAGTATCGCCATCTTCTAAGACGCCTTCAATCATAGAATGCTCGCCATATTCTTTTACAAAATTATTGAAATCCTCTAACGACCGCACCCCTTCTAATTTCCGTGTGAAACACGAAGGAATGTTCGCCTCTAAAGAAATGGCGGTGGCTATCGGTATGCCTGCAGTAGCAACACCAATGATCCTGTTTATATCGTTGCATTCTTCTCTTATAAGACTGCCCAGGACATAGCCAACTTTCTTGAGCAGTTCGGGGTAGGAGGACAGAGGACGTAATTGGATGTACAGAGGGCTCCACATGCCTGAAACGAGCGTCCATCCTTGCGGGTTATCTCTGAACCACGTCTTTATCATGCCACGTTTATACAAAGCACGTATTATCTCTTTTCCTACTTTCTCTTTTTCTTCTTGCCAGCTCATTCTTCGTACTCACTTCCAGTTGGTTGTTAAGTTAAGTTAAGTGCTTCATCACAAAATCTTCGTGCGGCATCTGCCATATCTTCGTGCTCATAAATTCCCGCACCTATAATCGCATACGCAGGTGCACCTTCTAAGACTCCAAAAGCGGATTTTATATCCCCGCCTTGTTTGCCAATCCCAGGCATGCTGTATTCTGGCGATTTCACTATTCCAGACAACAACTTGTGGTACTGCTTAATAACCGCAGGTTTATTCCCCGGCACAATAAAATGGTTCACACCCTTCTCAGCCGCAATCGTGTACATCTCCACGGGTGCATTGTCTCTGATAAACCCCTCTTCTTTCGCTAAATATCCATGATGCGTCATTTCTCCACCTACCATGGGTGTCAATTTTTCATCGTAGAGCGCATCTATGAATGCTGCTTCAGTTTGAGGGCCCGCCTGTGGGAAGATTATTACCCCTTTTATCCCTGCTTCCGCGCAGATCGCTGCAAACTTTTCACCCATCCGCGGAATATCAGTTCCTGCTTTTTGGTGGTCATAGATCACCGGTAAATCGGTATATTCGTTCACAATATTGACTAATCGAGGGAGACCATAGGTTAACCCGAGAATAGCGCCGATTTTGTAGCCAACAATGCCCTCGAGGTCATACGTCGCCGCAATGAGTTTCCTGAACGTTTTTATATCATATACGTCACAAGCGGGAATAACGCCACGTTCAAGATGGAATAGTCCGCTCATCTTATTTCCCCCTTTTGAATTGTAAGCCGATCAGGCAGAATCTTCTCTAATTCTTTCATGCTTGTATAACCTTTACGCATCAATCTTTTATATTTTTTGGACACCCCAGTGCGCACGGTAAAGCTGATGGCATGGACCGGAGTGGCGTAGAGTTGAAGGAGGAAGAGGGCAAGCACTGCCGCTTTCCCTACGGAACGGATTACCGACTCCAAATCTCTAAGATGAACATTCATGGTTTTTGTTTCCATTATTCTGTCTCATTTTGATGTTTCTTGCGAAGTTAACGTTTAGGGTAACGATGATGTTAGTTCTGCTCCCTCCTGCGGGAGGAACATTTACAGTCGAACCGTTAAACGCAAGAATTTCTTCATCCTTCTTAGCCACGTAAGCAAACGGCGTCTTCGATGTTACGTTTGCCATCGTTCCAAGGGCCCGTAGGTTTGACCGAGATGGGTTTTAATCGTAAGCTGGTCTCAGGTGCAGCCGATAGTTCCGCATGTATACAATACTGCAACAATCATTTTACTACCTCCTTTTCTTGCGCAGAATCTCTTATTTTGTTAAAAGTTTGGATTTGATTCAACATTTTTATATGCCTTCTCCCACGTATCCGGAAAAAGTTCAATAAAAATAGGGAAAAGAGCTTTGAATTTAATCTTCGTGCTCTTCCCATCCTCTTTTTTATTTCTTCATGCGCTCTAAGTACTCATCTATGTGAATCGCAGGTAGTGTCAGTACTTCCATTTTGCCTCCAGCAGTCAGTGCGATAGCTAATTTCATAATGACTTCCTCGCTTTCCGCTTTCAATATGTTCATGAAATCATAGGAACCTAAAAGAGCGTACTGGCTTATTACTTTCACACCCATCCTCTCCGCTTCTTCAGTTACTTCTTCTATCTTCTCTGGTTTGTCTCTTATTACTTTCCTACCTTCTGTCGTAAGTGTTGACAGCATCAAATATATGCCCATTTTTCTTTTCCTCCGCTTTTTGGTTACTAATAAAGGCTGACGAGTTAAAAAGCTACCGGTAAAAGGTGAATAGAGTGAAGTAATGATTAGTTCGTATTCTCCTCGCTTTTCAGCGTTATCGCTTTTGCGGTGAAAGTAGAGCCGTTAAATCAAAGGTGATAGCATAATCTAAATCTGAATTATCCAAGTACCAGAAAAAAGTACATAACCCATAAAAAGTAAGCTCAGTATGGCCAATATAATATATATCCAGTAAATGATAGTCCTTATTCTGAATTGCTTTAAATTAATACTTCGTTTATTCACATAGTCCTCTGCCGATGAAAACCGGTCGCATAGCAAATCATCAATTCCAAATGCTTTTAAATCGTTCTTAGTAAGTGTGTTCTGAATGTCAAGTTTATTACGAATGACAGAAATCGCATAGGTTGCTTGTAAATAATAACGACTTCCTCTATATAAAACCAACATTCCAAATATGCTGAATAGTAATGCTAAGAAGGGGAAGGTTACTGTAAGGATTGTTGGTGCTTGTGCTCTTATTAGTATTGCACTTAATCCTAAAAGTGCAATAATTAAAGCCGTAAAGAAATCTGAACTCCGCCATATTGAGGTATGGTATTCGTTCGCTAAGGATCTCTGCTCAGCAAGCAATGCGCGTAAATCTTCTTCTTTCATCTTCTAATCTAATAGCCTCCATCTCCCTGTCCAACCCAATATCCTTTGCTTGTATATAAATCTATCGCGATATTTTTTAGCAGAAATCTACTCACCTAAAGGAGATAGTTTAGGCAATGGTTTTTACCATAAACGGGCCTTCGCGTGTGTAGCCAAACCGTGCATAATAGTCTCGCACACCTATCCCGCTCATCACTGCTATCTTCCTGTATCCCTTATCAGCCGCTATTTCCTCTGCTTTTCTTAATAAATGTGTTCCGTAGCCGCGATGCTGCCAGCTCTGCTGCTTCCGTTCGCCCAAGCCAACCAGTTCGCCATACACATGCAGGTCGCGAACCAAAGCAGCGTGCTTCAGCTCCGCACGATGAGGCGCGTACGGAAACCGCAACCTCAAAAGCGCTATTAAAATATCGTTCTCAACGTCTTCGTAAGAGAGGAAATATTCTGTGCCCATGCATGCCTCGTAACGCTCTGATAAAAATATTATCTCCTGCTCATCGGCAACTCGCCCTACCAAACGAGAAAGACCTGCCTCTCTGCACCGTACACACTGGCATCTGTACCCTTCATCGTGCAATCGCGCATTCACTAATTGTCGCAGGTTGCTCTTCTTCACTCCCGCTTCTATGAACTGCGCAGGAATATCCCGCTGTATCCTTTGTATCCGCACCCACTTCGGTATTATTCGTTTCGCATACGTGATTATCTCAATCGCTTCGTCCTCACAAATCGGCTTATAATCGCCCCGTTTCCACATATCATATAACTGCGTACCTTTAACCACCAGCGTAGGATATATCTTCAAATAATCCGGCTTGAAGTTGGAATCGTAGAAGATGCGTTCAAACATCTCTTTATCTTCTTTGAGGGTTGCGCCCGGCAAGCCAAGCATCACGTGAAAGCCCACCTTTAATGCACTATCGCGCGCTCTTCTGTTCGCCTCTATCGAATCTTCGACCGAATGCCCTCTACGTATAGTTTCTAAAACAGTGTTCGTGACCTGCTGCACGCCCAACTCGACTTTAGTAGCACCCATTTCCAGCATCTGCCCTATCTCTCCTTCATTCGCATAATCCGGTCTCGTCTCAAACGTCATACCAGTATTTCGTATCTCCACCCCCCTCTCGCCTCCAAAATCCTTTATCGCATCCAGGCACCTTTTTACAAACCATCGCTGGTAATCTAAGGGCCTCGCAGTGAGCGTGCCACCCATCAGGATCAACTCAACCTTCTCGAAATCGTGCCCGATTTCCGCTATCTGATGTAGCCTCGCTTTAACCTGTTCGTAGGGCTCGAAACCGTGTTGAGCAGCTCTACTGGCAGCAGGTTCCCGCCCGATGTAACTCTGCGGCGACTCGAAATCCGAGGCTGGACCACCGGGGCACATTATGCATTTCCCATGTGGACAGGGATAAGGAGAAGTCATCACCGCAACAGGGGCAACGCCTGAAGCAGTACGCATCTTCTTCCTCTTTAATCGCTCTTTTAAATCATCTCGACTTAATTTCAGCACGTCAGAATTTCGCGGAATGCTACACAACCCATATTTACTGCTTATTTCTTTCTTTAACCTATTTATGCTCTTTGCATCGCTTAATCCTCTTTCCGCTACGATTTCTGCTATTTCCTTACATGCGAGGTCGTAGGTATTCGTATCTGCTGCCATCTCCTATGATTAATATTACATGATGCATCTACTTGCTCAATAAAGAGCAGGAAAAAATTCAAATCACATTTGGAGTTCGGAATTTATAAGTCCCCTGAACATTGAGTGAGCATGTGCATTTGTTACAGCTCATGCGTATCCGATTAAATCTTCTCTATCTCCCTCTCTTTCTTGTTCTCCAATCTCTTCGCTTTCTCTCGTTATACTCCCCTCTATGAGTTCCCCCTCTCTTCTCATTCTTTCCTCCAAATCAGATATATCTACTTTCAATCCCACTATCTCACCTACTTTTTCCAATAATCCCTTCGCAGCATTAAAATCCGGATATTCAGGCTCTGCAGGATTCTGTGCAGTGTTTGCGAATAAACATATCCCCTTTATCCCTTTCTCTCGCCCTATAGCAGCTACAAGTCCGGAAAAGCCTATAAATCTATCTACATGTGTCTTTTCAATTCCGTATTTAGTCATCTCTTCCAACAATTTCACATCGGTTGCGCAGCATCTGGCTCCCTCCTCTATTACCTGCGCACCAAGCGAAATCACCTCTTTTATGTGCAGCTCTACGAACAAATCCGTGAGTTTATCCGCGACCATATAATGGTTAAGCGCATCATAAGCCTGATAACCGCTTATTATCACGATGTCTCGGCTCTGTGCTTGCGCCTGTTTTTTATTATTCAGTATATAGAGTTTCACGCTTGGAAGTTCCACCACATTGTCTTTCGCTAGTTGTGCACCCACGTGGCTGGGAGCGCAGAGATAAGAAGGGCCGTAATAAACGCTGGGGAAGCCGTATGAAAAGAGTTCAGCAAATAATTGCGGCTGTGATTTTTCTACAAGTGCATCTATGACAAGTTTACCAACAGATCGAAGCCCTGGTGCTCCCACTATTGCTATCGGATCTTTCAGCTTTAGCTTACGCGTATCCCGGTAATTTATCCACGCTCTTTTTGTTATGCTCATATTCTAAAATAAACAGGTATTTCTTAAAAAGAATATGAAAAGATAAAAGAGCTTGCGGGTCTAAGAAGCGTCGCCACTGATAATCCGTGTCACTTCAAATTCCGTTCGTGAAGACCGATGACTTTACATAGCACTTTACATAGCATGAGTGCCTTTACCACCAGTTAGGATACCGGGCAGGAATAGAGCCATTCCTGTAACTTGATGGTATGTGTGGGGGTGAATTGAATTGATAGTAATGTCCGAAGAGCAGAAGCGGATAAAGGTACTGCATGTAGATGACGAGCCGGATTTCCTCGCGTTGACAAAAGCTTTCTTGGAGCGAGAATATGCAGAGTTTAGCATTGACGCCATAACCTCGGCTGGAGAAGCCGTCGAACTCTTAAAGAGTGGCACATGATGTGGTCGTCTCGGACTACAAGATGCCTGTGATGGACGGTGCTGAGGCGACCAGAAGGATAATTGAAAACAATCCAAAAGCGAACATTTACCTGTTCACCGCATATGCCGGAACAGAGACAGAGAGCGAGGCACTCAAAGCGGGTGCGAAGGGGACAATAGGCAAAGGCGCAGACTGGAACTGAACAGCGGAAACTATTGCTAATATTCTGAACACTTTTGACAAAGACCTGAAGTCGCACGAGTTGTAGCCTTTTTAAAATCGAAATTTGAGCAGTTACCCTTCTACAACCTTTACACACACTTCTCTCTGGCGAGGCCCGTCGCATTCAACGAAAAGGATACTCTGCCAGGTTCCGAGAGCCAAAACCCCTTTTTCTATGGGAATCGTTACACTCGAGCCAAGCACAACAGCCCTGAGATGGGCATGTGCGTTGTTATCTATTCTATCATGCAGGTATCCTTTCCCTTTTGGAACCAACTCGTTCAGAAGCTTTAAGATATCGTTTTTCAGCCCGGCTTCGTTCTCATTTATTATGATTCCTGTAGTTGTATGCTTGGTAAATATCACACAGACACCGGAATCAACGCGTTTACTGCTAACGAATCCATTCACCTCGCGTGTGATATCAATAAGCTCGGTGCTTTCCTTTGTCCTTATTTCTATCCTTTCCATGCTAGCTAGCTATACAAACAATCTTTAATTTAATATCGTATCCATTAAAAACTTATGGACGAAGTAGGTGTATGGCGGGGAAAAAAGTTTTATCAGCAAATAGTTGTTTCTTTTGTCAAGCTTTCTTTTCAAAAGAAAGGTTGTGAGGTGTGAAAATTGCATGCAATTGCTGTTCATCCATTCTGATTATATAGAATACGAAGCGAAGTCGAAAACGAGAGTTGCAGAGGAGATAGATCCTGCAAGGAGGAAAGAGCGGATAGAAGAGGCGCTGGTTGCTTTTATCGCGGTGGAAAGCGAAGATGAGAAGAATGTACGATACATAGTAAAGAAGGCTGCGGAAGAAGCAAATTCTATTTTTGAGCAGGTTAATGCGGAAAGAATTGTTTTGTATCCGTATGCGCATTTAAGCTCTGAGCTTGCTTCGCCGGAGACGAGCGTAGAGATATTGCGAGGTCTAGAGGAGGTTTTGCGTTCACGCGGTGTGGAAGTAACGAGAGCACCCTTTGGCTGGTATAAATCGTTTACATTGAGATGCAAAGGGCATCCGTTATCAGAGCTGTCAAGGAAAATAACGGTTCTCGAAGGTGCGGAAACGAAAGAGGCAGCGGCAGAAAAGCAATCTAAGGCGTTAGAAGCGGAAGAGAAAGCGGTATCTCATTTCTTCTTTATGGATGAACACGGTAACCTCGTAGGGACGGATGATTTTGACTTTGAAGAAAAACATGAAAATTTGAAGAAGTTCTTCGTGTATGAAAGTGAGAAGCGGCGAGAAGTGGATAAGATACCGCCGCATGTAGAACTGATGAAGCGGTTAGAGATCGCGGATTACGAACCCTCATCGGACCCTGGGAATCTACGTTTTTATCCGAAGGGCAAACTGATAAAGTCACTCTTGGAAGACTACGTCAGGGATTCAGTGGCTGCTTACGGCGCTGCTGAGGTGGAGACGCCGATAATGTATAGTGTAGTGCATCCATCGCTGAAGGATTACCTCGAACGATTCCCCGCACGACAGTATTCAATGTTAGGTAAAGGGGGTAAGCCTGATTTGTTCTTACGGTTTGCAGCGTGCTTCGGGCAGTTCCTCATGAGCAAGGAGATGAGCATTTCGTATAAAAACTTACCCTTAAAGATTTTCGAGCTCGCGCCGTCTTTCAGAAAGGAGAAAAGAGGTGAACTTGTTGGGCTTCGTCGTTTGAGAAAGTTCACGATGCCTGATATGCATACGCTATGCAGGGACATGGATGAGGCATTGGTGGAGTTCGAGAAGCAATACGAGTTCTGTATGCGTATTTTAGCGGACATCGGATTTTCACCAAAGAACTACGAAGTTGCGCTACGATTCACAAAAGAGTTCTACGATGACGGTGCGAACAAAGAGCTTATAGAGCGTTTGGTGGGAATAGCAGGAAAGCCAGTGCTGATCGAGATGTGGGACCAGCGCTTTTTCTATTTCGTGCTCAAGTTCGAGTTCAACTTCGTGGACGCGTTAGGTAAGGCTTCGGCTTTGTCCACCGTCCAGATAGACGTTGAGAATGCAGATCGGTATGGTATAACCTACACCGATGCAGATGGCGCGCGAAAAAGCCCGATTATACTCCATTGTTCGCCAAGTGGAGCGATTGAACGATGCATATATGCGTTATTGGAGAAGGCATATCTGGATATGGAGGCGGGGGTTATGCCCATGCTTCCTTTATGGCTTTCTCCTACCCAGTTGCGATTAATTCCGGTAGCCGAGCGGCATTTGGAGTACCTCGAGGAGATTCTACCAGCACTGAACGGGATAATGCGCGTGGATGTGGACGATCGCGATGAGACCGTATCGAAGAAGATAAGGGATTCAGGACGTGAATGGATCCCTTACGTTGCTGTAGTAGGAGATAAGGAAGTGGAGAAGCAAACGTTGAGTGTTACGATTAGGGCGGAATCGAGCAAGAAGAAGCGGAAGGTAGAGGAAATGAATGTTTCTGCGTTAAAAGAGCGGATTGAGGCAAGTATAAAAGACAAACCGTTCCGATCATTGCCGCTCTCTTATAAATTGTCAGAGCGGGCGAAGTTCGTGGGATAATGAGACATCCATACTTCCACTCCGATACCCTTCAAGATCAAGCGTAACGTAAGTGAATCCAAACGCCTTCAGTTTCCTTGATACCGCTTTAAGCACTTCAAAATCACAAAAAGCGTCCAATTCTTCATTATCAATCTCTATCCTCGCTATTCCGCCACGATGTAATCGAACCCTGAGTCCTTTGAACCCAAAATCAGTCAAGAAATCTTCAGCCGCTTCGATCATCGCTAGTTTCTCCACCGTTAGTCGCTCGCCGTATTCTACCCTTGTAGCCAAGCAAGGCGAAGAGGGCTTATCCCAAAACGGTAGCCCGATCTCTTTCGCTATTTGCCTCACCTCATACTTTGTTATGCCCACTTCGACAAGGGGGTGCCACACACCTTCTTCTTCGGCAGCGGCAAGGCCCGGACGGTATTCACAAAAGTCGGAAACAGTAACACCTTCTGCAACGGTTGTTATGCCCTCTGCAGCCGCAATGCCCTTTAATCGCTTTGTAAATTCTCGCTTGCAATAATAGCATCTGTCATGCGGATTTTTAACAAAATCATCGTTATTCTGCCACGGAAACTGCACGATCTTATGAATGACGCCCGTGTGGGTCACAAAACTCTTGACTTGTTCTAATTCCCTTCGCGGGAACAGTTCACTGTCCACCGTTACAGCCAGGACGCGCTCTTTGCCCAGCACATCAGAAGCAACCTTCAGTAATAAACCACTATCAACACCCCCTGAGAAAGCAACAAGTAACTTCTCTTCTCCGCCTATTTTTTTTCTTAATGCTTCAAGTTTCTTTCGCACGGTGAGGTCTAACATGGTAGATTAAAGCGTATGTTTTATATAGCATTGTGTAGCAACCTTTTAAAAAGATGAGAAAAATAGTGAATAAGCCGCAGGTGAAGCCGTTTGTGTTTTATGGACTGTTACTTATACCAACCGTTTTTTTGTGCTATGACGAGAACTTTGGGAAGAGTTCAGTCTTCTTCATTGTTCTACTTGCGATACTCCTGGCAAGCCTAATAGAGATACCAATATACACGGTGCGAACCAAAAAGCCGGAGTATAGCGCGAGAGAAGCACGGGCTATCGGTGAAATTTACGGCGTGCCAATAATAGATGAGATGCAGGCCGATGCTGAAAAGAGATATAAGACCCGCGTAACGCTGAATATGGGTGGTTTTGTTATACCGCTGTTCTTCTCTCTCTATCTGCTGCTCTTTTTTAATCCGATGGAAAACTATCCGCTACCGCTGCTGGAAATAACATTGGCTACCTTGCTCATGACGCTCATTTCCTATATGCTTGCGGAGGTGAAAGGCGGTGTAGGCATAATAGTTCCGAACTATGTAGGCCTCTTTGCGATTCCTCTTGGACTGATACTTTCGCCGTCAGAACTGCCACTTGCGATAATAGCAGAGGTATTGATATTTGTACCAGCGATCTTTGGCATACTGTTGGGGATGCTGATAATAGTGCTAACACTGCCCAAAGACGAAGTGGGAAGTGCGTTCTTTAATATCAGTGGCATTGGCAGTTTTTATACAGTATACCTTATCTCCTTCCTGGCATTAGTGATAGGATGTATAGCATAAGGAGGGACGGAACATGCTCATTTCGAATTTAGAGTTTAGGATTTATAAACAAAGGGGGTGAGTTTGTATGCGCATAACGATACTCGGTGGTGCCGGAGGAATGGGGGAATGGTTTGCCCGTTTTTTCAAAGAGAACAACTGTGACGTGAGAATAGTAGATATAAGCGATAAGACAGAGGCGGTGGCAAAGCAACTGGACGTACAATTTTCAACTATCAATGTCTTAAAGGCGGAGGTAGGAGCGCTAAAGGAAGAGTTTGCTGATACAGACATAGTGCTCGTCTCGATGCCTATAGATGTAACAGGACGCGTGATAGAGCGTGTGGGGCCTGAACTGCATGAAATGTCGCTACTGATGGATGTGACATCGGTGAAAAAAGCGCCGGTAGAGATGATGGAGAAATGCACAAGCGTGGGTGTGGAAATTCTGGGTACGCACCCTTTATTCGGACCTTCCGCGAAGAGTTTGCAGGGTCTGCCGGTCATATTCGTGCCAATACGAAAAGGGCCACTCTACGAAAGTGTATATGGCATATTTGAGCGAAACGGAGCGAAAATTGAATTTTTAACTGCCGCAGAGCATGACGAGATAATGGCTGTAATCCAGGGACTGCCACATTTTATCCTCTTCTCCTATGGCATCACGTTAAAAAATCTTGATTTTGATGTTGAACGGGCAAGAAGATTCATGGGCCCGATGTACGCGGTGGTCATGGATTTTGTGGGTCGGCTGTTACATCAAGACCCAGACCTCTACACACAGATACAGACGAATTTTGAGATGAGCACGATACACGATGCTTTTTTAGCGGCTGCCACGAGGTTATCTGAGTTGGTATCCGAGGGAAACGTGGATGCAATTATGGAGGAGCTGCAGATGGCGAAGCGGCATTTTGGGGATACTGAGGGCGCGATGAGAAATTCAGATAGGATAATAGAGGAGAAGATAAACCTCTCTTTAAAGAGGAAAGTTTAACCAACGCTTTTTCTTTTTAGAAAAATCAATCCGCATATACAGAAACCGGTAAAAAACCGGAACATTTAAATACTGTTCTTTCACATATTTCATAATATGGCGAAAGTTCAGAAGATTATGAAAAAAATAAAAGGTGGAAGAGATGACGGGATCTCCTAAAGATGAATTTATAGTCCTTATGACTGAAAACAGCAAAGTTAACGGTCTTGATGAGCTATCGTCAAGGATTATCGGTATCCTGTTTATAGAACCAAAAGAAATTGCTCTCGACGAACTGGCAAAAAGAACAGGATATAGTCTATCCGCAGTAAGCACCGCGATGAAACTTATAGAAAGAGCAGGGATAGTTAAAAGATCAAAGAAACCCAAATCGAGAAAAGTATATTATTACATGGAAAAGGACATGCTCGCTATGTGGATACAACTCATGAGGAGAAAACACGAAAATATCATATTGCCCTCAAAACAAAAACTACCAAAAATAATTGAAAAGTATAAACTGGAAAAATCAGAAAACTCAGAAGAGGAGTTAAGGATTGTGGAAAATTATTACAAGCAGGTATTATATTCCGAACAATTCATAAAGGACTCAATTAAGACGCTTGAACAGTATGAGGTGAATAAATGAAGGAAGAAGAGAAAAAAATCGGATGTTTTATGACAGCGCTTTTTGCTGTGGTTTTTTTATTGCTCCTTATGGCAGCCACAGCGTCAGCTGCCGAGGGTCCTGCGGTCATGATTACCAATTGCACCGTGGAGCCCGAAGTCCTGATGCCCGGCGACACAGGTACGATTACGCTAACCATAAAAAATATGGACACCAAATCATTAGAGACTGTGACAACGACTACTACGACTACGACTCAGACAGCCACTACTGAGACAACATCAACGATAAGTGCAGAGATAGAGACGATACGGCTGAGTAGCAGAAGCAAAGACATAGAATGGCTGAAAGAAGGTACGCAACGCACTGAATACTTCAAAGTAGGTGCGTTAGGACCTGCGGAAAGCATAAAAATCTCGTTACCAATAAAAGTCGCCACCTATGCAAAAAGCCGTCCGTATTTTCTCGAAGTGTACATAGAAGTGGATAATGGCGAAAATGTGCGTTTCCCTGTCCGTGTGGACGTGGACAGTAGTGAAGTGCAATTACTTGAGCAGGATATACCTTCGGGGATTTCGCTCAGCGAGTCGAAGAAGATAGCGATCGTCGTGGCGAATAACAGACCAAATACCGTGAGCGGTGTGAACGTGTTCGTGAGGTCGAGCAATGATGATTTTGAATTCACGCCGGAGGGAATATTCATCGGCAATTTAGGGGCATATGAAAGCAAAACGGTAAGTTTCACGCTCACTCCTCTTTCCGAAGGAGATCATGACATCTATTTCGAAACGACTTATAAGAACGGTAATAATGTGCATCACAGCGAGCTTACATCGTCTGTCGAGGTAAAGAGCAGCTCAGATGTGAAACTTATCCTGGTGAATGCGCCTGAATTTGTTCTTAAAAGTGACGTCGCGAGGATAGATTTCGACGTCGCTAACGGGATGGCAAAGAATATCAAAGCGGTATCCGTAGTGCCCGCGATAGAAGGGCTCAAAATACTGCCTTCAGAATATTTTATCGGGGACATGGAAGCCGGCGATGTCTTTTCCGCTTCGTTTGATGTTCATACGAGTGATTTGAGCGTAGGTGAAACCGCAATACCCTTTAAAGTGCTGTTCAAAGATGTTGACACGGACAAGCAATACGAAACGCAAGGTTACGAGGTGCATGTAGAGGTACGGGAACCGCAGAAGAGTGAATTACCGAATCAGATGCTATTTGGTGCGCTGCTGGTC
This sequence comes from Methanosarcinales archaeon, assembly GCA_030611045.1. Classification (GTDB taxonomy): domain Archaea; phylum Halobacteriota; class Syntropharchaeia; order Alkanophagales; family Methanospirareceae; genus JACGMN01. Next base: position 32,578 of record JAUWQN010000003.1, read on the forward strand.
ATTCTCGTCCTTGTCGTTCTGGCTGTCTGGATACGAGTAAAGCGAAAGCGAGGGCGACAAGAGAGGGAATAGAGGGCGAAGACTACGACTACGTAAGAGCAATAAAATAAATGATCCACACTGAAAATCTGACGAAAATTTATCGGATGGGCGATGCGGAAGTTTACGCACTGCGCGACGTGAACTTAGAGATAAAAGAAGGTGAGTTCATCGCGATAATCGGGTCATCGGGCTCGGGTAAGTCCACACTGCTCAATATGATTGGCTGTTTGGACACGCCCACAAGCGGTTCGGTCTTCATCGATAATGTAAATACTGCGTCGCTCAACGAGAACGAACTCGCAGAAATCCGCAGGGAGAAAATGGGCTTCATATTTCAGCAATTTAACCTCGTTCATACGTTAAATGCGGTAGAAAACGTCGCGCTACCCATGTTCTTCGCGGGTGTGAAACGAGAAACGAGGCTGAAAAGAGCGGAGGAGCTGCTTGTCAATGTCGGGCTTGGCGATCGGATATACCATAAACCATCGGAACTGAGTGGCGGGCAGCAGCAGCGGGTGGCTATTGCACGCGCGCTTTCTAACGACCCGGAAATCGTCATCGGCGACGAGCCCACTGGAAACGTGGATACAGATACGGGAAATGCAATAATGGACATCTTAGAAGGTTTGAATAAAGAGGGAAGGACAATCATTGTGGTAACGCACGATGCGGAGATTGCAGCCCACGCAGGTAGAACAAAGCGGATGCGGGACGGAAGGGTGCTTGATTGAGCAATGCGAGATAAATTCCTCCTCGCGTACCGGAGCATAAAGGAGCGAAGAACCCGTTCGATACTCACCGTGCTGGGTATTGCGGTGGGCATAGCGGCTATCGTTTCTTTGATGAGCGTCGGCTATGGTATGGAAGAGGCGATAACCGGTGAATTGACGGGGATGGCAGATATGATTTCGGTGATGCCCGGCAAAATAGCAGGCCACGCCTATGTGGAACTGGGGAGTTTTACCGATAGAGACGTAAAAGACGTGCAGCGGATAAGCGGTATCAAGGACATAACAGCAATGACGTACGATGCCGTAGAAGTGGAATATAGAAACGAACGAGCCCCCATTTTTATCCTTGGCGGTGATACCAAGGAGCTGGGGAGCTTCTATGTGGATCCAGTCGGGATCAAGGAAGGTAGATGGCTCAGGGAAAATGATTATAAGGGGTGCGTCATTGGAGACCGGGTAGCCAATGACTTCTTCGATGAAGTCATACACGTGAACGATAAGCTGGAGATAAATGGTGCGAAATTCGTTGTGGTCGGCGTTTTTGAAAAGGCAAGCACGATGTATGCCGCTGACGTTGATCCCCATATTTTTCTCACATTGCGTGCTTCACAGGAAGTTCTGCAAACCGATGAGGTAAAATACATCATGGTGAGGATCTATGACATCGAGGAAGCCGAAGAGATAGCAGAGGAGATCGAGGAAGCGATAAATGATAACCACGGACTCGATGATTTCGCCAACGCAATGACAATGGGGAGCATGATAGAGCAGATTGGAGATGTTTTTAATATCATTCGCGGCGTCCTGGTGGGTATAGCGGCAATTGCACTCGTTGTCGCATCCATTGGCATCATGAACACGATGTTGATGTCAGTGATGGAGCGGACGCATGAGATCGGTGTGATGAAGGCGATCGGCGCGAAGAGCAGTGATGTTCTCTCTCTTTTCCTATTAGAATCGGGTATGGTGAGCCTGGTGGGCGGTGTGGTTGGCTGCGTAGTTGGCGTTATCGTGGCAAAAGTCATCAGTTTCGGTGCAAGCGCGGCATTGGGTATAGAAATGACTGCGGTGGTGAAACCCGAAGTGTTACTTGGTGGCATGGCAGTTGCGATGGTTGTGGGCGTTCTATCAGGGTTCTATCCAGCGCGGAAGGCGTCAAGAATGAGTCCGGTCGAAGCGGTGAGGTACGAATAATGAGGGATTCATTTTCGCTGACATATCGGAATATAAAAGAGCGAAAAGCTCGTGCTGCACTTACGATACTGGGCATTACGGTGGGCATAGCTGCGGTAATCGCCTTGATGTCCATTGGCTACGGCATGCAGGAGTCAATCACGGCAGAACTCGTTGAGATGGCAGATGTCATCGTGGTAATGCCAATGAGGATGGAATTAGGCAGCATTGGCACATTTGGCAGCTTTACCGACCGCGATCTGGACGCGGTGAAACGAATCGGAGGCGTAAAACACGCTGTAGCAATGATAGGCGAGATGGAAGAAGTGGAATACCGCGGTGAAAAGTTCATGGTGCAGATCGTTGGTATTGAACCGCGAGATATGGATGCGGTATTTGGCGAGACGGTGAAGCTGGAAGAGGACGGTGGCGCAGGGACAGAAGCATCAGGAAGAGCCTTACGAGATAATGATCACAAGGCATGTGAGATTGGGTACAGCATTGCCCATGATTATTTTAGTAATGAGGTTGGTGTTAATGACCGGCTCACGATAAATGGTACTAAATTCAGGGTTGTCGGGATAATTGGAAAGCAGGGGGGATTCAGGTCTGAGGTGGATTCGCAGATATACATCACAACACGAGATTCGGTGAGTGTTCTTGATAACGAGGATATTTCAACCATCTTCGTGCGTGTGCGGAATATAGAGAATGCGGAAGAGATAGCAGCAGAAATAGAGGAGCGGATAGATGACAATCACAAGCTGGATGATTTTACGTCTGCAATGACAATGGGAAGCGCGATAGAGCAGATGGAGTCCATTTTCGGGATATTACAAGCTGTTTTAATCGCAATCTCGTCTATATCGCTTATCGTTGCTGCTATGGGGATAATGAACACGATATTGATGTCTGTGATGGAGCGTACGCATGAGATCGGAGTGATGAAAGCGATCGGCGCGAAGAACAGGAATATTCTCTCTCTGTTCTTACTCGAAGCGGGCGTGATAAGCGTAATCGGAGGCGTTTGTGGCTGTATCGCCGGCGTTATTGGCGCTCACGCTATAACTTTCGGAATACAGGCTGCATTTGACGTTGAGATTGCAGCGATTGTAAAGCCGGAAGTTTTGCTTGGCGGCATAGCGGTTGCACTTGTTGTAGGGATGCTCTCTGGGTTGTATCCAGCGAGGAAGGCGTCGAAGATGAGTCCGGTCGAAGCGGTAAGGTATGAATGAATAACCGGAATTGTAGTTGATAGCTGCCAAGTTTCAAGATGCAAGATCCAAGACTGTGGTTTATGAACCGCAGCTCTCATACCGTCGGATAGATAAAGCTATCAAAAATGCTTTCTCCGCCTGCATCATGTATCGTGCATCTTCATCATTAGCTATACAATTACCACGAATTATAACGGCAGGTCGAACAACAACAAGAAAAAAAAAGAAAAAAAAAGAAAAAAATGGAGAAATTAAGCTAAGCGCTCGGCTTCTCCATTAACTTCGTCTTCTTCAGTATTTCACCCTTTCTGGAGTGTGGCATACGGACTAAGCTGTCAGTATACTTCTCGATCTCCCGTGCCTCTTTGGCGAGCTTTGATGCCTCTCCGAGAAGCTCATGTGCCGCTGCAACAATGGGTACGTACGCTTCGGGGTCTTTCATCATGAAACAGCCTTTTACGTCCAGTTCCGCCACTTTCTCCGACATACTGTAGGCTGCAATGGCTTTCGCTTTCGCGTACGGGTTCGAGAATCCTGCGGCTGCAACGGCTTTCTCTGCAGTTGCTATTATCTGCGGTAATTTCACCTCGCCACCTGCCCGGATCTCGTTGATCACACGGTCAATCTCATCGGCCACCAGCTTCACCACACCGGTTGCCGACAGCACGGACATGACATCAACGTTGAAGATGCTCATCTCGACGGGGTCTAAGAACTCTCGCCGCGCTCCGATCATTGGGTCGCCAGGTATAATAATGTAGCCAAAGCCACCTTCCTTTAACTTGTCTTTCGCTTTCATCGCCGGTGCGTCCGAGACCACAATGCACGGTATGCCCTTCTCCTTCGCCATCTCGCGCGCCTTCGTAGGTCCTGGAAGAGCCGCATTCGGACTGAGCACCAATACCAGATCAGGCCCCCAGTCCAGTAAGCAAGCGGCGTCTATTGCAGCTTCCGGCGTCATCTTCGCGCCCGTCCCAAATACTCGAACGTCTATGTCCTCTCTGTCAGCTCGCTCGTCCAGCAGCAAATCTGCTATTCGTGATATCCCGATATTCCCTAATTTTACAAATCCAATCTTTACTATGTCCATCTAAGATCACACTTTATGGTTAGGTGGCCACCAGATATAAAACTTATGGTTTTTAATCACACTTTTCTTCTGCGAGAAGCAAGAAAAAATCCGAAATAATTAAAATGTTAGACTGTCTGTATAGAACTTAGGAGCAGATATCATGACGCCAAGATGGCAAGAATGTTGGGACGCAGCACCTGAACTCTACGCACTCTTAATGGAGAGTGAGACGTTAGAAAGCGGCCGTGAAAAACTTATAAGCTATATTGACGTTTTAGAGTGGACCTACCGGCGTGATATTGATACCATCGAGTCGTGGGATTATATTCTACTCAAAGAAGCTGTTCGCTGTCTGAAGAATATTATTTCTCCGCGCAATGAGCGTTTAGCCGGAACTTCCGCGTTAGAACATCTCTGGACCGCCGCAGTAACGGGAGATGCAGAGGTAACTGATGATTTTGTTGATGAATTTGTGCATTTATTTAAAGCGGTAAAAGGGCAATCGGATGTTTACCCATCGCGATTAATAGGGGGCATCGAATTTCCAGATTTTGAGAAGTATAATGGGCGAGAAGCAGCTTTAAAGCGGTCTGATTATCTTGATCAGATGGGACAGCGAATGAACAATTATCTTATGCGATATCCGAGTGGTCTCAAGCCTGAGATCGTAAAGAAGCGCAGTGAGAACAAAAAAAGGATTTTAGAAGTACTTGATGCCACGGAAGCAGATTGGGAAGACTGGAACTGGCAGTTCAACCATGTTTTCAAGGATAAAGATGGCTTTGAAACGATTAAAAAAATAATAAAGTTAAATCCTAAACAGGAAGCAGCGATTTACCTCGCTATAGAGAATAACGTTCCTTTTGGTGTGACCCCGCACTACCTTCATCTCATGGATCCTGAGCCGAGCGATTATGACTATGCAGTACGGAGACAGGTATTTCCGCCATTAAGTTATGTTGAGAATATGATTGCGCATAAACAGGATAAAGAATTGGCGTTTGACTTCATGCGTGAACAGGACACCTCTCCTATAGAGCTCGTTACCCGTCGCTATCCCACCGTTGCGATAATCAAACCGTACGATTCATGTCCTCAGATCTGTGTTTACTGTCAACGAAACTGGGAACTCACTTCTCCATTAATGGATCACGCTTTAGCGCCAAAAGAACGCATTGATAAGGCTATAGAGTGGTTCGCGGAACACGAGCAAATGATGGATGTCCTGATAACGGGTGGCGACCCCCTGGCAATGGATGATGACTTAATTGAGTATATCGTGAAACGTCTGTCGGAAATACCGCACTTGCACAACATACGAATAGCTACCCGATTACCCATTACAGTACCTCAGCGGATTACCAAGGAGCTTTGCGAGATCTTTGCAAGCTATTATGAAGTGGGCAAACAAACACTATATATGGTCACGCATTTCGAACATCCTTATGAAGTCACTCCTGAGACTACTGAAGCGATTAGGCGCGTTAAAATGCTTGGAATGGATGTTTATAACCAGCAGGTGTTTACGTTTGCGAATAGTAGACGATTCGAGACTGCGGCTTTACGAATTGCGCTGAAGCAGATCGGTGTTAATCCTTATTACACCTTCAATATGAAGGGCAAATCCGAGATTGAAGATTACGCGGTACCAATAGCGCGACTTTTGCAAGAGCGGAAAGAAGAGGCGCGATTGTTGCCCGGTATCTTTCGAACTGACGAACCGGTATTTAATGTGCCATTCCTCGGTAAAAATCATCTAAGAGCCTGGCAGGACCATGAACTTGTCGCCATACAACCTGATGGGAGACGAGTGTATTCATTCCATCCGTGGGAGAAGAACATAGCGAAAGTTAAACCCTATCTTTATACTGAGGTTACGATACGGAGCTATCTTGAGAAATTAAAGGAACGGGGCGAAGATCCAGAGGATTACAGGAGTATCTGGTATTATTATTAATATTTATAAGATCATTTTCGCCTATTAGAATCATGGAACTTAAAGAGATAAAGCTCAAGGATTTACATCCTGAAGATTTTATAGATGAGAAAGTCGAGGAGATCAAATCGGTTGTCGGAAGTGGTTTGGCAATCAACGCGTTATCTGGTGGTGTTGACTCATCAGCGGTGACTCTGTTAGGTCACCGAGCGTTAGGCGATCATTTGAAGACATATTTCATTGAAAACGGCATAATGAGGCAAGATGAGCCGCAAAGAATCGTTTCGCTCTTCGAAGCACTGGGCATACCGGTAGAGATCCTTGATGCTAAAAAGCAGTTTTTCGATGCGCTTAAAGGTCTCACTGATCCCGAAGAGAAACGAGAAGCGATTACGCAAACGTTTTACAAGGATGTTTTTGGTAAGCTGGTGAAAGAAAGCGGCTCCAAATATCTCCTCCAGGGCACCAATTATACTGACGTAGAAGAAACGGTTGCGGGAGTTAAGAGGCAGCATAATATTCTTGAACAGTTGGGAATCGATACACAAGCGACATACGGATATGCCGTTTTAGAGCCGTTGGTTCAACTCAGAAAGCCTGCAGTGAGAACCGTTGCAAAGGCGCTCGGCTTGCCCGAAGAGCTCTACAATAGACCGCCCTTTCCAGGCCCTGCATTAGCCGCACGAGTAATAGGCGAAGTCACTCAGGAACGCGTAGAACTGGTGAGAAAAGCAACGCAAATCGTAGAATCGGAATTACAGAGCACCGGAGCATTCCAGTATTTAGCGATCTTGCATGAGGACAAAGTTACCGGGATGAGAGATTGGAAGCGGGATTATGGCATGCAAATAGAGGTACGCTGCTGGGAGAGCAGCGATGCAAAAACAGGATCACCAACAAGACTTCCTTACGAGACGTTAGAGCGATTAGCGGAAAGAATAACGACCGAAGTACCTGCAGTTGTCAGTGTTACGTATAACATAACCAAAAAGCCACCGTCAACGATAGAAGTGGTTTAATCATCATCTACTTTTGGATAGCGGTTCGGTTATGCATTGCATGCACCAGTGCGGGGTAATGTTGCCTGAGGGGGTATTCGAACGGCCAATAAACGGTTTAATCCCGTATTTTTTTATGGAAAAACGTCTAATATACAAAAGCCAGCAATTGACCCCCAACACCATTCTCAATCGCTTTTTCATGCGACATCACGCCTTTTGAAGTTGTAAGTATAAGCAGCCCAAAATCTCGTGCCGGGAGCAGTCTCTTCTCCCAATCCTCATATTCTTTCATACGGACGTAAAACCGCGGCTTTATCGCATTGCAATCGTTTATTTTACCGCGTAGCTTCACCTTAAAAAGACCTGCTTTTCCGTCTTCAACAAATTCAAATTCATCTATATAACCTCCTTCCTTCAGTACACTCAGCACGTTCCCAATCAGCGTCGAGGCGGGTTTTATCATACATTCCATCTTCCCGACTCGCTCCGTATTCTTAATATGCGAAAGAGCATCTGCAAGCGGATCATTTAGCGACATTTTTTTCTTCTTATCTTTTATTCTATCTATGCATATAAAAATATATGAACTTTCCACAATTTCTCTGCTTTTGGAATTTTTATTCTCTCTAAGAAACGGTTTTAGTTAGTTATACTTCCTAAATCCTACTTCCCTCGCTATCTCTCTGAAGCACTGTCTGCACATATAAATCTCATATTTACGAATCAGACCTCTCCTTCTGCCGCATCGTCTGCACGTGTTTGCACCTCTCCCAAATCTCTTCGTCCTCTCTTTTACCATCTTACCTCACTCTATTCTTCATTCACTATACCTCTCTCACTATAAAATATTTATCTCCTTCTTCTATATCTTGTTTAAGTATCAGGATGCTATAAATATTTATAAGAGGCCTTCAAAATCATCCATGATTTGCCGCATCTATAAGTAGGTGTTAATAACGAATCCTTGGAGGTATCTTTGATTGCGGGGGTATCATGATAAATTTAAATGATAGTTCTGGAAATAAAGTTCACCGACGAACTTTTCCATAAAGTTCTCTTCCTCTTCAAGTTTTACGTGCTCAATCATCTTCGCAGCGGTTTCGGCATCTTCTCTTTTGGTCTTTGATATTAACGCCTGCCGTGCACCTTCGATCGCCGCATTTCCCACTTTCTCCACTTTCTCCAGTTCAATTATAGGAAGAAGTCCTATGCGCATTGCATTCTCCACGTTTATAAAGTATCCAAAAGCCCCTGCCAGATAGACGCGGTCTATCTCATCAAGTGCGACTCTGTATCGCTCCATAAGCGTTTTTATGCCGACCGCTACGGCGGTTTTCGCAAGATTCAACTGGTCAATGTCCTTCTCTGATAAACTAATCTCTTCAACTATTCTAAATTCCTTTTCAGTCCCTCTGAACTTACCTCGGCTGTCAATTATCTGTTTATCCAGAAGCTCTGCCAGCGTGTCTATCAAGCCTGAGCCGCAAACTCCTATCGGGGCCGCATCGCCGACCGTTTTATACCTGACGTTTCCATCTTCTTCTATTCGCACCTCTTTTATCGCGCCGCTTACGCCACCTGTTCCATACGCTATGCTGCAACCCTCAAATGCGGGACCCGCTGCACAGGATGTTGCAATCAACTTATCTTTGTTTCCAAGCACGATCTCTGTGTTCGTCCCGATGTCTATCGCCATGCTTATCTTCTCGCTTTTGTACATTTCCGTCGCCAGCACGAGAGCTAAAGCATCTGCACCGACGAAACTCCCTATCAGAGGAAGCCCGTAAACCTTCACTGCAGGATTTGCCGTAAGCCCGAGTTCCTTTGCCGTTTTATGTACTGCCTCTACACATAGGGGTTCGTAAGGGCTCTTGCCAAGTGACTCTACGGAATAGCCAAAGAATAGATCCCTCATTACGGGATTGCCAACGACCACAATCTCATAGACTTTACCAGGCTCTACCATAGCTGTGATCATTTCGTTCACCGCGGTTCTGATTTCTCGTTCAAGCATCTTCTGACCTTTTCTCGCGAATTCTATCCGCGAAATTACATTATTTCCGTATTTGGTCTGTGGATTTTCTCTTGAGATGATCGAAAGCACGGCACCCGTTTCAAGGTCAATTAAATACATAGCAAGCGTGGTGGTTCCTATGTCAATAGCGACACCGTTTAATCTTCCGGTATACTCGCCTGCATCTTCTGACTCGTAAAAGACGCTTTCACCCTCTCTGTGTACAAAGGGCTCAACAGGGATCTCCCAAAATTCGCCTGATTCTAAAATGCAGTAGGATCTTCTTGGCACTCGGACGTAAATGGGCTCCTCGTCGGTTTTTAAAATTTTTGTCTGGCAGGCAAGTCTGTGCTTATCCTCAGGTATAAACTTATGTTCTGCTTCGGTCTTACCCGAGAGCGCTCCAGATGCGCTATCAACTTCAACCAAGCATTGGCCGCACTTTCCCTCACCGCCACAGGATGCATTTATGTCTATACCCAACTCCTGCAAATAAGAAAGTATGGATTTACCTTTAACAAGTTCAGCTTCTTTTCCTGAGTCTTTGAATATAATCTTCATGATTCTTCATTGGTTTGATAAGTAAAGTAAAAATCTTAAAGCTGTTTGTATCATTATAATATCCTATGGAAGGTGCGATAGTTGATGTGCTGCTCGACGTAACGAAAAAGAAAATAGAAGCTTTTTGCGAAGAGAGAGTGAACAGCGGAATGAATGCGTACGAAATCATTGAGGATATAACAAGGGGACTCAGGGAAATCGGGGAAGGATACAGAGAGATATATTTTGATGCAGAACTGATGGTTTCCGGTTGGAACGCAAAAAAAGCGCTGGATATTCTAAAACCGCTCTTACAAGAAAAGAATAAGGGAGAAGGAGCGGGTGCAAAAGAAAAGTTAGGAATAATCGTTATCGGCACGGTCAAAGGTGACGTGCACGACATAGGAAAGGAGATAGTAACGATAATGCTATCTTCCGAGGGTTTTGAGGTCATTGACCTGGGGACTGATGTAGATAAGGAAAAGTATGCAGATGCCGTTAAGGAAACCGGAGCTGATATTCTCGCACTGTCCGCCTTACTGACGACGACACGTGAGTACATGGCAGAAGTGATAGAGTATTTCAGGAGGACTGGTCTGGAGGTAAAGATACTGGTTGGCGGAGGTGCAGTCAGTTCAAGTTATGCCAACGGAATCGGTGCAGATGCCTACGGCAAAGACGCTGTTGAAGCTGTTAGGAAGGCGAAGGCGCTTTTACTTTTGGGATAGTTCAGGAATTGTTTAGCGGAACCATTGCTTATATAGCTCGTGCTTCTTCAAAACTTCCTTCGCATTTTCTCGTTCTTCTTGATGCCGTTTTAAGAAGGAGAACATAAGCTCAGCAGCCTGCGCCTTACATGCTTTACAAAGCCTTTCTCCGCTTTTGCATTCTTCAAAAATCTCTTTTACTTGAGCGTCGTCTTCGATTAGATGAGCCATCAGAAGCTCATAAATCGTGCATTCTTCCGGGGTGCCTCCGAGATTCTTCTGCTCTTCTACGGTCACTCTCCCTCCTGTTTTTGCTCGTTTCACTTTCTCTGCTGCTTCTTCCGGCGGTTCCGTTAGCGCTATATAGCTTTCCGGGACGCTTGAAGACATTTTACCGCCAGTTAATCCCTGCACAAATCGGTGATACGTGGCAGCGGGCAAGAAGAAGCCGTATCCGCCGTATTCGAGCTCCACGTCCCGCACTATTTTTTCCACCCCAAGCATATGTGCATCAATATTACTCTCGGTGACGGGAGCGTGTGTAAATACATCCAAGTGCATATTATATTTCTTGGGGCTCGGGAATTCCTTCTCTATCCTTTTCGCTATCTCTTCTATTGCTCCTGGCTTAGTACGCTTCACCCGTATGCTTATATAGGGTCTCTGGTTCTTATCGAACCGCTTTTCTACTAGGAACATCCTCATCCTCGATGCAATGTCCCGTGTCAATCTTATATGCGGGTCCTGGTCAACGCCAACGGGAATGACGGCAGGTTTGGGTCCATCATATTCGTGAAGCTGCGGCTGCAGTATATCCGCGTTCTGCACTAATACACTTATCATGTGCGCTATGTTAACATCGCCCTGGAACCCGTAGATTGCACTGATTTCGCTGAAGTTAACTGCGGTTCCAAGTTCGAAAGCGAGATCACGCAGCTTTTTATTCTCAGATTGGAAGTATATGTGCCCCTTTTCTACGTCAAAACCTAACGCAACGAGGCTCAGGATGTATTCGTTCAGTCCTATGTCCTTGCAGTCTCTCCATGAGACGCCTCTGACAGAATGCGACTCCATATCCGCTATACATGCAAATGCATCGCCTCCCATGCGCTGATGCCAGATAATCTCATCCATTACCATCTTACCGCCCAGATGGATTTTCCCGGACGGCATGAACCCACTCATCACTGCAAATGGACTCCGCTCAATCATCGCTCGCAGTACGTCCTCGTAACCACGATGCCCGACTATTATACCCCTTCGCATGTAGAGGTGCGGCTTCTCTATTTGGTTCAGCATATCCGTGAACTTGGAAATACCAAAATCGTCAAAGAGCCTTGTATAATCCTTTATATCTGTAACACCCCAGGGGTTTATCTCTGCCATCTCACTGAACCTTCCCTCTATCTCTCTCCTCTCGTTACTTTTGATTTTGTAGTATTAAAACTTGATTTTTACACTCGCTCACTCTATTTTTCTCTTCACTACCAGTATATCATAATCATGTATTACCGGATTGGCAAGCAGTTTTCGACACATCTCTTCTACCTCATTCTTCACCGTTTCTTCTTCGCCACCTGATGTTTCTGGCTCTAACGCGATTCGAAATGTTTTCATTGATTTTACACTACGAACATTGTTAAACCCAAGGAGGTGCAATGCTTTCTTTGTATTCTCACCTTCCGGGTCCGCAATTCCGTGCTTCAGCTTTATTGTTACGTCTACTTCTATGGTCATTTTACCGCAACCTAAAGATGTAAGTATAGATTTGCAATCAAGCTTTAAAAGCTTAGTTGCTGCTATCTTTTAGAAGCTCCAAATTACGTGAGTATGAAAAGAGCTCAAAATTCCATGTCTTTTGTATAGGCGATCACCATTTCTAAAAGTACTCCGATAATCTAAACCAAGAGATAAAAATGAGCTTCATGGTGATGAGATTACCGCGATTGATAAAGCAAAAGCGTGCAATTTATAACTTTTATTCCCTTAGTATACTTAATGCTTGAGATAATTTACGTCAGCGTTATTGTGAGTGTGCTCTGGTTTCTCTATATTTATCAGAAGGATGTATTTGGGCCCGAACCTCTGGGTAAGATCTTGAAAGCGGTAGGCTGGGGCGCGATACCAGCAGTTCTTTTATCGTTTCTCCTTGAATCTTTTCTCTTTTTCTGGGCGGGATTATTGAGCGCACCACTCGTTGAAGAAGCGTGTAAGGGGATTTACGTCTATCGAATGCGGAATGACCCCAAATTAGAAGGCCCTATGGACGGTCTTGTTTACGGTGCTGCCGTTGCAATAGGGTTTGAAATTGTTGAAAATCTCTTATATAGCTTCTCCGTGGAGTTTGGCTTAGAACTTGCTGCGGTACGATCTATCGCGGTGGGGCATATTCTGTTCACCGGGCTCTTCGGTTTGATGGTGGGCGTGGCAAAGATTAAGGGGAAACGACGTATGATCGTTTACGGTTATATTGGCGCGGTATTGATGCACTTTGCCTGGAACAGTTTGGTAAGCGTGCACTGGGCATCGTACTTCATTCTTGTTCCTGTATTCATCCTCATTCTCAAGCTGCTCGCAGATATAGCATGGAAATATGAATTAGATTTGTATATCTCACCGCGTGAAGAGATGGAGTATAAGGCACGACGGTTCATTACCGAACGTGACGGCGCATCAACCGTTGCACTGGCTGACGAACTTGGTATCGATCCACACCGAACAGCGTTGTTCATGAAGAGCATCGGCGCGAAATTTGATCGTGGGAAGAAGAAATGGTACTTGGCAGCCGCGGAGCCAGAGCAGCAGGTTACTTCAGAACAAGATTAAAGTGCTTTAGGGGCAAGCAAGCATTCGAGCACTGCATTTGAGCGAGCTGTACCAATTTCGTTTTACGTCCAAACTTTTTCTGCTTTGAAGTTAGATATAGTTAGCGTAAACCTTTTCGATGAGATGAGAGACAACATGAACACATTCTCTTTGTTCAACGCGGAGATTCAGAGGGTATTAGGAGCTACCTTTTCTGTTCCCACAAAACCGCAGGAATTAAGCATCCCACTCATTTTAGAGGGTAAGGACGTGCTGCTTATAGCTCCTACGGGTTCAGGTAAGACCGAAGCTGCGGTTTTACCTATCCTGCACAGGATACTGGATTTGAAGCAGCAGAAGCAGAAGCGTGCGAAGAAAGGGTTTTATGCGCTTTATATAACGCCGTTACGTGCGTTGAACCGTGACATGCTGTTGAGGTTAGAGCGCTGGGGTGAACAACTCGGCATTACCATAGAGGTGCGGCATGGAGATACGAGCATGTATGCACGGCGGCGACAGGCTTTAGAGCCGCCTGATGTGCTTTCACCACGCCGGAAACGATACAGGCGATTATCCCGGGATCGCGGTTGCGTGAGCATTTAAAATCTGTGAGGCACGTGATAATAGACGAAGTGCATGAATTAGCGAATTCTAAACGCGGTGCACAGCTTGCAGTTGCGTTAGAGCGGATAGTGGAACTCGCAGGTGATTTCCAGCGAATCTGTCTCTCTGCAACGGTTGGCAATCCGGAAGACGTCGCTAAGTATTTTGAGGGTCGTGCCTCGCACTTTGTTCACGCGACCTCGAACGGTAAAATCATTGCGCTTACGCCGGACGACGTCGCGGAATCAGTAGTGATTGCAAAACGAGCACGGGACGGTAAAATAGAGGATATTCGACTGAAAGATGGCTCATTGGACGTCTTAGCGAACCAACTGTGCGGGGTGCTTCTGGATGTTAGGGTGATCTCGGCGGATAAGCTCCGTGCATTGCTCAAACGTGCATATCCGTTCAGGAATATCTCTTTTGAGGTTTTGATGCACGTGATAGAGCAGTTAGCGGAAGAAGGCCTGGTGAAACGAGATGGAGAAAGGATATGGCGTAGCAAAAGCACCCGGAACTATTATTATGAGAATCTCTCGATGATACCGGACGAGCGAAAGGTCGAGGTGTACGATATAGTGACAGGTAAGCTGATCTGCATGCTGGATGAGCGTTTTGTGCTGAACTTTGCGGATCCAGGCGCGTTATTCGTGGCAAAGGGCGATACATGGCGAATAGTTGACACGGAGCTGGATGAAGAAGGAGGAAGAGAAGGAGGAGTACGGCTCAAAGTAGAGCCGGGAGTGAAACGAGAAGGTGAGATCCCGAATTGGGAAGGCGAGGAGATACCCGTTCCGTTTGAAATCGCACAGGACGTTGGTCGCTTGAGGGCGAAAATCGCTTCTTTTCTTTCGGCTAACGGTAACATCTCGGATTTGAAAAATGAGCTGGAGCAGGATTATGGCGTGAATGCTGATTGTTTTGATACGCTCATCGAATTGATAACAAGGCAACTTGAGAAAGGTTATCCAGTGCCAACGTCACAGGAGATAGTTGTGGAAATCGCGGATGGGGGGCGAGAAGTGGTGCTGAACACGTGCTTTGGGCATCTGGTAAACGAGACGTTTGGAAGACTGCTCATAACGTTGCTCGGCGCTCGACTCGGCACGGACATCTCTATGGAGATAGACCCGTATCGGATAAAACTGAAATCAAGTAGGAGGATGAAGCAAGAAGCGGTGCAGCAGACGTTAGACTCAATTGAGCCCGAGTTTGTGCGGGTACTCTTAGAGAAGACCTTGAAGAACTCATTCTTGTTCAAATGGGAATTGTTAAACGTAGCGAAACGGTTCGGTGCGCTGCGTAAGAATTTTGACCGGAAACAGATTTCCGCTGATACGCTTATAAAACTGTTTTCAGAGACGCCGATTTACGACGAGACGATGCATAATATCTTTGCTGATAAGCTGGATGTAGAGCGAACGATAGAAGTAGTGAATAGAATAAAATCGGGCGAGCTCCATGTGTATTTCTCATCACGTGGGCTGAGCCCTGTTAGTGCTTCTGGCTATTTGGGCTGGCGCGATATCTTAGCAACTGAACGAGACGAGAGTTTGATTATCGAAGCGCTCAGAAACAGGATAATGAATGATAGAGTGATCTTATTCTGTGTGAATTGCAAGCGCTGGGAATCGCGCAGGCGCGTAAGAACCGTTATTGAACTTGGTGCGGAATCGCTCATCTGCCCGGCCTGCAACTCACGGTTAATCGCAGCATTAAAGCCGTGGGAGAAGGACGAGATCAAGCTGGTGAAACAATCCGGCGCTCATCAGACAAATGGAGAAAAAGAGAAAGAGCGTGTGAAACGAGTGTACCGAAATGCGAATCTTGTCTTGTCACACGGTGTGCTCGCGGTGATTGCGCTTGCGGCACGTGGTGTGGGCCCTGAAGTGGCATCGCGAATAATGAGACGGTTTAACCCGTCGTTAAACGCAACGGAAACAGAAGAGGAGCATGAGTTCTACCGTTCAATCCTTGAAGAAGAGCGGAAATATGCGCGGACAAGAAGGTTCTGGGATGATTAAATAAGGGGCCAGACCAAAGATTTTTGGATTTAACCTTTTTCTAAAAGGTGTGACTTATCAACCCTCCCGACCAAAAAGACTTGTTGCCCTTTAAGCAGGTATTCCAGTAACTATTTTATGTGATAGATCTAAATATTATCAAAAGTAGCACTGCCCGTCAAAATGATGTATAAAGTTAGTATCGTAATCGAAAAGGACGAACATGGCTATTATGCCTATTGCCCGGAACTCGAAGGCTGTCAGACGCAAGGTGATACCGTAGAAGAGGTGATGGCCAATATACAGGAGGCAGTAGAACTTTATTTGGAGACGCTTTCAGAGGATGAGATACGAGTTTTCTTAAGCAAGGAAATATTGACCACGTCCGTAGAGGTGAAAGTTGGCGAAGTTACCACGGCTTAAACCGGAAGAAGCTGAGAAACTTTTGTTAAAAGCTGGGTTTGAACTGATAAGAACCAAAGGCAGCCATAGGATCTATCTTAAAGGTACAAGACGGCTAATCATTCCATTCCATCCGGGCAGGATTTTACACCCAAAGATCGTTAAGCAGGTGTTAAAAGCGGTGGAAGAAGGCGTAGAAAAATAAAAAGTGTTCCATCGGAAATTAGGTGAACAATTTCTGGAGCACGTGTATATTGTATACTAATTGTATTCGTTTGTATAAAAATGTTATTCAAGTAAGGGGCCAGACCCATCAAGCTTTCTTAGGAAGAAAGTCGGATCAAAGAAATTTATTTCTTTCCTTTATGTCGATTAAACATTTTCTAAAGGTTCAGTTTGGCACACACCTTTTTAAAAGGCGTGATTAAAGGTTTGAAGCATGAGTTTTATCGATCAATCCTTGAAGAAGAAAGGAAATATGCACGGACGAGAAGGTTCTGGCCTGAAAGAGGGAAGACCGCTTTTGATACTATAAATGAGCAAACGGCAAATGAGTACCTCAAAACGATTAAATCCCTTAACAATACTTGCGCTTCAGTCAGAGATACGTCATCACTGTAATCACCGAACCAATCATTATCAACGCCAATCCTATGCCTATTATCGCTCTCTGCCATCTCCCATTCGCTTTATCCTTCATCCAGCAGCATTCTTTTTTCGCCATCATTTATCCTTACCTTTACACCCTATTAAGTTCTTTGTGTAATCCCGAGCCCAACAGTAGGAGTAACATTTCTAATTCCCCCATCGAGACCGAAGCAAACACAAAATAATTAACACTTACATCTCACAACTGTAAACTTTATATGTCCTCTGACTACAATTGTTGTGGCTTGCAACATACACCGAAGTTATCTGCCATCCTGTTAAGAGGAAAGAAAAAATAGAGAGAAGGTTAGTTAATGCTATTCCCCTTCTCACCTTCACCCATAGGAATCACCACAAATGTTTGGTTTGGATACACTTCGATTCGGTTCTTCTCGATTCCGTCTTCTTGTATGATAATCAGTTGCTTTAACAGGACCCACTAAAGCTGCCTGTTTGCTTTGTGTAAATGACTGCATAGCGCCTGTTCTTGCATCTATCACATAGATTTTGAAGATACCGTGTGCTTCGCCATATGGTTCGCATGTGAGTAACTGCTCAATATCTTGTGGGTTTATAAATACTAAACTCTAAATCCGAAATACTAAACAAATCCAAATGACCGAAATAAGAAATCCAAAACAGTATGATTTAGAAGAACGAACGCTAAAATTCGCAAAGGATGTGATA
>JAUWQN010000036.1 GCA_030611045.1 Methanosarcinales archaeon
TGGTGTAATTGCGTTTTTCCTCCATTCGTAGCTGACCACTCATGTAGCAGTGTGCGTACTCACTGGTATCGCGCGTTTTCGTTTTGAAAAACTCCTGAAATCGCTGCCAGAACCCGAAAAAAAACGCTGAACGAGTTCTGGAGTATTTCCAACCGATAAGCCCCATCGTTGAGGCTCGAATACAGAATTGGGATTTATATTTGTCATTTACTCTGCAATGGAAGAGAGGGGTATAAAAAGTTTATTAGCAAATGTGACATTGTCAAGTTAACTATATAACGGTATTCTTTTTTCCGCATTCTCTTTCAATTGGGGGTAAAAGATCGTTTTGTTTCCTTGTTAAAGCGTTCTGCTTAAATGAAGGGCGGTTTACAGATAACTTCTACACAACTCCACGTTTCTTCCCAGTTCTGTATAATCCATCTTCTCCTTCGCTTTATTCTTCCAAAAAGTCTCTATCAACAGATATTTAGAAGGGGTTGATTTCAGAAGGTCAAATATCCTATCGAAGTCCATCTCACCGCTACCGAGGGATAAATGGTCTCGCTTCTCCGTAAGGGAGCAATCGTGCACATGCGTCACCAGTATCTTCGCACCACATTTCTCTATCCATCTCGTAAGGTGATCCAGATAACTACTGTCTTTCTTTTTTATCCCGGAATGGCACATTTCGGCCTTTATCGCATGCCCCACATCGAAGGTAAACTGTAAATTTGGATAGAACCGAGATAGCGCTTCAAGTATCAGGTCAGACCATTCAAAAGGAACTAAATCATTCTCCACACAGACGGTTATGCCGAATTCCGAAGCCATTTCCGTTATCTCTTCGCATCTTTTGAGACCTTTTAGTTTCATCTGCTGCCTCACGTCCTCAAACTTATACGTAGGGACTCTCGGGTGCAAATGGAAATTGTAGTAGAGTGTCCGCGGTAGAAACTCAGCGGAAAATTCCATGCAGTTTCTCAAAATCCGCATGCTCGCATCTGCTATCTCATCTCGTGGATGCGCTACGGATGTATCAAGCGGAGAATGGAAACCGATTTTTAAATTGAACTCCTCTAACAACCTATTTAGCTCTTCTCTCTCCGCTTCAGCCATGCAATCAGGTAATGGATAATCCAGAGAAAACTCGAAATAGTCCAGTTCGAGTTTGTAAAGCTCTTCTATCGTCTTCTTGAATGGCCTGTTCCCATACCAAACCGGCGCTCCGAGTAGAATGCCCATCTGTTATTCCCCCACGATCCCTTTTACAGCCAGATAGTGAATAAATAGTCAATACCGATTGAGAATGCATAGCATCATTCGTAGTTGCGTGTTGGCGCATCCGCATAATTTTCTTTTTCCTTCCTTTTAACGACCAACGTTAATCCATCGCGGTCTATTATTTCCACTTTTTCACCCTTAGTTATCCGTTCTCCCGCCAGGGTTCGAGCATTCCAGATTTCACCTCGCAGTTTTATCGTGCCCATATCCTCGTTAATTTCAGTCTCAGCCTTCGTTACTTTCCCGATAAGCACTTCAGCACCTACTTCTGCTCTTCGTTTTCTCGTCTTCAACACCGCGCCCATGGCAAAGAAGAAAAAAGCTGCGGATGCCACCGCAATGCCAATTACAGTCAGCAAGAAACCTTCAAACCATCCTGACTGGGGGCTAAAGAGAAAAGGCTCTTTGGGTAATATCAAAGCGCCTATTATCAAGCATACGGCACCTCCGGTAGTGAGTATCCCGAAGGTAGGCGTAAGCGCCTCGGCAATGAATAATATGACCGCGACAAGTATCAAAAGCACGCCAAACACGTTTACCTCGAACAGCCCCATCCCATACAGCGCTAAAATCAGGCATATTGCACCGATCATTTCCGGTACGTATGTCCCCGGAGACATGAACCCGAAGATAATGCCATATATGCCAACCATTAGCAGAATAACCGCTATTTGTGGATTGCTCAGCATTTCTAATAAAGAAGACCGCACCGTTTTTTGCTTTATATATAAAGGAGCATTTTTTGTTGCTAGCGTCCTGTTCTCATCCCCTATTTTTACGGTCATGCCGTCAACCGTGTTTAAAAGCTCGTTTTCACTCTCTGCAATGAGGTCAATTATTCCTCGTTCTAATGCGGTATTTTCATTGAGCACATCGTTATCGGTAACGAAGCGTTTGGCTTGCGTTGCATTTTTCCCTCTCGAAGCAGCGATACTCTCTACATGCCCGGCGAAGAATTTTATGGTCTTCTCATCCGCCGCCTTCCTACCTTCCACACCTATCTCAACCGGCATTGCCGCACCGGTTGTCGTTCCAGGTGCCATCGCAGCGATATTCCCGGAGATAAGGATAAAAGAGCCCGCCGATGCCGCTATCGCGCCCTTCGGTGCTACATACGTGATAACCGGCACGTCTAAATTCAGTATCGCTTCTGTTATTTTCAGCGTGGAAGCAACGAGTCCACCGGGCGTATTGAGCTCGACCAATACCGCTTCAGCGCCCATTTCCTCAGCTTCTTGTAAGCCTTCTACCACATATATGGCTGTGCCTTCTGTAATCGTGCCTTCTATTCTCAGCACGTAAACTATTTTCTCGTCGTCGTTAACTGCTCCTCCGCCCGATGGTGCAAGCAAAGCACCTGCAATGCACAGGAGAAAAAGGATAAGAAAAATCCCACGCAAAAGCTTAGTGTTCATCTGTATCGTATCTGTGAAAGCCCCCCATACAATATATATATATCGCTACTCTTATGAAAGTTTGCTTAGCACTTTTTTTCTTTCTAAATTTTTTGGTCGGGTGGGTTGATAAGTGGGGTCTGGCCCCTTATTGCTACATAAAATCTGATAACGCTTTCTGCTTCTCCTCTGCAGCGGGAAAGAGCAAGTTCACATCCTTATCTAACAGCTCCAGCCGTTGTCTCGTGTAAGCTGATATGTGGTACTCGTTTGCTATACGTAACGAAACGTCAAGATACTTTTTTATACTCGCTGCATGCACAGTAGGAAGTATCTTACTGCCGCACTTCTTGCATATGCCACCCAACGGTATCCTCCGGTATTTTGCGTTACATTTGCTGCACCGCATCTTCTGTGAACCGAACGCACGGAAGTTCCCTTTTATATCACGAAGGAAATGGTTTTCTATAACTGTTTCCGCGACTTCACACTCATCCACCGCTCGTATCATCCTCGCTAATCGTAGTTGTGCTTCCATTTTCTCTACCATTGTGCCCAGTTGCTTATACAACGAATTCGAAGGACCAGCGGCGATATCGGTGGTCTCATGCGTATAACCAAATCCGTAAGCATCCTTCGGTTTTGCTATTTTACTCGCTGCGGTCTCTATCTCCACCTCTTTTGGATGCTTACCCGCGCAAGCTGCTTCATAGAACTCCAGTGGATATTCGCGTGCTGTCGAAACGTTATATGCTTCCTTGTCCACCTCCTTTGGATTGAGGAACGGAATGAGCACAAGAGGAGCGTCCATCTTGCCACCCCTTTTCTCAGGTAGGAATAGCAAGGAGAAATTGAGCAGTGCATCCAGTAGAAGGAGGACTGAGTCTTCGTCACCGTCACAATTACGGCGTTTCGCAGCATGGAAAAACGGATGCGCATAACAAGCCGAAGCCGTAGTGAATCCTATTATCCTGCTTAATATTCCGGCAGAGGTGTGCGGTGCCAATCCGAGCACGAGTTGCCCTATGAGGTCCTCTTTGCATGAAGCATCGTAATAAGGCGCTAAGCCATAGAATTTAGAAAGAAGCGAATCCACAAAGTGCGATACCTTCAGTAAATATGATGCAGCGTCAAGTGATATGATGATATCTTGTTGCTTAAGCTCTACCATTTGCGTATCTGTCTTCAACTCCTCGCCATTTATATCATGCGAATATCCTAACTCCCGCGCTTTTTCTACATCCAAGCCTATTTCTATGGGTTTGAAATGAGTGAGCGGTAAATTCGTAAAGTCGTAGCGTATCGTGCCGTCCTTAAACACGACCACATCATGCTTCGCCCGTAATATCCCCTTGCCGAGATGCTCAGCCACTTTTTGCTTTGAAATAAGACCTTTTACGCATTTTACATCTTGTTTATTCGTATTAGTAGAATCCTCACCCAGCCTTTTCATCGTTTTCTGGTAATAACTCTCTAAATCAATGCTCTTTTTTGTATCCCGGTTCTTATTTCTGGTTTTGTTTATTTTATTCTGGTCAACGCGTCCCAAAGCTTGAATTTCCACCTCGATCACTTTACTCTTTAATGCTTCCTTCAGTGATCTGTTCTTTCCACCATATTCACCAAGTGGAAATAGCGAATGAGGAGCGGGTTTCATCCTTCTTTCTTTCGATTTCTCCGGTCGTCCCATCCTCATACCGATTCGTGTCGGTGCTTTACTCCTCGTCTTTATCCGCACCGATTCGTCTCTTTTTAAATCTTCGGTTATTCCTAAACACCGTAACAAAGCACTTGGCTCGTATATTGCTAAAAAGCCTTTTTTAACTGACGTTTGATGCAGGACAAGCAAATCCTCCAGAATACGCTTTACTCTACCGTCATTGTCATTAGGAATAAAGAGAGTTCTTTCGTCTATACTCCCTTCTTTGCAGATACACTCCGCCAAATAGTCCTTGTCCTCTTCAGTTATGTCCTCCCACAAATAGGTATACGCAGGGTGGAGTGGCATCGCATAGCGGGACGCAATCTCTATTGCTTCTGATTGGTTAGGTGTTTTCAAACGCCATCTCGCCGCCTCATCCTTTGCGATCGCTTCCAATTCCTTTAACCACCATTCATGCGCGTATGCCCCTGGCATTAACCGATGTCCGGTTTCCAAAAAATCGCCATAATCAATGAGTATCTCTCCCAAATCTACTATTTCGGCTATTCCATCCCAAAACTTATATTGGGATGCAGGATACAGGTTACAGGTTACAGGTTCGGGTTTGACTTGCCCCTTGCATCTTGCATCTTGCATCGCCTCATGAGTTTGAGCGTCTAATCTGACGAGTGAGCCATCTTTCAATTTCACCGTCGGCCCCTCAATAGAGTCAACAGGGACTACACAGCCCGCTTTACCCGGTAGTTCTGGCTTTATCTGCGTCCCTGCCGCGGTGAATCCAAGCAAAGACATTGTAACAGGGTTTAACCCGACTGCCTCAAGTCCGGTATTGCGTGCACGTCCGTATCGAAGGCTGAACGAACCCTTTGCCGATGGCCGCCCAAATACAGGTCTTCCCGCGATTAAATCAGATAAGAAGCTCTTCTTTTTTTTCTCGCCCTTCGATTTTACCAGTTTCGTCACCCAGTCCCAACCCTCGAGTCCGAGTCTATCAACGTGTCGCTTGATCTTCGGTGCCTTCATTGCGACTCCTTCAGTGAGTACAAGCACCATTCCACCCCGTACTTTATCTGTTGCGACCCGTTCGAGGTCTTTATAGCCACCCACTTCTATATCTTCGGTAGGATCACCGTCAATACAAATGGGGCAACTTCTCACGATTTCCTTTATCTCTTCATCGCTCGGCGTGTATTGCAAGCCACTTATCCGCTCATAGACCGAAACTTCCAGAACGTACCGTCCTACCTCCTCTTCTCTCGGATGATACGCCGCAAATCCCACTTTCCGCCTTATATAATCTGCTGCTAATACAGAGAGCGCCTGCGCAGTCCCTCCCGCACTTCTTATCGGGCCGGAATAAAATATTTTTATGTACTCGCTTCCGTCATCGTTTCTATCTGACTCAACACGCGCTATTCCTTCAATAGGCGCTGCAACCACACCTTCGGTGAGTATCGCCACACCGGCTCGCACTGCGTTCTCTATGATCTCAATCCTTTTATACTTACCAAATTTGCCGTCCGCGAAGTCGGAGCCTATTCGTAACGCTATCTCCTCTCTACCCAGCCCCTCGCGCTCTAATTCGCGTATCCTCGTGCTCAAGCCTTTTATGCCGATGAGTGCCTCCACGCGTTCTGCAAGGTCTTTCGTGATGTTTATTTCAGGAGCTGGTGCAGGGTCCAACCCCTTTTTCCTCGCTTCTTTCGCTATTTTCAGCTCCTTCTCTAATTTGTCTTTTAACGTTTTGTGGTAGAGCAAAGTAGAAGACATCGTAATTATGTAAGGGCATGAGAAGTTATAAATTTTTCCACGCCTGCTCTTAGCGGTTTCATGCGGAAACGATATCATAAAAAAACATTATCACTCCGATCCGAAATGCACTGCTCAGCTAAACTTATAAGGTGTACGTCTTTCCCAGTTCCACCATCTCCACGTTCCTGAAGAACTCCTTGAACATCTCCGAGTGCTCCGTATGAACGGGATACAGCCTATGAGGATTTATCTCTGTGATAATTGCCTTTAGTTCAGCACCAGAGGCATGTCCAGAAGCATGAGCAAAATAATCTTTTATACCAAAATGCTCTAACCAGTTCCTCTTTCTTTCCTCGTCTAATATCATCTCGTCACTGAACGGTTCACAGGACGATTTTATCCAGATAGCCGCTTCTGGCTGGATATCCGTGAGCTGATTTATCTCCCAGAGGCTCATAGAGGCCACATAGTGCTCTGGATTTTGCTGCAACTCGTTGCAGGTTATTGCATTCTCCCGGCTAATAAATGCCCGCTCCCAAGTTGCATAATCCTGCTCGACTAACTTACGATTATTTCCGTCCTTGCTAATTAAACCCCAGCTCTTCTTAGGTACTAAAATCTTCACGTTACTGAGCGAGAAAGGAGCTGATGCGCCCAACGCTTCTATAAGGTATGCAAGTTTTAAGGTAACCACAAATTCTCGCTTATTTGCTTTAGCCGCTTCAAAAATAGTATTTACCCTATCCAAATCTCTAATTGGATGCTCAACAAAGACCAAGCCTTTTGCTGTGGCAATCAACTGCGTGATTACGTTCTTTACGCCTTCTTCACTGTCTTGTTGCATGTTATCAATTCGAGTCCCTTCGGATACAAGCCATTTTGGCTTAGCGGCTTTCGCTTTCTCCACAAAAGTTTTACTTAACGCCTGATTGGAACCGTGAAAGCGAATATCGCCCGTGTAAACTAAATTTCCTTCGTCAGAATGAATAATGTAGCCGCATGCACCAGGTAAAGAATGATCCACGGGAACCATCTCGATCTCTAACGAGCCGATTTTAACTTTATCCTCGGGCTCCATCACATGATAAATTCGCTCGTGGACAAACTCGGTGTTTCTCCTTGTTACTCTGCTTAAGTTTCCTTTTTTGTTAGTGTAAAAGGTAAATGCGTCGCAGGCGGTAACTAAGTCTGATAACGGATTGCTGCCCGTTTCTTCCAGGACTTGCAAAATGATCTTTGTCGCTTTCGTACAGTAAATGGGAATATCCGTCCTCAAAAAATGGATATACTGTGCATGGTCAGCATGAGCATGGCTAAGAAGAACGGCATCTACGCTTCGCTCCTCCTCTGGACGATCCATGTGCATCAAATAATCTGCCCTGTAAATGCCTTTGATATCTGGCAGCAGCCCTAATTCGAAGAAGTCGGCTAACGCAGTGCATTTCCGCGGCTGTAAGAACTCGGCAAAGTACTGGTTTACAATCTTGAAGCTCATGCCGAAATCCAAAAAGAGTTTCGTGCCACCCACTTCTAACTGGATCTTGTTACCGCCAATTTCGTTCACACCGCCGTAGAAAGTGAGGGAGGGCATTTTTATCACTTGAGATATACAATATAAGTTTTCAGGTGTAAAATGTTAATTTATCGAACAAGCTAAGTCTTTTTGTACGTGTGAAGCGGAACCGAAACAATTAAATCACGAGGGGATCTCTAAAGCGGTGTGGAACTATCAAATCGGAGGTTATCAGGTGCTGATGAAGTATTTGAAGGACAGAAAAGGGCGAGAACTATCTTTAGAGGGAATAGAGCATTACATGAAGGTTGCGAAAGAGATTAAAAGGACGATTGATGTGCAGAGGAGAGTGGATGAAGTGTTAGGTAGGATATAATCGTCTGAAAAAAGCAAATCAAAAAAATAAAGAAAAAAGAGGTGATAAAAAAATCACCTCACTTCACGTACAGTGTTCCTTTTGCCTTCTTCTCGCCCATTGCGAAATCGCCAAGGTACTTCTTGTATTCCACGCCGTCAATGGTTGCGGTCTCCAGGAACTTGAACGAAGGCATCATCTCCAGCACTTTGCCATTCATTACGATCTCGCCACCGGTCATGTCTGGTCCGAATAGTTCTGCATCGCCTTCGATCGTTATCTTACCGCCGCTCATGTTCAGGCCAGCGAGCCTGTTCGCGTTACCCTTTATCAGGATCTCGCCACCGGCCATGTATTGGCAAATGCACTCACCGACATCACCGCCTACAGTCACTTTACCGCCGGTCATACCCTTCATCTCGCCGCGATACATCGCACAGAGGTTATCGCCCGCATCACCCTCGATGATTAACTCGCCACCGCGCATCTCTCTGCCTGCCCAGCAATTTGCATTTCCTTTCACTACTATCCGGCCGCCTTCCATCAGCGCGCCACAGTGCATGTCCACGTCACCGCGTGCCTCGATCTCGCCTGCTTTCATACCCGATCCTATGCGCTTCACTCGTGTCAAATCGCCTTCCATCACGATCTTCACTTCGTCAGCACTCGCCGCGTCTCCCTCTACGCTCACATCGAACAGGTCGCCGGTATTCTCCTCTCGATTGCCCCACCAGACCTTCACTGCTTTTAGCTCAGCTTCACTCTTACCAAAGAGCTGATCCGGGGTTAATGATTCCACCTCGACAGGTACTGTTGCGATTCCACTCCTAACCGCGTCCTTCAACTTTAACGTTATGGTTTGCATTTTTTCTTTTCTCCTTTTTCACCCGCGCATTGGCGCCTTTATCTCGTACGGATTCGGCAAGTAAGCGTCCTGAACCGGATAATTATTGAAGGTCACCGAGTAGTACTTATCGAACTTATCCTTCAGCGTAACGAGCATCTCATCCGTCAGCTTCTGGTCGCATTCCGGCGTGACAAAGATCGTTCTCCCTGGTGGTGTTGCTACTACCTCGCCATCCTTAACCACGATCTCGCCTGCTTTTATCGTGTACTTCGTGTTCAAGAACGCCTTCTGGATCTTGCCTGCATCTCGCTCTTCTGGTGACATATCGTAGATCGCAACGTCTGCGTCCGCACCAACGCCAAGATGACCCTTGCCATGCTCGTGCAGTCCCAAAGCCTTCGCAGTCATTCCTCTTGTGATGATCGCGATCTCATTTAAATCGTACTCACGGTCTATTGAGGGCAATTCTGCTCGATCGAAGATGACTTTATGCATATCCTCGGCGGACTCATCTCGCCGCTTCTTGCTCATTAACATCGAGATGATGATCGGGTACCCGATGAACGGCCCTGCATTCGGATGGTCGGTCGTGAGCGCAATCTTCCACGGGTCTTTAACCAGCAGTGCTAATTCCTGACCGATCGCCCATTGAATGGTATTCACCGGGGATTTACCCGAGTACAAGAACGGTGTTATCCCCGAACCCGTCTCAAGTTCCACATCGAGATTCGTCCATTTTCTGCCTGTTATCTGATACAGGCTGTACTCCATCGGCCCATCTGCGGTCATCGTCGTGGTATCACCCAGTATAATCGAGCCAATGTCAATGGTAGCATGGTCGTTTTGGTTTATATAACCCGCAATCGCATCCGCCTTCGACTCGAAATCGCCCCAATTCGTGCCGCCATAAGAATGGAACTGAGTATGTGTGGTGTGCATAACCTGCCGGTCTTTAGACGGTTTCACTCCTTTCACAAGGTCATAAGTATCCTTTGTCACTTCGAAATTCCCGGGATGACCTAACATGTTCGTATGCACGTGGATGGAGTGAGGCATCTCAAACTTCTCATTCGCCTCTGCCAAGCCCTTTATTATCTCCGCAGGTGTAACGTCAAAATAAGGCACGGAGTCATTCAAATCGCAGTTCTTTCCCCACGCCCACGCTTCGGTTCCTCCGGGATTTACTATTTTCACGCCGAAGCCTTTTGTCGCTTTTATTATCCATGCAACATAAGCCGCAAGCAGGTCCATATCTCCGCTCTTCACGTATTCCATCGTCATCCAGTTGTTATCAATGAGCGGAAGTGCCGCATTGTCCAGTATCGGGATATCAATCATCTCCTCGTGCGTGTGCCGTGCTGCAAGCGGAGGCATTGCCGCTTCCATCACAAAGGTGTAGCCCATCTTCGCATACCGGTAGCCAGTAGCAAAGGTATTGGGGACCGAATAACCGGATTGCAGTCTGCAAACGCTCGTCTTCGCTTCTAATCCCTTTCTACCGTCTTCTGGTCGCATCAGCCGCCCTGAGTTAACTTTACCGCCTGCAATGTGTGAATGGATGTCCACACCACCGGGCATTACCACCCGGCCTTCTGCGTCTATCACTTTCGGATTCGTTACCGATTCCACTATCTTACCATCGCGAATGCAAATATCCTTCTTCTCTCCCTTCACACCGTTTATAGGATCGTAAACCACTCCGTTCCTTATCAATAATTCACCATCAGCCATTTTACTCGCCCTCCTTCTCTCTTAATGCTCTCACTTCTGCATGTATCCGCTCCACGATCTCCTCATCCGGTACGTAGTAGTCGGTATCCAGTATCTTCCGCAGTCTTATTGGTATATTGTCCATCCGATAAACACCGCCCTCGCATTCTATCCCGCTTATTGCCGCTGGAATGACAACATCTGCAAATTCAGTCGTTGGATTCGCATAAGGGTCTATCTGGATAACCGGAATCTTAGCTAAGTGTCGTAGCGCTGCACCAGGGAAATGCGCACCCGGATCTGAAGCAATAATTAATGCTGCATCACAATCTTCCCTGTATAAAAGGTCGGTAGAAGATGTCTCTCCCGGATTGTACCACGCATATCCTCGTGACAGGTCAACGGAGAATGGAAACCCTGTTTGCCACGTGCATACCTGATTGAATCCCGTAACGTTGTAATGTCCTCGCATTGGCATAATAGACCATTTACCATGCAGATGTGCGGCACGCGTGAACTGTATTGCATTTACTATATTGTTATGCCTTGCTCCGGCTTGTGTCACGCCCATACCAAAGAATGTGATACCGAATTTGGCTTCTTTTACCATATTCGCAACCTCTAACAGTTGCGCCTTTGGCACACCGGCTACTTTATCTGGCACTACATCCTCATGCCCCCGCAATATAGCTCGTAGCGCAGAGAAGACCTGGTAATCTTTCCCCTGCTCTACCTGTATAAATACGTCCGCCATCTTTGATGTCATCGTCTTCCTTACATCAACCACAACCAGTTTCTTGCCTTTCTTACCTTCCGCCGTCCAGTATCCCTTTGAGACATACGAATATCGCTTCATGTGGTTCGCATGCGCCTGCGCTGGGTTCGCACCCCAGTATATAATGAGGTCTGCCCGGTTTTTTATCTCTCCAAGCGTGCAAGAAGGTATCCCAACATCCTGTATCGCCAGCACTGAAGGTCCGTGACATACCGTAGCAGTATTGTCCACAACGCCACCTATATCCTCTGCAAGCTCTATTCCTGCACTATCAGCTTCGCAGACCGTCGAACTCCAGCCATATAAAAGAGGTCTCCTCGACTTATACAGTATCTCCGCCGCTTTCTTTATCGCCTCATCATAAGAGCACTCCTTGAGTTCGCCGTTCTCTCGTATCATCGGGCTCTTTATCCGCTCGTGTCCCAGCAACTTGCTCTTACCCACTGAGCATGCGCCCCTCTTTATCTTCGTCACCTGGTTATTCTCAACTTCTAACACGATATCGTCGCATACACATCCACACAATGAGCATACAACATCTGTTATTTCCACCATTTTTTACCACCCTTTATTCCATATACGTCCGCATCAGTTCCTTTACTGGCAAAACTGTTTCCGCGGTCTTCCCTATCTCAGCACCTATACCTTTGAACCGAGGCATACCAGCACCTTCCGTATATCCGCTCACCAAAACATTTGCCCAGGGACCCATAGGAATAAAAATAAGCCCCTCTGGATTCCCGTCGTCTTGCTTCGCTTTCACCACCACTGCTCCGTACGCAGTCGTTACTTTCACATTGTCATCTTTAGCAACGCCGAGTTTCTCCATGTCGCTTCCGTTCAAATTGCAGACTGCCACTTCATCGAAGTATTTCTCTGTGAGTTTACTATCCAAATTTTGACCCTGCACCGTCGTTCTCCCACTTATCAGGTTAACGTTCATTCCCTCCATTTTTCCTCCTTCTTATTATTTACTCAATACGTACTTTACACACCTTACTTAAGCTTTTTGCTTTTTTACGTTTAAACTTTGCTAAATATTTGTATGATGATGAAAAAGATCTACGGTATTCTCGGCGATCCTGTAGCACATAGTCTCTCTCCGGTTATGCATAATGCCGCCTTTGAGAAACTCGGGATGGATGCCGTTTATCTTGCATTCAGAGTTTCAAAGGCTGAACTTGAGGATGCGATAAAGGACACGAAAAGTCTCGGCATCGCTGGTCTTAACGTTACGATACCGTTGAAAGAGAAAGCGCTCCTTTTCGTAGATGCAGAGGAAGTGGCGAAGAAAATAGGCGCAATAAATACTATTGATTTTAGCAGTGGCACGCCGGTTGGCTATAACACCGATGGATTTGGCTCAATGCAGGTGTTGAAAGAGACCGTAGGCGAACTAAAAGGCAAAAAAGTGCTTATTATTGGTGCTGGCGGTGCTGCAAAGGCGATCGCTTTTTACCTCGACCTCGAAGGTGCAAAGGTAACGCTCGCAAACAGGACGAAAGAACGAGCTGCTCAGTTGGCTGCTAAGCTCAGTAATGCGGCTGCTATTGGATTGGGCGCCGAGCTTAAAACGCGGATCAAAGCTTCGGATATTTTGATCAATGCAACTTCCGTGGGAATGCATCCGCATGAGGATGCTACGTTAGTAAATGCAGATATGATGCATCAGGATCTTGTGGTATTCGATATCGTGTACAATCCTGTGGAGACGAAGTTGCTGAAAGAGGCGAAGCGTGCAGGCGTGAAGAAGATAGTGGATGGTGTGAAGATGCTCGTCTATCAGGGCGCCGCATCGTTCAAGATATGGACAAAAGAGGAGCCGCCGATAGCGGTGATGGAAAAGGCTGTTACTGATGCGTTGGCTCGTGATTGATTGAGTGAGTGAGTGATTGATTATTCTTTATCCGAAGCTAAACAAAAGGAAGCTATCAGCGCATCCAATTGAATTCTCTCATGTGCACCCTCGGTAATTCGGTAGTCCGCTTCACCAATTCGGTCCATCAATTCCACCTTCTTACGAGCAGGAATATCCAGGTTTATCACAAGCCGATGCATCTGCGCTAATATTTCGTCGCCGGATATGCCTTTATCCATCAACACCTCCAGGGTATCGAGCGCATCAAAGAATTTACCGTCAAGTGCCTTGTTTATCACCTCTTTTATCTCCTCGGGTCTTGCCGTTGCGGTTATCTCGTAGATCATCTCAGGTTTTATTTCGCTGCTGAGTACCGCAGCACTTTGCAATGCGTTTACTGCTCGTCGCATATCGCCCATCGAAACGTAGTTTATAGCTCGAATAACCTCTTCTGAGACTTTCAAGCCCTCCTTATCTGCAATATATTTTATACGAGCTGCGATTGCATCGTAAGAAAGTGATTTGAACCGGTACACCGAGCATCTGGACTGTATGGGATCAATTATCTTGGAAGAGTAGTTACAACTGAGAATGAATCTGCACGTGCCGGAATACCGTTCCATAGTTCTTCTAAGTGCGGACTGCGCGGCATCGGTCAACGCGTCTGCCTCGTCGAGGAAGATGATTTTGAATGAGGCATTGCCAATAGGCATGGTTCGTGCGAAGTTCTTTATGTTATTACGGACCACATCTATGCCGCGCTCATCACTTGCGTTAAGCTCAGTAAAGTTCTCTGACCAAGTATCACCGTAGAATTCCCGTGCCATAGAGACTGCCGCTGCCGTTTTACCAACACCCGCAGGTCCGGAAAAGATAAGATGCGGTAAGTTCCTTTTCCTTACGTAAGATTGAAGGTTATTTATTATAGCCTCTTGTCCTGATACCTCGTTTAGCGTCCTCGGTCGGTATTTCTCAGTCCATATCTCATCTCTCGGCATCGACGTTCACTCTACATACCTTATAAGATTTACATTTTCATGTATCTATAAAATAATAAAGATATTATGGATTTAAATCCGATTTCCTGGTTGTTGTTGGTGAAGGCGTTTATCATCCTCTTTGTGGTAATGGACCCGCCGGGCAATATTCCGGTATTTATAGCGCTAACGAAAGGTATGAGGAAAGAGGAGCGGAGAACGGAACTTAATCATGCGGTTATCGTTGCTACAATTCTCCTGCTCCTCTTCGCATTTCTCGGCAAAATCATTCTGAACGTGTTAGGTATAAGTATAGATAGTTTTATGATCGCAGGTGGTATTCTCCTTTTGCTCATCTCCTTCGATCTTTTACGAGGTGAGCACAAATACGGAGTGACGGAAGAATCAGGAGCAGGAGTGGGAGCGGTTCCGATAGGGACTCCAATGCTCGCCGGTCCCGGTGCTATAACTGCGGTCATGGTAATAATACAATCGTCTGGAGTTTTTGTGGTCCTTTTTTCCATTTTATCCACGATCATCGCAACACGACTCGTATTAGGGCAATCAGATAGGTTATACGATCTGATGGGTAAGGTGGGAACGGAGGTGTTAAGCCGTGTAATAGGAATTATCGTTGCAGCGATAGCAATACAGTTCATCGGAAACGGGATAATCGGGATGTTTTAGCTTGACTTTTGTGAGGCTCAGCAATTTCGTATAACGAAACGAGGATAAACGAAGTTTTCTCGTAGGGAAAATTTGGACGAAGGCGAAGCCGTAGTCTTTTATCCTCTGTTAGACGACCCAAAGGGCAAAATTGCTACGCAATTTTGAGTGCTCGCTCGCCACCTCCTTTTATTTCCTACCAACGTATATTCCGTATCCAGCGTATTTAAAAATCCTAAAAACACTTTTAGGAGGCACACTTATTTCTTTAATATACTTTCTGACTGCTGGGCTCTTAAAACACAGGGATAAAAATTTACCCCATGCCCCCAAGTAATCTCTAGGATTCATTTGTTTAACTTCATTAGCCCACTGACGCCAAGCAGTAGTTTTGTAGGCTCTGGCTACTATGTCTGTAAGTCTAGCCCCCTCCAACAAATCCTTCCAACCACCAGAAGTCAAAAATTCTGCTCCACCCAGGGCGCGAGACATGTATTCAACTAATTCTGGCGGCGGTGTCTCTACCCAGGTTACTTCATTGAACCCCACGTATCCCCCTAGCTTTATCACCCGCTTATACTCGCTTACCGCTTTTTGCTTATCCTCCATGAAGGCATTTACAGACTCACTAACAACTGCATCGAAAAGATTGTCCTTGAAAGGAAGGTCTTGAGCATCTGCTACCCTAAATTCAACTTTATCCTCAACACCCTTTCTTTTGGCTCTTTCTTTTGATCTCTTGACCATCATTTCAGAAAAATCTATGCCAACCACTTTACAGCCGTACTCTTTGGTCATATAACAAGCGGTTACTCCAACACCACAACCGACATCCAAAACATATGAATCTTTGTCGATATGGCATAACTCAATTAGCTCCCTGGTAGCATTCAAGCCGCCTATGTGTTTGGTCAGACCCCAAGAAGCTTGCAACTCGAAGTAGTAAGATTCTGGTTCTGAAGTTTCTTTTGGTGTTAATTGTTCTTTATTCCCCATTTTTTTCACTTACATGAATGGTTTTTGGGTGATGAAAAGGTTTTGCTGATGGCGAACGAGCTTTTCGTCTAACTCCAGTATATCTGCAGTACTGCATATATCACTCCAATTTGGTATTATATCTGCAATATTGCGTATTATATACCGCCCTCTGGTTGAACTTCCTATCTCACCGATTTTCCTCCCTCTCATCCTTTCACACCTCCTCCTCACTCTTTCTCAAACAACCTATCCAACGGGCTTTTTATCTTCCCTATTATCCTTATTTTATATATGACGTAGAGTAACAGTTTAATAAAAGATCGCCTCGGTGGCTTAGCTTGGTTTGAGCGATTGACTTGTAATCAATAGGGCGAGGGTTCAAATCCCTCCCGGGGCTTCTTACTTAAAGTTCAAAGCTCTTATGTGCTAAACTGTGATTCATGAACACGAATATGTGTCTGCGTTTTTTAGAGTGAATGAGCTCGTGGCTGAGCACCCTGAGGTGATAGAAGAGTTTAGAAAGTTCTGAAAGAAAGAGTAAAGTTTAAGGTTGAGTACAGAGCGTGTTAATGTGTGCTTACGGGAGATGAGGGCGGTAAAACTTAGTGTTGTGAAGGTTAGGGGGGGGCGCTTAGAATGCTTGGATGGATTGCGGCTTTAATTCTGCTCTTTTGTTTGGTTGTTTGTATTTGCCTATATTATCGAACTCGAGAATATGACAGTCTCGAGATCGACCATTTAAGAAACGAGAATCAGGAATTACGAAAGAATTTGAGGGAACTAAAGGGGATAAGTGAGTATAAGTCAAGCAAGCGGTTAGAAGATCTTGAACGTTACATTGATCAACATATCCAGAGGAAAAAAAACGGATACAACTTTCGCTGCTACCTTTGAAGCTGTTGGGATGGATAGCATTGAGGATTCTTTACATCAAATGATTGCCCGAGCTGATTTAGTATGAGATACTTATCGTCTCTCCCTGGATTAAAGAAGGTGCTTGGAACTGGATTAAGGCAAGAATTTTTAATTTTTGCCGGAATGGTGGTGAATTCAAAGTTTTCATGGTTCTTTTCCAACTTTGGGATGAATAGGAAGATATAACTACGGTGTGAGAGAGCTATCTCTTTTGGCAAAAATGACTCGCATAAAGCGGTCGCCCATATTCAGAAACATGTTTGATTTCCACGGTTATACGCTTTGCGATGTGATCGATGATGAGCGGATGATAACGCTGTTTTTGACCTGTACGCGTAAGACTGGTGGCTGTCCTGACTGTGGCAAGCGATGATCCTTTATTGATGACACGTATACATACTCGCACGA
>JAUWQN010000064.1 GCA_030611045.1 Methanosarcinales archaeon
TCCTCATCTCCTCTGCATGACCTATACAATCCTTCACGTGGAAACTCTCCAGCAGATTCTCAAATGCCTTTGTCTGTGTAGAATATATCTTCTTCTGACATCTTGGGCACGTATATGCTTTATCAAAGTAAATAGTGTCAAACATCCCCATTTTCTTATGCCTCCCTTCTATTACACACTCCTGTTTATCCTCATACCATAAATAGTTTTAGGGTAATGCACCTATTGCACGTAATTCCGCCTCTAATTGGGCAGTAAATCGTTCAATATCCGCGGTGTCCACCCATAAATAAAGCCCCGGACCATATCCGCCATAAAAGTGGCTCACTTGATTAGGATAGTCAATCCATACATCTACATCAAATGCACATGCACATGCGTATTCGGCATCATGCGTCAGGGTCGCCATCTTCTCATCTATCTATCTTCAATCTTCTTTGGCATAAAACTCAACAACCTTCTCCTTTTCATCAAAGCAAATTTGTACGAAAATCTCATAATAGCGTCACCGTCTCCTCGTCGGTTGGCATGTAGGTTATATAAATCTCCTTTCCCGGGTACTCCTCTGAGAGTTCCTGCGAATGCTTTATCTCGATTTCACGTTTCTCTTCACCCATTTTTTCCACCTCCATCAACCTTATCTGCCTCTTTGCCAAATCTAATAGGAACCTGATTATTTCATCCTTTCCCGCATTAAATTTATAGTTGTTCTCCTTAATAATATATCGACCAGCTCAAAGGCAATTCTCTTATTTTTTATCCTTGAAATATTCAATCGTCTTTTTTAAGCCCTTTTCCAGACTATATTCACACTCGTATCCTATCTCCTCCTTAGCTAAGGAAACATCTGCCAGTGAGTGTTTTATGTCCCCCTTACGTGTTTCCGTATAAATCGGCTTTAAATCATTGTCCGTCATCTTAATAATCCTATGTGC
The DNA here is from genome assembly GCA_030611045.1 of Methanosarcinales archaeon. Taxonomy (GTDB): domain Archaea; phylum Halobacteriota; class Syntropharchaeia; order Alkanophagales; family Methanospirareceae; genus JACGMN01. Next base: position 936 of record JAUWQN010000064.1, read on the forward strand.
GAGCTCGTTTAAACTTATTCTGCTACCGGAAGCTATATTGAAAACCCCCTCTCCTCGTTCAGAAGCTAAAGCTAATATATTCGCATGCACCACATCCTTTACGAAAGTAAAATCTCGCGTCTGCTCTCCATCTCCGTAGATGATGGGTGGTTTCTCTGCCAGCACTCGCGTTATAAACCTTGGTATAACCGCGGCATATTCTGAAGCAGGATCTTGCTTTGGCCCGTAAACATTAAAGTATCGCAAACATACCGTTTTTAGTCCATAAACCGCCTCAAAAACCGTGCAATACTGCTCTCCCGTGAGCTTTGATACCGCATAAGGCGATTTGGGATTTGGTTTCATATCTTCTCGCTTCGGCAGTTCAGGTGTATCGCCATAAACCGAACTCGAAGAAGCATAAACTACCTTTTCCACGCCGCACTCCTTCGCGGCAAATAAAACATTCAACGTTCCGTTCACATTCACCTCGTTTGTCATTCGCGGATCTTCAACCGACCTCTGAACAGAGGGAATTGCCGCTTGGTGAAAAACGCAATCCACATCGTTGAAAATGCTCTTGAGCAGTTCCAGATTCGTCACGCTTCCCTTTATAAATTTCACCTGTGCACTTTTGAGCAAATTCGTTATGTTCTCCATCTTACCCGTTGCTAAATCATCCAATATAACAACTTCCGTTCCTCTATTTGCTAACTCCTCCACTAAATTTGAGCCAATGAATCCCGCTCCACCGGTCACAACTGCTTTCATTCTATTATATTCCCCCTAAACGTTTATGAAACATATTTATTATTTCCGGGCTTATCCAGAATCCCTTTTCTACTATTTCCTCAAATGTTCTTGCACACACATCCCTATAAATAATCTTGTCCTTGTACGCCTTCAGTAGCAGATAGATTGTTCCCTTGCTCGCTATAGTACGAATTTCGGCATAACGCTTTGCATCATCGTCATCACTTATGAAGATACTGTTAGTATCAATACATAGAGCTATTCCTTCTATTTCTACCTTCCCTAACTGGAAATTCTTCTTTTCTGCATCATCCCCAATATCTCTAATTGTTTCCTCGTGTGGGTGTTGGACAATCAACAATTCCCCTATCTCTTCCTTTATAGCCTCAGCATCTTCAAATCCTTTCTCGCCACCGACTTCTACAACCTCTTTGTAAACCGAAGGAGGAATCAAAGCCGACCCATACAACTCCTTGATGATGAATAGCGCATTGCTCTTACCTAAATATATTAGCGGAGAAGAATCTAACACAATCACAACCCTTCAATCTCCTGTTCCAACCTTCCTTTATCGATTCTGAGAACAAAACCTCTATTCTTTATCTCCCGATTGAAATCCGGGATATTCAAACCAGCAAACTCCGCAGCTCCTCCTTGCGATAAAATACCTCGCTGGTATTTCTCTATTGCCTTTCTTATTTTGTATTCCCGCAGTCCAAAGTCAAAGATCTCACGAATTGTCTCGGACTCTTTTTTACCATCCCTCTCCGCTATCCTCGCCAATTCATCTGCAAATTTCTCTTTAAGCCGGATTGTTTTTGTCTTCATCGTATATCTATTTGTATTCTATCCGCATATATAAATGTTTACTTTCGATTACAATGCTTCTCTGCTACGAACGTTAAATATCTCGCCGCACTAACGTCTCCGCTTCTATCCATTTACCACTGCTTATCTTAACCCCCGGATAGATTGAAGCATTTATGCCTGTCTTGACATTATATCCAACGATTGCTCCTAACTTCCTCCTGCCTGAATCTATCCTCTCTCCTTTTATGCTCATCTTCACATTCCTATCGTCAAATCTCAAATTCGCTATCTTGGTTCCCGCACCTAAATTGCAGCCTTCTGCGATAACTGAATCGGGGACGTAGTTGAAGTGAGGAACATGAGAATGGGGCATCACCACGCTTCGCTTTGCAATAGCAAATTCACCAACAACACAATCATTCCCGATAACCGAGTGATTAATAACGCAATTCTTTATCTTGCAGTCCTTTCCGATGACTGCGGGTTTTCTTATTATCGCAGAATCCCATATTTCCGTGTTTTTACCTACCGCAAATCCTATTCGCTCAAGCATGTGCATGTTTGCATCTATATAGTCCCATGGGTAACCTATGTCATTCCAATAGCCATTCAAAGGAACAACTCGTACTTTCTCTTTCGTGTTCAACATCTGAACAGCATCAGTCAGCTCGTATTCGCCTCTCGCACTTTCCTTCGTCCTCTCCACTAAATCCAATATCGAAGGCGTGAAGTGGTATATTCCTGCATTGATAAATCCTTCTCCAAATCCAGTCTTCTCCCTTATTCCCTTTAACCGTCCGTCTTCAAACATCACCTCGCCATATCTCGAAACGTCTTCCACCTTGAAAACGGCAATTGCGTTCTTGGTTTCTACAATATCAGAAAAGTTCGTGATATCGAAGAACAGGTCGCCATAAATAAGAATGAAATCGTCGTCAATGAATTCCTTTGCAGCATGCAACGCCGTTGCAGTTCCCTGTATCAATCTATCTTCATAGACTTTCACATCCTTGAAGTCAATTTGTTCTTTTAAATAGCCCACAACTACCGCTATATCATCAATCCCATGCCCCCGAAGCAGTTCAAGTTGATACTCAATCAGCGGTTTATTGCATACCGGAAGCATTGCTTTCGGCTTATAATCCGTGAGCGGCTCTAATCTCTCCCCCTTACCAGCGGCAAGTATTATCCCTTTCATTCTCGATTACCTTACTTTACTGTGTGTGGTACCTTTTTGATTATAGACTGTACAAAGTTCTTTATCTTATTATACTCCTCTTTATCTCTCGATTCGTATGCAATGGATATTTTCGGCTCCGTATTAGAAGCTCTGAAAAGAGCCCAGCCATCTTCAAAGATAACTTTAACACCATCGAGACAATCCAATGTATATCCTTCTATCTCCAATTCCTTCTTCAACTTTTTTATAAACGAAAACTTCTCGGATTCTTTCACGGAAATGCGAATATTTTCAGATACATAGTCAGGAAAATCATTGATAAGCTCTGACAATCTTTTCCCTTCCTGTGAAATTAGCTCAATAACTTTAAGGCTTGCAAGTATCGCATCGTCCGCGAAGAACGTCTCTTTAAAGTAGTAATGCCCGGAGAGTTCGCCACCGAGTTCAGCAGCTTCTTCCATCATCTTCTGCGCTATATACGTGTGGCCCACTCTGCATGGAATCGCCAGCCCACCGTATCTCTTTATGGTATCAATCGCCATTCCTGACATGAGCACATCATGGACAACCTTCGCCCCGGGCTTCTCTTCCAGTAGAAACCTGGCTAAAAGCGAGAAAATCCTGCTTGATTCTATAGCAGTTCCATCCTTATCAATAACCGCTAATCTATCACCGTCACCATCGTAAACAAAGCCAAGATCAGCTTCAACCTCTGTAACCTTGCTTCCGGCATCTAACAAATTCTCTTCTTTCGACGGATCCGGATCATGACCCGGGAAATTACCATCCGCCGTACAGTTCAATTCATTGACCGTCATACCCAATCGCCTATATATCTCAGGAGCGTATAATCCTGCAGCGCCATTTGAGCCGTCTATAACGACTGACAATCGATTTCCAATCTTCACACGCGCACGCGCAAGTGCCAGTGCCAGTGCCAGGATAAAGTTAATGTAATCCTCTTTGATGGCACGCGTTGAAGAAGAACCGTTGCCATTACGGTAGTTTTCACTCTCAAAAACCGCCTTCAGCGTGCCTATCCCGGACTCATAGCTTATTGGCATTGCATTTGCATCGAACAACTTGAAGCCATTATACTCTTTGGGATTATGAGACGCCGTTATGTTTACGCCTCCATCACAGTTGAAGTGTTCAATCGCAAAAACCACTATGGGCGTCGTAACAACACCTATATCTAAAATCTCAGAACCTGTTGAGATTACCCCGTTAATAAAATGCTCCTTCAATTGCGGGCTACTCAATCGTGTATCGCATCCTACTGCAATCTTACCATAGTTAAGAGTGCCAAATGCCGCACCTATCCGGTATGCCACACGCTCATCAATCTCCGAAGGATAGATGCCCCGTATGTCATATGCTTTGAATATGCTCATGGCTAACTAATCTAAACTAAATTACCGTAACGCTTTTAGCGAGATTGCGCGGCTTGTCCGGGTCGAGACCTCTCAAAACAGCAAGTTCATACGCAAGAACCTGCATCGGTATAATTTGAATTATTGGATTCAGCTCTTCCGCTTCAGGAACCTTTATCCAGAAATCGAATAAGTCATCCTGCTCCGAAGAGACACCTATGATATACCCTCCTCTGCTTTTAACCTCCTCGGCATTCGATAAGATCTTCGATTTGTTTTCCGCGGATACGAAGACGATGCACGGTGTTCCATCTTCAATCAAAGCCAGAGGACCGTGCTTGAGCTCCCCACCTGCAAATGCCTCTGCATGTATGTAGGAAACCTCTTTTATCTTCAACGCTGCTTCCAGAGCGGTTGTGTACTGAAGTCCTCTTCCAATAAGGTATATATCCCACTTATCACGCAAAATCTCTGCGAGCTTCGCCAAGGAGTCCCTCATTGTCCTCGATGTTAAGTTATATATGTCGAGGTATAAGCTCCCAATCTTCTTCAACCCTTCTTCGTATTTTCCCGCAACTGCGTATGCAAGCATGGTCATCAAAACAACCTGAGAAGTATAGGTCTTTGTTGATAAAACACATATCTCAGGACCTGAATTCATCATGATGAGTGCATGTCCTTCCATAGTGAGCGAAGAGCCCAGGACGTTTGTTATGCCAACCACTTTGCTCCCCTTACTCTTAGCACCCCTCACCGCAAAAAGCACATCCGCCGTCTCTCCTGATTGCGATACTGCAAATGCCAATGTTCTATCAGTGAGGAAATGCTCATAATTCTCGAATTCCGACGCTAAAACAGAATTTACATGCACTTTCGCTATCCTGGAGAATAGATAGCTACCTGCTAAGCATGCATGATAGCTCGAACCGCATCCAACGAAGAACACACCCAAAGCATTATTTATTTCATCTACAATATCCCTCACTATATTCTCATCCTGCAGTAGCGCCCTCATGACCGTCTCCGCCTGCTCGCTCATCTCTTTCATCATAAAATGCTTGAATTCTCCCTTCTTCGCTTCTTCGATATTCCAGCCTATCGTATCTATTTGACGTAATACCTCTTTTCCTTCATTGTAAACTTTAATTCCCCCCTTTTCCGCGATGATAAAGTCGTAATTGCTTAAATACATGACTTTATTCGTCCATTCTAAGAATGAAGGTATGTCAGAGGCTAAGAATATGCCATGTTCCGCTACGCCAAGCACTAAAGGCGAGTCCTTTCGGACGCCAACTATTTTATCCTCATCTTCTTTAAGGGCAAGAATCGCATAACTGCCCTCTAAACTGCTAAACGCCTTCATGCATGCATCTTCAAATCCGTATCCTAAATTTTCCTCTATTAAGTGCGCTATTACCTCAGAATCGGTGTCGCTTGTGAAGCTGTGTCCTTTGCTGATAAGCCGCCCTTTCAACTCTTTATAATTATCTATTATCCCGTTATGGACTATCGCTATCTTCCCCTCGCAGTCCGTATGGGGATGTGCATTTTCATCGGTAACCGCTCCGTGGGTTGCCCATCTCGTATGCGCTATCCCTATATTCCCCTCAATGCTCTCAGAATTAAAACTCTGCCCTATTTCTTCTAACTTCCCTGCACTCTTCTTTACCTGGGTGTGACCGGCAGTGTGCTTTATGGCTATCCCCGCCGAATCGTAACCCCTGTATTCAAGATTTTTTAAGCCTTTAAGTAGTATCGTAGACGCTTTTCTGTTCCCCACGTAGCCTATTATTCCACACATCCGTCTATCGTTATTTACCTGTCTTTAAATAAATAATTGACTGTGTTATCTATCCTTATTCTTGGATTCTCACGCCGCTTCGGCGGCTCGGGGTATGTAAGACAACTACAGAAATGAAATGAAAGGAGAACCAGAGATCTCGGTTGTGCTTCCGGCGCATAATGAAGCAGAGAGAATAGCGGAAGCCGTGAAGCAAACGAAGCAATCCCTTGATAAAATCTCGTCCACTTTTGAAATCCTCATTGCAGAAGACGGGAGCACCGATGGCACGGCTGAAATAGCGAGGCGGATAGAAGCGGAAGAGAATTGTGTGCGACATATCCATAGCGCAGAGAGATTGGGAAAAGGTAAGGCGCTTAGTAGGGCTTTTACGCAGGCTAAGGGAGAAATACTCGCGTTTTTCGATGTGGATCTCTCTACTGATATGAAACACCTGGAAGAGCTCGTAGAGGCAATCAGGAGCGAAGGCTACGATTTTGCGATCGGGTCAAGGCTGTTAAAAGGAAGTGAAGTAACCAGATCTTTTAAGCGGACGGTAATGAGCACCGTTTATAATCTCTTGGTG
>JAUWQN010000079.1 GCA_030611045.1 Methanosarcinales archaeon
TCGCACTGTGAACGGATATTCTGGCTATCCATCCTTATAGATGCAAAGATTTTTCGTATTAGGTGGAAAAGGAGAGATGTTAATAGCTCATGCCAAGGAACTATCTTATTAAAATTGATGTTTTAATTTGACATTGTCAAAGTAATTACCCCCTTCATCTTTCCAAATACCTATCCACACCCTTATAATCAAACCGCTCTTCTTCAAGCACATTCCTGATAAAGTTAAACAACTTCCTTCTCGTTTCGAGCGAAATGTTGGGATACCATACGGGCGAGGCAACCACGAGCCCGCGGAACGCATAAAATGGTGGGATCACCTCTAATAACTCGTAATCGCCTGATTTATCAAGGTACACCTCAAAGAACAGCTCGAATAACTCCTTGATATCTTCACACAATCCCGCATCCCAACGATTTTGAGCAACTCGACTATCACGCTGTGTGCAGCCGCAATGGCCCCACGTTGTTGGAGGTCTATATTGATCTGGAGGAAGTGCCGCCTTTGGGTATGGTTTAAGAGGAGGGGGAGTATTTTATGGTCACAACGGGCCCAATGGCCAGAGGGCTAAGGGTGCTCGAAATTACGATGGTTATTTATATCCGATTGAGAAATAATAGAATAAATATAAAAAGCAATGTTATGCAATAAAACAAAGGAGAAAAATATGTCAGATCCAAGAGCGTTTATAAGTTTTGATGTTGATCACAATTTGGATGAAAAAGTTCTTTTCGCAGGACAAGCAAAAAACTCCAAAACCCCATTTTCCATTCAGGATTGGTCAGCTAAATCTTCAATGCCACAGTCTCAGTGGGAAGCCATTGTCAAAGAAAAAATTAATAAGTGCAATATGGTCATAGTGCTTGTTGGTAAATATATGGCAAGTGCTACCGGGGTTGTGAAAGAAATCAAAATGGCTAAAGACCAAGATGTTCCAGTTTTTGGTGTCTATGTTGGCGGTGCAAATACCAGCAGTAATCTACCTACAGGATTACCTCGAAATAGGACAATAAAATGGGATTGGGATGCAATCGCAAGTGCTATTGATAAAGTAATGGGAGAGGGGAAAAATAAATGAAAAAAGCGTTGGTAGTAGGTATAAATAGCTATCCATCATCGCCGCTTCGAGGATGTCTTAATGATGCTTCTGGTCTTGCAAGCATCATTGAAACTCATGGTGATGGATCACCAAATTTTGATGTCAGACTCGAAACAGATGTACAAACAAAATCCAAGCTCAAAACAATGATAGTCGAACTATTTTCAGGTATCAATGACACTGTCCTATTGTATTTTTCTGGTCATGGTTTCCTGAATGAATTAGGAGGGTATTTAGTTACACCGGACCATGAAACATATGATGAAGGTATATCAATGGATGAAATATTAGTACTGGCAAACCAGTCAAAAGCCAAAGATAAAATCGTTATACTTGATTGTTGTCATTCAGGTGCTTTTGGCTCACCAACAATAGGGCGTGGAGTCTCTCAGTTGGATGAAGGCGTTTCAATTTTAACAGCAAGCAGAGATGACGAACCTTCAATGGAGATAAATGGACATGGTGTCTTCACTAACCTCTTATTGGATGCATTACAGGGTGGAGCAGCAGACCTAAGAGGGCATATTTCTCCTGGAGGTGTTTACGCATATATCGATCAAGCATTAGGCGCTTGGGAACAACGGCCGGTTTTTAAGACAAACGTTACACGATTTACTTCTTTACGAACAATAAATCCGCAAGTGCCATTGAATACATTGCGAAAAATAATAGAATACTTCCCAACACCACAGCAAGAATACAGTCTAGACCCATCCTATGAAGATACAAATACAAAAAAAGTGGACCATGATGTTATTGAACCATATGCTAAAGCCGAAAATGTCGCTGTCTTCAAGAACCTGCAAAAATTGCAAGGTGTAGGATTGGTTGTTCCCGTTGATTCAGAATATATGTATTTCGCTGCAATGGATTCCAAAGCATGCAAATTGACATCGTTAGGGTATCATTATTGGAGATTGGTAAAAGATAAAAGAATATGAAAGTAACTCAGGATATTTGCATAACAAGGCGCTCCACCTGACCGCTATTCCGCTGCCGCTCCACAGCGGCAGGTGAGCTTTGTCGTTCCGCGTACATAACGCAAATCGCTAGCTACATCTCTGGTATTGATCCTACAATCTGCTCATTGGTGCTCCAGATTATTCCTATAAAATACTCTCACGCAGCCTTGTTGTCGTATTTCTATCTATCCTTCCAAATACCTATCCACACCCTTATAATCAAATTCATCCGTTTCGAGCACGTTCTTTATGAAGTTAAACAACTTTCTCCGAGTATCCAATGAGATGTTTGGATACCATACGGGCGAAGCAACAACGAGCCCGCGGAACGCATAAAACGGCCGTATCACTTCCAACAATTCATAATCTCCCGATTTATCAAGATAAACGTCAAAAAACGTCTCGTACAACTCCTTAAAATCCGTGTCAAGCTCCTTGCCGTCCGTCTTGAGCAGTCCGAAGAAGAGATAATTGATGGTCATCGAGGAGACATCGTCAGCCGCTTCGCCCCATTCGCCCCTGCTCCGGTCAAGCATAGCCCCATATATGGATAATTAATTTTCATATACTTGCTTATATATTTGTGAAATCAATAGAAACCTTAACTCCGTCAAATCATAGGGAACATATAATTGCCAACTGCAATATAAAGCATGCTTTTATGATTTAACGAGACAATAAAAACCGAAAAGCTTTTTATTTGTATGTCCCCTACATGAATTTATGGGGAGCATGGAAGAGTGGGTGAGAAAGTGGTTGGAAGATCAGCGACACGAGGGTAAAACGTGTCTCGAAATCAAGATGCGTGGGTCAAAGTACTATGTCTATCATTCAACCAATCGTTACGACAAAGAGATAAAAAAGGGGCGCAAAGTATCGAAATACCTCGGAAAACTCGACAAAGAAAAGGGATTCATTCCAAAGGGACAAAATAAACGGGCTGTTGTCGGTCCGCGAAATATCACCGAATATGGCAATTCGATGCTACTACACGAAATGATGAAGGACATCAAACCCCTGTTGAAAGAGGGTTTCCCCGACCACTGGGAGGAGATATGCGCTCTTGCTATGGTGCGTGTTTCTGGCAATGTCCCATTAAAACGGGCGAAAGATGCATGGGAGAAGCTCTACAATGCCGACGATATTAATCCAAGTCTAAACCCGAAGAATCTCTCTAACGTGTTGCGCGATGTGGGCGTAAATCGAGCTGGTCAGAATGTCCTGTTCAAGAAACTTGCAGATATGAGCAAGCAACTTGTATACGATCTGAGTTCCATGTTCTCACGCTCTATGAGCATCAGTCAGGCTGAGAAGGGCTACAACAAGGATAAGATACAGGTACCCCAGATCAATCTCGCTCTCCTGTGCAGCGCAGACACGGGATTGCCAACAATGATTCGCTCTCTTCCTGGCAGTGTGAAGGATATAAAAACTCTCTATTACTCGATCAATGAACTCGATATTTGTGGAAAGATCCTTGTTCTTGACCGCGGTTTCTTCTCTGAAGGCACCATAAAGTTCCTGGGAGGGAAGGATAACTCCTACGTGCTCCCGGCAAAGAGGAATAGCCGTTATTACGATACACGCATCCATCTCAACGGATACTTTTCCTACCACGGTCGTTTGATAAGGTGTGGAAAACGGAAATGCAGCGATTTTTACCTCTACCTCTTTGAGGATCAGGATCTCCGACTGGAAGAACCCAAAGCACGCTGTACAGGAAACTGGATGAGCGCAAGATAGAGAAGGAATATCATAGAGAAAGGCATCAAGATCGTTTGATGTGGAGGACAAACTCTATGGAGAGAGGAGAGGCGATGAACTTCCACCAGAACTCAATACGCAGGAGAAGATCCGGAAGAAGATAGAAGAGATCGAAGAGTCCAGAGGTAAGCGATTAAAAAGAGCTTCTAAGAGAATTATAAAGAAGCATACAACTTGGCAATGCGAAAGAGAAGAAGAGGATCGAGGAAAAGCTCAATAAGGCAGAGGAGGAGGTTGCAAAGAGCGGACAGAAGGCTGTAAGTATAACCGATCCTGTGCAGGCTTTGCAAAGCCTGCAGGCAAAATGCCCATCTTCGATAGGGCTAGTCTGACCGTAGGTCAGACATTGGGCGTAGAGGTGAGATACGCTTCATCTCAGAAGGCTAAAAGAAAAAAGATTAGAGATAGTCCATACTCAAAAGATAAGTTTGAGTATGATGAAGACCAGGATTGTTTCACCTGTCCAGAAGGTGAGGTTTTAACA